>NZ_JCACKA010000097.1:0-40128 GCF_059505145.1 Mojavia sp.
ACTTATAGAGGTCAGTAATAGCCGCTAAACTCCCTAATAATTAATACCAAATATCAGGAAATTTTCTGGAGATATCAGGTAAAATTTATCAATAAATAAAAATTGAGAATTCTGAAGAAATTCGTCAGCCTTGCTGGATAACTTACCTACTGAATCCTGACACATAATTCTTAATTTTATTGATCAGTTTTTCAAATCACTAGAAATATGCGTGTCCTTATCATTGAAGATTTACCTATTGTTAGGTTAGGCATAAAAACGGCTATTTCTCAAGCGAATCTGGAAGCATCTGAGGCGGATTCAGGGGTAAAAGGATTAGAATCAATTCGCCACTCTCAGCCGGATGTTGTGATTTTTAAGATAAATTTACCAGATGTTTCGGGTATTGATTTAATAACTGCTATTCATACTGAATTCCCCAATCTAAAAATAATTGTTCTTTCTGCTCACTCAGATGAAGGGCTTTTGAAATCGGCTTTTAATTCTGGGGCAACTTCTTATTTACTAGAAGATACTGACCCAGAAATTCTGCTGTACGCTATCAAAATGTCTTACGAGGGCCAGTCTTGGATTGACCCTAGAGTGTCTCGCGCCATCTTGGATATGGAGTCAGAAAATTCCTCAAAAGGAAAAAGAAAGTTGCGTGAATCTTTGACTCCAATGGAGATGAAAGTTCTCAAACTTATGGCGTTTGGGTTCTCTAACGAAAAAATTGCCTCTAAACTGCACGTTTCCGCAGGCTCAATCAGGGGATATACAAATTCATTGAATCTCAAGTTGGGTTCCCAAAATCGCCCCCATGCAGTGTTTCGTGCCATCTCTTTAGGCTATATTAATTGCAAATTACTTTTAGAAGAAATTGCCGGCAGCGAAAATCTGCCCAGCTTCGACAGTTAAAGGTTAAGCTTCGTCGCCAGAATTGGGCGCGATTTTTGGAGTAGATTAGACAATGTAGAAGAATTAACTCAAAACTCGTCAAGTAAAGCTACTGATTTAGCACAACCAGAACTAGAAAATAAACAACTGCAACAAAGCCGAAACGAATACCACCATATAAAAATTAGAGACAGTAACTAACTGTGAAGGCCAGACCTTTGCTCTTGGGGATGAGGTACAAGTGAGTACCTGTAACTTTGGCTCTCAATCGGCTGTAATTACATTTTTTTATTCAGCACCAGATGGAAGTATTTGGTCTAGTTATTATCCTTTGACTAAAGACCAATGGCGGCGCAGTTGCTGCCGGATTGAATATTTGAAAAAGAAGAAGGAAAATTTTTGCAATGGTTAACGGTATAAAAGCACAGTTATTGAAAAGTTGTTGTGAAGCGATTTTGAAGAAAAGGTGATCACGGAAGACATTCACCGACAGTTCATTCTAAGATGGGCATATATACAGAAATCCTTATAGCGAACTCTCATTATTCAATTGTGTCTTTTTAGGCACATTAACCACATCAATCGCCCCCATATTCTGGGGGTATTTTTATGGCGGTAGTGGCTCAAGCAGTGCCATTGGACTTTGCAGCATTGGCTAGTATTCTAGTTAGACACTCATGGTAGTAATAGGGGATGAAGTATGGGAGAAGCTAAACGCAGAAAACAGCTTTTGGGTGATGTCTACGGTTCGCGGGTTAATTTAGAAAAATGCCCCATACCTTCAGAAATTAGCCTTGGATATGTCAGTGATGAAGCATTGGCAACCACAAAAGCCCAACTGCATAGGATGCCTGATGATTTTAAATCCACCTTTTTCATCGCCTTAACAAAAGCTAAAACTATAGTTGAGCCAGGAATTGTTTTCTCTGAAGCTCTAAAGTTTTCCGGTGGGGTTGGTGTCGAAGTTACATTCCGCTCCGACATTGAAACTTTTATCAAATCCCGGTGTAATACTCCAGTTCTGGGCTTACGCCTGATACAAAAGCTCAAAAATATAGACTACAATACTCATCGAGTAATAGCGATGCTTGCTGGCTCTGATACTCCCATGCTCCCGATTAATGTCTATTCTGTTCACCAAATCGAAACTCTGCTTAAGTACCTCAATGAAGACAGATAAACACAACTTTAGTGGCAAGAAATAGAAAAACTGCCTTCTTCAGATGAAAAATCGTTTACAGATGCTCAAACACACAGGGGCGGCGCGAACAATATAATTTCTACCTCTGCCATGAGGTATTGGCTCTTGTAAAGCCAGTTTCAATTGCTAATTACACGTTTGACTAACTACGTGGAATGCCCCAGATTCTGAGTCTGTGACTTAAGAGAAAGATAATTTGAACAGCGAGCGCCATCATCAATCAAAAATTAAGAAACGCTTGTGATCTTAAAACCATAGATGGCTGACTACAAGCGTTTGGGATGGGTAATGCTGTTTAACACTTTTGCGAAGCTGTGGCTAGCCATCTGGATTTTATGTTGATAACATAAACAGCAGTCTATGAAGAGGCGATTGCTGGAGGCACTGGGCTTCGCTCAATCGCACCTTGGGCAATGTTGCCCCCAGTTGTGGATAATGGTGACAAAATTGATTTCACAGATAGCTTTTCTTAGAGCATTTGCCTTAGAGGCAGATAAATTAAGTATTGTTTTCCTTTGTAAATACCAAACGTAGCCCTAGGGCAATCAGCGTCACCCCTGTCGCCCGTTCAATCCAATGTGAAAATGACAGAAAGAAGTTCTTGAGCGTGTGTTGTGAAATCAATATGGCAACCAAAGCAAACCATGCAAATTCTATACTAACTATCGTCAGACCGTAGACAGCTTGAATAAGCAGAGGTGTTGCTGGTCGAATAATCTGCGTAAATAGAGCAAGGAAAAACAAGGTTACTTTCGGATTCAACAGATTTGTGAACAAGCCTGTACGAAACGCTGTCCAATTGCTTATGGTCTGCCGATACTGTAAGTTAGTAACATTGCCTATAGCTTTTTTCACTTGCAGGGATTTGATGCCGATGTAGAGCAAGTATGCAGCACCAAGCCACTTCAGTATGTTAAACAAAAAAATTGACTTAGAAATAATTACTCCAATGCCCAACAAACAGTATGTGGCATGAACAAGATTACCAGTGGCAAGACCAACAGCAGTGTACACTCCAGCTTTTCGCGAGTACACCAGGCCATTACGGAGGGTAATGGCAAGATTTGGTCCGGGGCTTATGACTGCTAGACACCCGATTATAAATACGGTTAACCAATTAGCTAAAAATGTCACCAATAGCCTCCTTGATTTTCGTTGAGCTAATAATCTGCTCAGCTGCTCCATATTGAATTTGCACTTTTTATGGGCTAAAAGCTTAACAGTTAAAGCATATCGAGTAGAAAATTAGATGAATCAAAGTTTACTACAGTTATACTTGAAATATTGCATTTTCTAACTCAAGCTTTAAGTCAGACAATAGATATTACTTTAGCTTTTGACAATTGTAAAAGCTCCTCTACTCCGATTTCTAGAGTTCGGTCGTTTCTACCACTTCCGCAGTATACAAAATTCATGCTAAGCAATGCACTATCAAAGACAGCTTTTGTATCATCACTTGTTGGAATTGGAGATACACCACCTATCTCAAAATCTAATATTGACTTAATTTCTTCTGGTGATGGACATATTAAATCGCTACGATGCACTTCCAAACTAGATGCCAGTTTTCGATAATCTACTCTATCCTCTCCTTTAACGGCAGCCAAAATCCAGGATGAGTTTCTAATCTTAAAGACAACAGTTTTCAGTAAGCGGTTCTTAGGAAATGGTAATTTTTCTTCCACATCTGTGATTGTTTTAATTACCTCATGCGTGTGAATTTTGAAATCAATTCCGTTTTCAGTAAGTAACTTGATAATTTTGTCGTATACCATATTATCTATAATTTAAAAGCTGAGGTTGACTGGTATCAAGGCAGCAGCATCAGATTATTCGGCGTGAAATACGGAGTTACCATACTCAATTTCTACACTGCTAACTTAAGTTGATGATACCTTCCAGAGTGCTTCTAGTCGCTCGTTGAATGGCCTGCCGAGTTCCTGAACCTCATGACCAGCACCCTGAATCACTGCCCGCTCCATACCCACACGTCGTGCTAACAAGTCAGCGATAGTCTCGAACACGGGGTGCCAGCCACCGGAGACAACGAGTTTGGGAAACCGAGTCGCTGCCAGCGTACCCACAGGGATTTCAGCCTCCCAAGGCGGAGGTTCAGTCATGGTAGCAATAATGGACTGACGGCGCTCCGGCGAAAGCTGAATTGGTTTGCGAAGCTGCCCACCAAGTGCTTGAACGAAACCGAAGATAAAATCTTCTGGAGTTATCTGAGGTACAGCCGCATACAATGGACAAATACGTTCAATAAATTCCTCAACTACCAAATGTCCACGTGCAATTTCAAAGGCAGGAGGTTCAATTATAGTTAATGATCGCACTACCTCTGGTCGGCGTGCAGCTACTAGTAAGGCAATTACGCCACCATACGAACTGCCAACCAAATGAGCACCAGTTCCAAGCACAGTAAGTATATCCTGAATATTATCTTCAAAACCTTTCTGCTCAATTGGTGCGCTGGCACCATAACCACGGCGATCTGGTATGACTAACTTGTATCTTTCAGCTAAATCACGTTGCTGCAACCATGTAGACTCTGGATTGGCTGTATTGCTGCCATGTACCAACACGGCTGCCTCACCTTTACCCCAAACTCTAACATAAAGATTTCTAGGTTTAGTTGACATCTTTACATAATTGTTTGACTACAACATAGTTTCAAAAATTTTGTTGTCCTTGACAGGATGAAAAGATGAAAAAGTTGTGGAGATGATACCTTTATAGACCGTTGCGAACAGTGCAATAGTAAAAAAAACGGGCGTTGCTAATTTACGGGATGAATTTTGTTTCGCGCAAAGGTGGGAAGAATATACTTTCAGCTTTGGTCAAAAATCTCAATTCATACTCATATTCAGCAACGCCAAAAAACGAAACATATTCTTATTTGCTAAAGAATCCCATTTTCTTCATTCCAAGAGCTAGATTGTTAAATTTTGTCAAACTTGGTTTAAATTTACATTATCCTCTAACGATGGTTTGAGTAAATAGCGGTAAAACAAACCAAAATTATCAGTACATTTCCATTCGATTACAGTTAGCCCTGCACGTCTTAGTACTTCTAACCATCGAGAAAGATTTAGCTCATAAACATCTCTTTCAGCTATAGGAACATGAGCCTTAAAAACCTGTCCTACACACCATTGATGAATTATGGCATACCAGCGTGGAATTAAATTTTTGGGATCGTTAACTAGTGCTTCAGCATCTAAAAATAGGGAAAGCCCTACACGCCGCACGTAAGCTTCTAACAAATGGTCTACCAGTACTGGATCATTTGGAGGTAAGTCAAGATCTGAATACATATCAGACTCATTGAGAATTGCTAATCCCATACGAGGCTTAAGTGCTTGAGCTATTTGACTAAGCACTTCTAGTTTTCCAGAACCTGTAAGTCCGTGTTTAGATCGTTCACAGGTATCTATTCCTGCTAAATGATGTAGAGTTAAACTACAAACTACGGCATCTGCCTCACTTAAAGTTACAGTTTCAACTGGGGCTTGAATGGGAATGAATTTAACTCCCGCAGGAAGCCTCTGACTTACCTGCTTGTGTACTTCGGGTACAGGGTCTATAACAATCAACTCTCCTTCATCTTGTGGACTCAAAACGTGTGACCAAAGTGCTCCGTTTCCACCACCAATTTCTATAACTCGCCATCCACGGCGTTTGCTGAGCCAAGATTTCAGAATCAGAGCATTGGAAGTATAAATGTTTTGCATTAATGAGCAACAAGTCCAAGCATCAAATAAAGAATTGGGTCCAAAGCGTGAGTTCCATTCTTCTGTAAATGAAAAATCAGTATTAGACCAAAAAGCAGCAGCAGCAGCCTGCTGCTCATTTTGGGGTAAAGACAGTAAGTTACGAAACTTATTGGCAAAATCAGTAGGAATATAGAGTGTTTGGGACATACAAAGGTAGATTTCAGTTTTCGATAATTGACTTTGCTTCTGTGGAGTTAATAAATATAGAACGTTGAAACCTGCTTTTTAAACGAAAAGGAACGGTACAGTCAAATATTGCCTTAGTAGTAAAACCTGGGCTAGTAATGCTAGGAGCATATGCTGGATTCTGGCTAGGATCTAATGGAAATCCTTGAGTATTGCGTGCCATTATTAAATCTTGGTCAGCCTGAAACCGAGTTGTCATTGCCCACCAGACGTCTTCTTCGTTAAATAAATTAACATCCTCATCTACTAGAACTATATGTTTAATCATTCGGAAAGCACCTAGTACGGCCAGCCCAGCTTGCCGAACAACGCCGTCATCTTGTTCCTGCTCTTTTCGGAATTGGAGAAATATTAAAAGTAGCCCTCCACCTGCCGAGCTGCAATAAGCATTAATGACTCGATCAGTGACGTGTTGACGAATGAATAAAAGAGTAGCGGCTTCCATTCCAAAGGCCAACAGGTTGGACTGCTCATATCCTGGACCAATTACTGTTTGAAATAGTGCATTAGAGCGATGGGTAATCGCCGTAATCTTCACAATTGGCAAACTCGGTTGGGCTTTGCCATCATAGCCGAGGAATTCAGGCAAAGAATTATCGGCAACCTGATTTTCCGGCACAAGTTCTGGAAGAATCTCTCCTTCTAGTACATACTCAGCATGACTGATGCAGTCTGTATTTACCGTTAAACATGAGGAAATCTCAATAGGACGCCCCCGTAAACCACCAGCAATATCCAGTTCATTGAAACCAAGTGGAGCCAGCGGGCTAGGACAGCAAGAGGCTATATAGACTGCTGGGTCAAGACCAATTTGGATCGAGATAGGAAGAGATTGACCCATTGCCTTTGCTTTTAAATAAAAAGACTCGAGATGGCGTCCGGGTACCATCCATATGGTAAGCGTATCAGGCCCTTGCACACATAGACGATGAATAGAAATATTCTGAACACCCGTTTCAGGATCTTTCGCCATAGACAGACCAAGAGTTATGTATGGTCCAGCATCTTTAGGAGTCAGAATAGGAATTGGTAAAGATGCAAGATTAACATTCTTGCGATAAACAACCTCTTGGCAAGGTGGAGCTTCTTTTCGTATCTGAGCTAAAGGATTTCGAGCAGCCTCCAGCAATTTCTCGGTTATCTGTTCCTCTGTACTACCTATTAACAGAGCACAACGCCGACGGGAGCCGAATAACCCCACTAGCACAGGCTGGTCTTGAGGCATGACTCGCTTAAAAAGCATTGGTGGACCAGAGCGAGTTGGAGGTCTAACTGGAACGCCACCTCCTTTTTTTGCATATATTTCTGCTAGTTCACACCATGCCTTCACGGGTGTAGAAATGTGTTCTGAACCTTCATCATATTGTTGAAGAAAGTGAAGTGCTGTCCGTAAATCCTGAATGTCGGTATCTTTCATGTTCTCTGTTCCTCTAAGAGGATAACCCCGAAAATGACCAATATTTTTTATACATATTAGGAATTCAGGAAGCTGCAATGTCATATTCTGCTAAACAAGCACGGTAAAGCATAGCGCAAGAATAAAGTTCCTATGATTTTCCAATGTCAGCTATGAATTTCAAAATATTTTCTGTTCAAAAGCAGGTAATGTATGTTTATGCTGACTTTTCTTGTTAAGTTGTGAAACAACGAATTAGTAAGGGTTTCATGCTCTATTTTAACTCTCAATAAATTAAGATAATGACAATGAATTACGAGAGAATAGAGCTTTTGGCTAGGGGCATGGTAAGCGATCGCTCAATCAAGGAGATAACGGGAAAAGTCAGATGTTTATGTGGTTCATAAACTGAACTAAGTTCAATAAGCGCTTAATTAAAAAAATATGAAAGGCGATAACGAAGGTTATGATTTTATTCAGGTGCATTTGAGAACGGCTGAATTTCTCTCCTGCAATCACCATTAACCCTGTTTTGTCACTTTCGGAAAACAATAATCGAAGCCAAATTTCAGACATTGACTTAATCAACATTTGAGGCTTTATTTTCTAACAGTAACTAGAATTTTCAGCCCTTAAATGGAAACTAAAGCTCCGAAAGGCTTTCAGCGATTGGGGTTCCCCAGATTGATAAAAGAGGATTAATTAGGCTTTGTGCTAAAGACATTTCAATATTGACAGAAGTCATATAAGTCACAAAAACCTACAGTGATATCCACATAAATTTCTACTGTCGCGATCGCCTAATCCTTAAATTTAAGCCTCAAGCCCTCACCGCTGTAAATTCACGCTGTCGCATCCATGTCAAATTGGAAATGTCAGCGAGCCACAGCAAAGCTGAGAGACTTCTGACTTCTGTACTACTCCATGCTCGGTAGTCCGGCTAGCGCCATCGCCACCTCTTCTTGTGAATACTCGTGGTCACGCAGTTTGCCAGCCATATAGTCTATATAGGCTTGCATATCAAAGTGTCCGTGACCGCACAAATTGAACAAAATTACTTTAGACTGATTGGACTCTTTGCAACGTAGCGCTTCGTCGATTGTCGCCCGAACTGCATGAGTTGCTTCAGGTGCTGGAACAATGCCCTCAGCGCGAGCGAACTGGATACCAGCTTCAAAGCAGCGGATCTGCGTCTCAGCACGCGCCTCAATCTGCCCAAGTTTCATAAGATGGCTGACGAGTGGGGCCATGCCATGATAGCGTAATCCTCCAGCATGAATACCCGCAGGTATGAAGCTATGTCCGAGGGTGTGCATCTTGACCATTGGTGTTAACTTAGATGTGTCGCCAAAGTCGTAAGCATATGTACCACGGGTCAGGCTAGGGCAGGATGCTGGCTCAACTGCAATCACACGTATATCACGTTCACCACGTAGTTTAGCACCGATAAATGGAAAAGCAATGCCACTGAAGTTTGAGCCACCTCCGGTACAACCAATGATGATATCGGGATAGTCGCCTGCTAGTTCCAGTTGTTTCATCGCCTCTTGACCAATTACCGTTTGGTGCATAAGTACGTGGTTATAAACGCTACCAAGGGCTAACTTAGTGTCCACATCTTGTAGAGCTACTTCGACCGCTTCACTAATTGCAATTCCTAAACTGCCAGTTGAATCAGGGTGTTCGGACAAGATTGCGCGCCCAGCGTCAGTCTCATTGCTCGGGCTAGCAACGACGCGTGCACCGTAGGCTTCCATTAGTGCGCGTCGATATGGCTTTTGATGATAGCTCACTTTGACCATATAGACGCCGCAATCTAGCCCAAAAAAAGCGCAAGCCATTGCTAGGGAAGAACCCCACTGACCAGCACCGGTCTCAGTCACTAAACGTTTTACACCTTCTAGCTTGTTATAATAAACCTGCGGTACGGCAGTATTAGGCTTGTGAGACCCTGATGGGCTGACGCCTTCGTACTTGTAGTAGATTTTAGCTGGGGTATCAAGCGCCTGTTCTAAGCGACGTGCCCGGATTAGTGGCGAGGGCCGCCATTGCCTATAGATTCTTTGTACTTCTTCAGGAATTTCGATCATGCGTTCTTGACTGAATTCCTGTTTGATCAACGCCATCGGTAACAAACTTTTTATCTCTTCTGGAGATATTACCTCGCCAGTCTTGGGATGACGCAATGACGGTACTTGTATAGGCAGATCTGCTTGTATATTATACCATGATGTCGGCATTTGATCCTGTGTCAGGACATAATTTACTTTTTCGATTAAAAGTGATTGCATGTCTTTACCAACCTCTTTGATTATTCAAAAGCCGTATTACGTATTACTTATTAAACAATTGCTGTTTTAGCTGTGTGGTCTGAGTGTTCGTTTGCCAGATTCAACATTAAATCTGTAATAGAGCTAATGTCTTTGAAGTGTTCAGCAACAACTTTATCAATTGGCACTTCAATATCAAATTGGTTTTGAATAAACGTGAGAATCCTTGCCAGCTCGAATGAGTTGAGAATTCCCCATTCAAGTAAGGGAGTTGAATCATCTAAATCATCATGATTGCCGTTAAGAACTTCTAGGGAAATGTAATCTCTCAACTGCTGCAAAACTTCAGAGCGCTGCATTTAAATTCCTCCTTTTGATAAAATCAACTTGATTATTAGACAGATGAAGGCGATCAACCTTGCCGTTCCTTGTACGCGGCAAATCAGTTAGATAGCATATGTCATCGACAATCATGTAGCGGGGAAGACGCTCGGCACAATGCCGCTTGATGTCTAAAAGCGAAGGAGCTACAGCATCTTTCTTAAGTGCAATAAAAGCTATGAGACGCGTTTCGATCTCCGCTCCAGATATGATGACAGCTGCTTCGTGGATCGAAAGGTGCTCCTCTAGTGCTGACTCTATCTCGCCGAGTTCTACCCGATGGCCTCTTACTTTTGCCATGTAATCACGGCGACCAATGTACATGTAATTACCATCTTCTAGTAAGCGCACAATATCGCCCGTTTTATAAGGTTTGTCACCATATGGTAAGTGCCCCCAATAACCGCGCATGACGCTAGCACCAGACACCATGAGTTCTCCTTCTTCTCCTGGTTTCGCCTCTGTGCCATCTTCTTTCACTGCCCATACTTGGTTACCAGAGCACGCACAACCAATGGGAACAGGCTTAGTAAGCTTTTGGTCTATTTCTTGTAACTCATAGAATGTGCAAACGTTGGTTTCAGTCGGCCCATAAAGGTTTAAGAATCGTGCAGATCGCCAACGCTCATACAACCGCCGTAGATGCTTGATAGGAAAAGGTTCTCCAGCAAAGAGGATAGCACGTAAAGGAATAGATGGTACATCCAGTAATCCACCCTGCTCCATCATAAGAATCAACGCTGACGGTACTGAGTACCAGATAGTGATTTCTTGTTGAATGATAAAGTTGACTAATCTTTTACCACTGTAAGACATTTCATCAGGAATCAGATGAACAGATGCACCTGCGTGAAATGCTACATAAATATCTAATACCGAAATGTCGAAATTGAATGAAGCATGATTGGAAAAACGATCAGCCGATGTTGCTTGAAGTTCTGTGCTAGCCCAATGAATAAAGGCAAGTGCGTTACGATGGCTAATGCACACACCCTTTGGTTTGCCTGTTGAGCCAGATGTATACAAGATATATGCAATATCGTCTTCGACAGATTTAGAGGCTTCTATAGGTTGATCTGAAAGTGACAACACATTATGCCAACTTAGTCCCTGCCAATTACCTTGCACGCATAGACATGCTATGTGTGCTAGCCCATCAGTCAAAACCGCTTCAGCACGCTTTTCTGTAGTTACTAGCGCTTGCACTGAGCAATCAGTTAGGATAGTGTGTGCGCGAGACGTAGGGCTGAGGGGGTCGAGCGGTACATATGCTGCGCCCAGACGGAGGACTCCTTGCATAGCCGCCACAGCATACGTTGATTTGTCGAGCCAGATGCCAACACGATCTCCCTTACGGACACCAAGCTTGATGAGTGCACGAGCAATACGGTTAGCCAAGCTATCCAGCTCGCTATATGTCATGCTATTAATGGGATCTTTGATTGCCAAAGCATTTGGCACACGCTCTGCACTTCGTATTACAAGGTTTTGTAAGCTCATAAGCCCAATTCTCTTGCGATGATATCGCGGTGAATTTCCGATGTTCCTGAAAAAATAGTGCTAGGAATGGCATCGCGTAACATCCGCTCAATGCCAGCCTCAGATGTAAAGCCAACTGCACCATGAATCTGGATGGCATCCAGACTTGACTGAATTGCGGCTTCACTTACAGCCAACTTCGACATCGATACGTCAAGCACCGATTCTTTGCCTTGGTCAAAGAGCCAACAAGCATGATAAAGGAGTAAACGAGCCGCTTCCAAACGTAACTTCATATCGGCTATTTGATGAGAAATTGCCTGATTCTTACCGATCGCCTTACCAAATTGACGGCGCTTTTGGGCATAGGTAATTGTTTGCTCCAGTTGCCGCTCCATCATTCCTAAATAAGCAGCAAATAGACAAGCCCGCTCCCATTGCATCGAGCGTTTGAAAATTTGGGCACCTTGCCCTTCATTGCCAAGTTTGTTATTTACTGACACATAACATTCTTCTAGGTGCATTAAGCCTGCCGGGGTGCTGCTTAAACCCATTTTGCTAAAAGGCTCACTGGCAATCAAATTTATTGTATTTTTAGTTACAGCAAAAGCTGTAATACCTAGATAGCCATGTTTGGGATTTGTCAAGGCGTATATCACTGTGACATCAGCAATGGGGCCGTTGGTAACGTAGCTCTTAATACCTGTCAAAACATAGGATTCACCGTTGCGGATTGCCTGAGTTTTGAGAGCAAAGATATCAGAGCCAGCTTCTTTTTCAGTAATGGCATTAGCACCAACCCACTCACCAGAACATAAGCGTGGCAGAATAGTTTCTTTGAGTTCCTCACTCCCATATTCAACAATCGGCATTGCACAAGCAAAAAGATGTGCTGATACCGAAAATACCAAGCCCATATCCTCGCATCCGCGCCCAAAAGCTTCAATTACACGCGCCGTGGTTAAAGCATTAAGCCCACCACCACCATAGCGCGTTGGAACACATAAACCCAACAGACCAAGCTCACCGCACAAAGACCATTCTTCTCTTTCAAATTGATGAGGATGCTTTCGGTTCTTAGCCGCACTGTTAAGTTTTTCTTGTGCTAACCTCAAAACTCTACTGTAATGTTCGTTTTGAGCTTGCGTCCAACAAAAATCCATAGTCTGTACTCCAGAACGCAGACTGTGCATATTTACTTGACAACGCATATCTACTAGAACAGCGATTCAGTATTCAAAGTTGTGGCGAAAAACCCTAGTTTCTTTGATATACTCCAACGAAAATCTGGGCTTTTTTAGAACAAAAACCTAGTTTTGGGGATTAGTGAATCGGTGTTCTAGACAAGCAGAATTCCACCTTGCTGAACGGATGAATTCTTGCTAAGAAATCCGTTATTCGTTTTTAGTCATTTGGCTTACTCAAAAAGCTGGTTGAAACGCAGAAGCCGTCAAGTCGCCAAGATATCGATGCCACAAATGATTTTCGTTTTGCTCAACTTCTGTAACAATTTTTTTCATGACGTTAAGAACTTCTGGTTGCTCTTCGCCATACACATCGCCTTGAAGCAACTTCAACACATCTAATCGATATTTGGGGTTTTGCACAAAAGCAGTAAATAGAACGTTTAATCGGTAGTACACAGAGATAAAGTCGTACCAATTTTTGATACCACGCTGCATTGTTGTCTCAAATGTCGCAAAGCTACTTCGGTTAAACACACCTTTTTCGGCAGCTTGGATGATATTTGTACTAGCAAATCGGGCACTATTGAGTGCAATGCTCACACCAGTAGAAAATATAGGGTCAACAAAGCGGGCAGCATCACCCACTAAAACAAAGTTGTCTCCACAGATCTGCTTCATTGCATAGCTGTAATCGCTTTCCTCCTTCAATGGTCGGATCTGTTCTGCTGATTTGAGACCCGCCAAAAGCTCTGGACGACTACTTATACAGTTCCAAAAGAACTGCTCGCGATCTTCTTTCGATTTAGCAAAATATTTTTTCTGAGTGACAACACCTATGCTAGTGATGGTTTCAGTAATTGGTATTTGCCATACCCAGGTATTAGTGACTGGTAGAAAGTGGATGAAAATAAACTCTTTCTGTGAACCATTGCGGGCTAATGCAGTGCGGTCATAACCTTCAAACCAAGTATGAAGAGCACATTGATTGAATATGGGATCTTTAATTTTCAAACCAAGTTGGTTTCCCAGCACTGTACGACGACCACTTGCATCTACGACCATCCGCACACTTGTACCAACTTCTTGATGTCCTATAGAAAAGTTGATTCGAGGTTTGGATGGTTCCGAGAAGTCTACACCTTTCACCCTGACCCCTTCATAAACTTTCGCTCCTAATTGATGTGCATGTTGCAGCAAGAGTAGATCAAATTTCCCTCGATCTACGTGATAAGTATAGTTGCGGTCAACTCCAGCCTGCTCCCGCTCTTCAAAGCGTACATCCGCATGGCAGTCTGCTTCTAGACCCTCCCAACCCATATCGTAGATAGGAGCTTTTTCAGATGATGTCCAACCAGCACCATATTTTCTTGGAAAACCAGCTTGATCCATTTGGTCAAGCAATCCTAACTCTTTAAATACCCTTGTCGATGATGGAACTAGAGATTCTCCAACATGAGGGCGAGGAAAGAGTTCACTTTCAAACACAACACATTTTAGACCTGCTTTGGCCAGGTAAGCTGCGGTTGCTGAACCAGCAGGTCCACCGCCGATAATCCCAACATCAAATTCTATTGCTGACATATGCTTCTCCTTTGTAGGTATAGCTCAAAAAGCTGGTTGAAACGCAGAAGTTGTCAAGTCGCCAAGATATCGATGCCACAGATGATTTTCGTTCTGCTCAACTTCTGTAACAATTTTTTTCATGACGTTAAGAACTTCTGGTTGCTCTTCGCCATACACATCGCCTTGAAGCAACTTCAACACATCTAATCGATATTTGGGGTTTTGCACAAAAGCAGTAAATAGAACGTTTAATCGGTAGTACACAGAGATAAAGTCGTACCAATTTTTGATACCACGCTGCATTGTTGTCTCAAATGTCGCAAAGCTACTTCGGTTAAACACACCTTTTTCGGCAGCTTGGATGATATTTGTACTAGCAAATCGGGCACTATTGAGTGCAATGCTCACACCAGTAGAAAATATAGGGTCAACAAAGCGGGCAGCATCACCCACTAAAACAAAGTTGTCTCCACAGATCTGCTTCATTGCATAGCTGTAATCGCTTTCCTCCTTCAATGGTCGGATCTGTTCTGCTGATTTGAGACCCGCCAAAAGCTCTGGACGACTACTTATACAGTTCCAAAAGAACTGCTCGCGATCTTCTTTCGATTTAGCAAAATATTTTTTCTGAGTGACAACACCTATGCTAGTGATGGTTTCAGTAATTGGTATTTGCCATACCCAGGTATTAGTGACTGGTAGAAAGTGGATGAAAATAAACTCTTTCTGTGAACCATTGCGGGCTAATGCAGTGCGGTCATAACCTTCAAACCAAGTATGAAGAGCACATTGATTGAATATGGGATCTTTAATTTTCAAACCAAGTTGGTTTCCCAGCACTGTACGACGACCACTTGCATCTACGACCATCCGCACACTTGTACCAACTTCTTGATGTCCTATAGAAAAGTTGATTCGAGGTTTGGATGGTTCCGAGAAGTCTACACCTTTCACCCTGACCCCTTCATAAACTTTCGCTCCTAATTGATGTGCATGTTGCAGCAAGAGTAGATCAAATTTCCCTCGATCTACGTGATAAGTATAGTTGCGGTCAACTCCAGCCTGCTCCCGCTCTTCAAAGCGTACATCCGCATGGCAGTCTGCTTCTAGACCCTCCCAACCCATATCGTAGATAGGAGCTTTTTCAGATGATGTCCAACCAGCACCATATTTTCTTGGAAAACCAGCTTGATCCATTTGGTCAAGCAATCCTAACTCTTTAAATACCCTTGTCGATGATGGAACTAGAGATTCTCCAACATGAGGGCGAGGAAAGAGTTCACTTTCAAACACAACACATTTTAGACCTGCTTTGGCCAGGTAAGCTGCGGTTGCTGAACCAGCAGGTCCACCGCCGATAATCCCAACATCAAATTCTATTGCTGACATATGCTTCTCCTTTATGCTATTGGGGACAAACTTCAGCATCATCTATGCTGATTCATTAACTTCCTAATTTCGGCTGAAATTGATAGGAACCTGAAGGGTGTCCTTCTCAAAACGTAGATGTTTACTAAACTTACACCTTTTCCTTATCTGCGTTTCATCACTGAACTTTTACTAGAAAAGCGATAACACAACTTTAATTTCGTGTGAGTTATACCAGATTGTCTTTGGTTGTCATTCTGAGCTTCGCTCAGAATCTCAGCAAACCCTTGAATCAGTTAAGTTTAGCTTGAAATGAAACAATACTAACTATGCCAATTTGATGTTACATACTTGCAATGACAAAAAATTGTCATTGCAGAGATTTGAAACTATGGATGAGGTTCCAAAACTTGCAATAAAAATTTTTAACTTACAAAATTGGCAAAATGTTATGTTGACCCCTTGATCATGGATAGTAGGGGGAAAATATATATAGTATATAGTTGTTTCGGTTTTATTTGTTCTTTACCTACTCGTCTCTTTTCCTGAAAAGATTTTAGAGAACAAAACATCTGTAGGGTTATTGGTTTTTGTGTCATAATAGATCCACCTCTAGTTAAATCAGTAATAACGGGGGGAGTGCTGCTGTTAGCTCTTGGTCGGGTTAAACAGCAGCTACAATAATCTAAAGTTCAACCAATTCAATCTTTAAAAACATAAGCAAACAAGAAAAAGGCTACAACGCTACATTTAGAAACTTTGCTGTGCTTTTCCATACTTTACTCATTAATTCACCTCTTAGTGTGAGTAAGCTATTCGTTTAAGGCTAGTAGGCATACTAATAGTCTTTTGATGAAACTTTCTTACTCGGATTACCTCTTTAATGCATATAGATCTCCTAATAAATTAGGGAGAAGGGATAAAGGTAGGGGAGGTTTTCAGCCGTAATGGCAGCACTGGTCTGGATATGAAATCTTGTATGGGCTTCAATCAATAAAGCGCTTTTCAAGATAGTAGCATAAAACACTGTTATTCACAGCACGGGATTATTTATTATTTTTTAATAAAGCACCGTATTATTTCAGCTAAAAATTAAACAACGTATTATTTGACGTTTAGGCTCTTATTTATCTAAAAAATAGCTTTTTAATCTGAATCACTACTCATTTCAGCCCTAATGACAAGAGAATCTTCGTATAAATGTTTATTTAATAGCCGGGTGTAAAGATAAAAAAAATAAAATCTCCCTTGAGATAGATAATTCCAGGTATCAGTTTTGATCATTCATACTTAATTTCTATCTTATACTTGAGAATTATTTATAAAAAAAATTATAAATAATTTGATATTTTACTGATTGCATAATCATTAATTAAACTTGCATAAATAGCTACTAAGTAAGAGGTCGGTTACTACTAGAGCTATACTCTGCTTAATTTTTGCTTACTGCTGCTAAATTCCATAAAGAAAACCCTCATAAACACTATGAGGGCATTCATTTATATCTATGTCAGTTCTCAAGTGCGGAAACGTCTTTTACCCTGCTTTTGTAAAGCAAGTTTTTTGCGCTTGGATTTTTCAATAGGCGTTTCAAAGTGACGGTGCTTTCTCATGTCTTGAAAAATCCCCGATGAGCGAAACTTCTCGCTTAAATCGGCGTAAGGCTGACTCAAGGTGTTCATTTTCACCCACTATTATTTGGGTCATTATCTCTCCTACTAAATTGACTATTGACTTCATCAATTGCTCTTTCGGGGTAACAGTCCAAAAAAAAGACAGACTCCTTATCTGACCTAAAGACTGGCTTGTAAAATTTTAGGTTTCAAAACTTAGTAGCGTCCGCGTCCACCGCCACCACCATATCCGCCCCGTCCACCACCAGAAGAACTTCTGTCTTCTTTAGGTTTGGCTTTGTTAACTTTGAGGTTACGACCCATCCATTCAGCACCATCAAGAGCTTCAATGGCAGCAGTTTCTTCAGCATCTGCTCCCATTTCCACGAAAGCGAAACCTCTCGGACGGCCTGTTTCGCGGTCAGTAGGTACTTGAACCCGATTTACAGTACCGTATTCAGCAAAAACACCCTTAAGATCGTTTTCTGTAACTTCATAAGAGAGGTTGCCTACATAAATTGACATCGATTTTCTCCAAAATTCTAAATGTGCGGAGATTTAAATTTCGGAGAAAAGCCTGTGATACTCAAAACAAACACTGTCACCGAATTAACTCTCGTTTTCTAGAATGACATAGAAGGTAAACCTACGCATCCAGTAAATGGTTAATAGATGGTTAACCAGTCATGTGATGAGGTGGCGATCGCCTATGCAGTCGTGGAATGATGATGTTATGGTATGCTGATTTAATTTTGAATTGGCGAAAATATAGATTATCAGAAATACGTATTGTTGTATTACTAGCAATTTGTATTATTGCCAATTTAAGCGACTCATCCAAAATGTACTAACCAGTAAACCAAAGAGAGCTAACCAATCTAATAATTAGGGATACAGTCAAACTGTCTTTTGTTCAGGTGTAGCTTGGAGAAGCTAGTGATTACTACTTTTAAGTTTTTATATTTTTGAATTGGCGAAATTCTGTATTGCTGCCCAGGTAACATTTTATAAATTAAAAAATACAAATTTTCGCCATTTTAAGAGTAAACTAGCAGCATTTATTGGAGTACATCTCGTGATTATCACCCTTGCCAGTTTCAAGGGAGGTGTCGCTAAAACGACAAGCGCCATCCATATTGCTTGCTTTCTATCTCAGAAGGGCAGCACTTTGCTGGTCGATGGCGACCCAAACCACAGTGCTACAGGATGGGCAAAGCGAGGGGCATTACCTTTTAAAGTTGTGGATTTATTGCAGGCCCCTATGCACAGCCGTAATTATGATCATGTGGTCATTGACACAGCAGCCCGACCAAGCTTTGAAGATTTAGAAGCACTTGCTGACGGGTGCAATCTATTAATCCTGCCTACTACTCCTGATGCTTTAGCGATGGATGCACTGTTGCAGACTGTAGGTACTCTCAAATCATTAGGCAGCGATCGCTATCGTGTGTTGCTCACAATTATTCCCCCAGCTCCTCGTTTAACAGGACAGCAAGCACGGGAAGCATTAGAGGCAGAGGGAATACCACTATTTCAACATGGGATTAAACGATTTGCTGTTTATGAAAAAGCGGCACTGGAGGGGCTGCCAGTTTATCAAGTCAAAGACCGCAGCAGCAAAATAGCATGGCGTGAGTATCAAGAGGTGGGTAAGGAGATACTGTCATGAGCAAGCCTAGCCCCTTTAAAAAGTTATTTGAAACCAAAGAAGAATCACAACAAGAGCCAGAACAACCAACAGAAGCAATCACAGAGAGTAACGTGACAAAGACACCACCTCCACCAGCACCAACTCAAAATGAACCACGCAAACGTGGCAGACCCGCAACTGGAAAGCGGTCTGATAATGCTTGGATTGGGCGCACCTACTATGTGAAACGCTCAACAGATTTAGATGTAGAAGAAGAATTACTCAAACTCAAAAGACGTGGCGTAGAGATTGATAAAAGCGAATTGGTAGATTTTCTCATGGCTGTCTGGGTGAAATGGCAACAAGGTGAAAATATAGATTTACTAATTGGTGAATTTACGCCAAGGCGAAATTCTAAATTAGACTGACCCTGGCTGAATACTTGAAACGTAGTGTAGCTGCAAGGTGAAAATATAGATTTACTAATTGGTGAATTTACGCCAAGACGAAATTTCAAATTAGACTGACCTCTAGCTGAATGCTTGGAACGTAGTATGGCAGCAAGGCGAAAATCTAAATTTACTAATTGGTGAATTTACGCCAAGGCGAAACTTCAAATTAGACTGACTCCTGACTGAAAACCTGGAACTTAGTGTAGTAACACTAAAAGAAACTATTGCGATAATGAAAAAGACTGATGCAGCTATGCCTGGATCTTCGCTCCAGCAGAGGACATACCCAATATGACTATCAAAGAACTGCTTCTTTTAGAAATCGAATCGACACCAGATACCATTCTGGCTGAAACGCTAGACTTTATACGCTTTTTGAAAACGAAGTCAACCCAAACACAGCCTGTTTCTGAAGTGGCTCCTTCCGCCGCTCACACTACAGTAAATTCCACAGGTCGCTCACTGCTCGAACACTTAAAAACAATTGGTAAATGGGAGGGTGATGATTTAAAAGAATGTCTTGAATTAGTTTATGCCACTCGCGGCAAAGCCAAATTTGATTACGAAAACCCCTTTGAATAATGTACCTGTTAGATACAAATCACTGTAGCCAAGCAATACTTGGTAATGCCAATGTGCTTAATCGCCTTGCGGAAGTGGAAAATTCTGTGATTGCAACCTGCGCCATCGTTCAAGGGGAACTGGTAGACATGGCAGAACGTTCTCAACGCAAGGAAAGTAACTTAGCACTAATTCACCGTTTTCTAACGGGTATATACAGCCATAATATTGATGGATCTACTGCTACTATCTACGGCCAACTGAAAGCCGCTTTATTCAATCAGTTTGCACCGAAGGAGAAAAGTAAGCGGAGAAAAACGAAAATAACTGATCTAGGCTTTGATGAAAATGACCTTTGGATTGCGGCTGTAGCCTTACAACATGGTCTGATCATTGTGTCAGCCGACAGCGACTTTCAGAGGATTCAACAAGTGAGAACATTGTCTGTTGAATCTTGGCTATAAATTTTATGTGCAGAGAGAGATTAAGGTCATTAGCAAGATTCAAGCTAGATACAAATTCAAAATTTTGTGTGGCCCTTTGTTAGAAATATTAGGCGAACGCCTAATATACCCGATCATCTTCGCTCTCGTCCGGGAACATAATAGTCCCTACTATTTTTAATCTAATGGTGATAAATATCCGCGTGTTTTGTTCAGATAGTAGTCACGTAATATATTTTCTATATGACGAATTAAATCTTCTTTTAAATTTTTAGATTGTTCTGAATCTAAAGTCTTATCTGTAAATAAAACACCAAAACCATTATATGAAGAATCTTTTTGGGCAATTTCTTGAGAATTTAATACCATTTCAGCTAGGTATTCAGCTATTTCGTAATCAAAGTTTTCAGGTAAGGGAATACAGTTTTCAGGGATATATAATACATTCTCAAGTTCTTTACTAAATTCCATATATTCCTCTTGATAACAGTAGATTTTGTGTTATCTGACTGAAATAGTTTTTTAGTTGCTTGTTTACTTTTGTACAGGTTGCTCATTTTTTATATTATTTGAATTAGGTTCAAAAGCAGCATAGATTTTGTAGAAAGGTACTTGCATCTTGTACGCCACCCTGGTACTGTGCGTTCGCGCTTAGTCTCTTGGGGTTGCTGCTTCACTAACTCTGATGTCGCTTTACTTCCATTAACCGACACCACACCGGAGATCGCCCGCGACAAGCATGCAAACTATCCGCAGCAACGTTACGATTGACTGGACTGTGAAAGAGAGCTTTCTTGTAGGAAATAGTTAGTTTAATTTTTGACGCACAATAGCCCCGTGAGGGTCACTCAAGTTTTTCGTGCTATCTCCACTAATAATCATCGTGGGCAAAACATTTGTTAATTCACCGCTTTTGTTATTAGGAGATAGCTTAATAATTCCCAATCCAGGACAACTCCCTGCTGCTGCATGTGCTATGGTCAGAGGATTTGGCCCCCGTAAGGCAACATAAATCTTGTCACCATTATTACCTAAAGATAGATCAGCTAAATCCGGAGTTGGGTCATTACTTTGCTCTGCTCCCAGAGTTGTCCCACAAGATCCAGTCGTTGTCAGACTGTACGTACCTTCGTGACGCAAGTGAAGATTTTCCCACGGGGGATTCATCTGAAATACTTCTGCATTATTTCGTACCCGATCAAACTGGTGCAGGTATTTGTCCTCTCCAGAACTTAAATTTTTGACGATGACCATCCCATGTGCATCTCGATTGTTCCCTAGTATGATTTTTCCATTATCTGGGTCTGCCCAGACAGCAACTGGTAATGGTTGATTGGGTTGATTATAGTTCGGTGCTAGAGGATAGTCTTGTGTAAACCGATAGAGTGTAAATTCAGAAACATTGGGGGCAGAGGTTCCAGTGTTGAGGATCATAAATCCATCAGCCGACTGTCCTCCACAACCCGCAGCATGAACTACGTTTAGATCGTATTCAGCTACTATCTTCATGGGTGCGGTAGTGATGTCAACCACGAACATACCACCGCCGCCTAAAGTTACGTAAGCGTGCTGACTGTTGTCGGAAATAATCGGGCAAATTACTGTATTAGTCGGGCGAACTCCTGCGGCTTGTTTAGGATTGCCGTTGGGGGTAGAAGAGGATTGTCCGTCTGCGACCTGTCCGGTTACGGTACAACTAATGTTATCCCCAAGATTAACATCTACCGCAATAGGTTGATTTAATACTCGTCCCGTCCCACCAACCATGTCAATACTGCCATCCGCGTTATAGTTAAATCCTGTTACTTGTCCTGCGGTATTTTTTTGAATATCCACTCGCTCAAGCATTCGCCCACTTTGGTTAGCGATGAGGATTTTTGTGCCGTCTTTCGATATCGTAGACATATGATTTTGTCTACCTGTACTAGTTGCAGTAGAGCGGAATAAGCACACAGGCTGTTTTGTCTCACCGTCTACTATCCCTAAATGCCCTGAAGCAACAAAGTTTAATGTCATGTATTTATAATCTGAGGTGGGAATAATTCCATGAATTCTGTTGACATCAGATCCTGTTGTTAAGAGTGCATTTGGAAATAAGTCAGTTACTACATCTAATACCAATGGATTGTTTATGGGTGGGTTCTGTTCCAAGTCTGCACTATCATAAATCCTGACTTTGCCGCCATACAGTCCATTCGGCGAACTGGCCGTAATTCCTTGAGTATTTCCTTGATCTGAAAGCCACACTTCATACCCCGAATTGCGTGCATAAGTCTGTTCCGAAAACAGTATTAGACATAGTGCTACGCTCAAACTCATTAGGCATAAAATAATTTTTTTCATATTGATTTTTGGATTCACGTTTTTATTTCTAAATAACTTCACTGTTTCAGTTTCAGTATTGTTTGTAAAGTAATACCAGTCAAATTTAATAGTTTTCACGGTAAAAGCTGTGAAAGGACAGCGAGCGCCAAGGGCGCTGCGCGGGAGCGCAATCGCACCAAGGGCAAAAAACCCAGTCACAACGACTGGGCTTTTGTGGGGCTATATTCCCCTGGTTATTTATAGAAGTTATTTATAATTCAGCACTCTGATAGTTACTACCACCTGAACGCAGTCCATTTCTGAAAAGCTATCAAGGAGATATCAATAAGGAAATTACAGACCTAGCATTACTAATTGACACCCTATCACTTCCGCAAAACGGATTTAGGTGTTCACGGATTGTAAATATTAATGCACGCTGTAAGTGACATACAATAGACGTTATTGGAAACGAGCATTATCAATAACGAACCAGTGAGCAATTATGCCTAACGAGGCGGGGAGAGGGGAAGCAGGGGAGCAGGGGGGCAGGGGGGAAAGAGTGAAGAAGGTAAGAGATAGGAAATGGAAAAAAATGCAATTACTTTTCATCGAGACTTGAAAGTCTATCAAATGGCTTTTGATGCAGCTATGAAGATATTTGAGGTGTCTAAAAAGTTTCCAGTAGAGGAACGTTATTCGCTCACAGACCAAATTCGTCGTTGCTCTCGTTCTGTATGTGCGAATCTGGCAGAAGCATGGAGGAAACGGCGATACGTAGCAGCATTTGTAGCTAAGTTGAACGACTGTGAAGCGGAAGCTGCTGAAACCCAGACGTGGATTGAATTTGCTGTCAAGTGTAACTACTTGGATATTGATACAGGTCGAGAAATTTACAGTACTTATAATAAGATTCTAGGTAGTTTAGTAAACATGATTAACAATCCTAACCCTTGGCTGATAAAGAAAACAGTCGGACATGCGGGCAGAAAAACAGACTCTTAGTGTCTTTCATCTCCCCTGCTCCCCTGCTCCCCTGCCCCCCTGCTTATTCTTATTGAACGCGAGTCAGCACTTATGTCCAATCCACATTCGGGAGAAATTGTAAAGTCTGCGTTGGAGGCGTGTTTAGATGCACCGATCGCTCGATATTTTGACGCACAGCTAGACACTGATCCAGATGTGTTGGCCCAACTGCTGGCAGACAAGCGCAACCCCAATACTCGACGGGCTTATGAAAAGGATTTGAGGGATTTCTTTCTGAAGATGACAGGCTTACCGCCAACTGGTGATAGCGTGCTGGAGTTTTTGCACTTGCAGCGAGAGCAGGCAGTGATGGTGGTGTTGAAATACAAGGCGATGTTGATTAAATCTGGGTTGCGGGAGGCAACAATCAATCGGCGGTTGGCAGCGATTAAGTCGTTGGCGAAAATGGGGCGGAAGTTGGGGGTATGCAACTATTCTCTGGAAGATGTCGAGGGCGAGAAGGTTAAGGCATATCGGGATACGCGGGGTGTTGATAGTAAAGCGATAGCACTTGTACTTGGCCAGTTTGACCGGGAAACTTTAATTGGTAAACGCAACTATGCGATTTTTCTGGTGCTGTGGGGTTTAGCGTTGCGTCGCCAAGAGATATGTCATCTTAATGTGGGTGACTTTGATTTTTATGGGCGCAAGTTGAGAGTTTTGGGGAAGGGTAAGGGAACGAATGAAGAATATTTGGATATGTCTAAGGATGTGGCGGCTGCTCTTGCTGATTGGTTAATTGCTAGGGGGGATTTGAATGGCAATTTACCGATATTTACAGCGTTAGATTTTCATAATGAAGGGCATAGATTGACTACGGATGCCATTTATAAAATAGTGGCTACTGCTTTTAAGAAGGCGGGGGTGAAGAAACCGATGTCACCGCATAGGGTCAGGCATTCAGCGATTACGGCGGCACTTGATGCGACGGATGGGAATATCAGAAAGGTGCAGAAATTGAGCCGTCATGCTGACCCGCGAACGCTGATGATTTATGATGATAATCGGAATAAAGACCTGTGGGAGATGTCGGAATTGTTGACGGGAATGTTGAAGGATTCCGAGTGAGAGAAATTAATAAATTTAACAGACACACCACAGCAAAGTTATTGCGAATAGCGATCAATTGATAAATACGTCTGCTTTTTTTAAGTCGAATCCCTATCGAAATCCAGTGCGTTGCATCCACTTTTAGAGTTCAAATACCTTCTGAGGCTGTATTCTCGTAGAATCATCACCTTTTAGAGTACTTTTAATCTGTAAACAGTAGTTTGATGTTGCCACTAAGTAAAAAACAATTTGTATGAACACTAAAAAAGAGTGCAATTTACTATCCCAAGCTTTGGGTAAATTTTTATTTTTCATCATAATTCTTGATAAGATTCGCTTTTTTAATTCTAGAAAGCAATAGTCCAAAAGCAATTAGATGAGAAGAGAATCTGCACAAACATGATAGTTCTAGTGGTGGCTCAGTTCAAAACTTATTAATCAGTTTCTAACGCATTGATAATTCGTTCAACATCATTGAGGGAATTAATTAAGTGCCAGTGAATAGCTTGAGTTAGCTTTGATTGGTTTTGCTCAAGGATAGCTTGAAACATATTCAAGTGGATTGGGTGTTGTCCTAGTGATATATTGAAATTTAGTTGGGGAATCCAAATTTTGAAGAATTCTATATAATTTTGTCTATATCGTTCGACTAAAATTCTTGTAGGTTCGTCAGGATGGGCATTCATGATCCGCGTGTGAAGATACTCATCCAAAAGGAGCATTAATACACCATCCTTTTGATGCGATGCCATTTTATAAAGATAAAAGACCTCTTGAAAACTATCTAAATCTTTCTGGTTAACAACATCCAAAAAATATTTACCTGCTTCTTTTTCATGCTGAAATCTAATTTGCAATCGATGCGAAAATTGTCCAATAGAATACTGTGGAAAATATTCAAGTATAGGGTTAGATAAAGCTCTGGCAAACTCGACTCGAAGAGAGGGATTAGGGGCGATTTTTCCGGTTTCAATGTCTACTATTGTTCTCCGACACGAAAAACACACTTGAGCTAATTTCTCTTGTGAGCAGTTTTTAAGGTTTCGCACATTTTTTAATATGCGTCCATAGGCTTTCTTTGTTAACCTATCATTTGGCAAGCCATCCATAGCTATTTTCGCTCGTATATAAGCCAGATTGTTCTTTAATTTATCAAATGCGAAAAGGCAGATTTACTAAATGAGCAGTTTTTCTGCACAATCAAGATGCCTGCCGAGATATCGGCAGGCATCTTGATTCTGGTTCAGTGGGTCAAAAGGGTTGAACACCACATAAAAATCGCTCTTTAGTTCCGACTCCAATTAAAATCGGAACTTTTTAGCAATGATGAGCGATCGCCTTATTTTCTCAATTTCTTTATTCTCCCTTCACCCCAGCCTCAATTGCTTTCACAAATGGAGCGACCCACCACTGATCTGAAGCTTTCTGAAGTGCTTCAAATATAAATGCTTTTCCTCCCAATTCCAAGCGCTTCCTCAAAGTTGGATTCTGCTTCACTTGCTCTACTGCTTCTGCCACAATAATTTGTTTCTCTACTTCAGTTGGAGCGGGATAATTTTGAGTTATCCGATTTACGATTTGCTGAATCTCGTCAAAAGCCTCTATAAGATTTTGTTCTGGAGCATAATTGTGTTGAATCTGATCTCCATTGATAGTGCTGTTGATATTGGCAGCGTTTACAGCGTTGTTAAAGTTAATGATTGGGTTGTTTGAATCTGGCATAGTAATAAAAATTCCTGTCTGATTTATATATGTACTTTGATTTTTGGGCTTATGACTCACAATCTGGAGAATTTGCTCTGGTTGGAGTGGTTGCCAAGTTTTACGCCGCATAACGTTCTGGGCGTTCAGCAACGTTCTTTTAAGCCACGTTAGTTTAGGGAACTGGTCAGCAATGCGCTCAATCTCAATACACGCCTGAAATGTCCCAGTTTCCCTAAGTTGTGTCAAAACATTGTCCCTCAGACCAGCAAGGCTTTCTCTATTGTCCATATTGTGAGCAATAACCTCATTGCTGTGATCAGGATCTTCAGCATGAGGATATTGACAAACTAGCCAGATGTATAAATCCGCTAGCTGTTTTTCAGTCAGCTTCAAATGAAGACCATGCACGTAGCGGTTAGCGACTGTTTCAAATACTTTCCTTCCAAAGTCTGTATCTTGCTGAATAGCTGACCAAACAATCACCCAGCTATTAGGTTCTGCACATTCGATTAATACCCTACCTACAACTACAGCTTTCTGGTGTGCTTCTTCTTCTGAAGGTAGGGGAATAGAGACAAGGGATTGAGCAAAGTCTCTAGCTCCAATCGATTCATGCTTTAAAAGTTCTTCAAGTAACTGTTCCAGACATTTATATTTAATTGCAGAATCCTTAGCCTTTTCCAGAAGAACCGCTTGGAAACGATTATCCCAGCATTTTTCAAATTTATTAAGAATAAAAATATAGCTATGTTCCTCATTTTCCTTATTAATAATAGACAGCAGCGTATTCAGGGTTTCAGAGGGAGCATTTATGTATGCCCGCTTGACTAATTCCGTATAGTAATGTTCTCGTTGGGTGGTGCTGCTATGAGGAAAGGCGACAATAACAGATGCCCATCTTTGCCATACCTCAGATGATAGAGTATCTATAAATTCTGGAGTTTCTTGTAAAAGCAACTGTAAAGCTTTACAACCAGATAATGCTAGGCGATCATACGTATTTGTCCCTATCCAGTCATAAGCTACTTGGTTATATTCTTGAATGTACTTTTTAGCGCCTTTAATAATTCTTTCACGAGTTTTTATATTAGCTTCTTGCCATCCGGGAAGTTTTGTTAAATCTGATTCAAGCTCTTTTTCATAATGTTGACTATCTGGCTTAAGCATCATCTCCATATTTAGTTGCCACCAAGCTGATAGATTTCCTGACTCTAGCTGCTCTAAAAATAAAAGGACTCGTTCTTTAGGTGGTGGATCTAGAATAGGTTTTTGTCTACGAGCTTGGTTTTCTTGCTTCATTTGATATTCAGCCTTCATCATTTCAGCCTGCGTTGAGGTCAAATCAATTATTGAAACATAATATGCAAATTCTTCACGCAAGATATTATTAGTCTGAATAGCTGTAAGGATAGCATCTATAAGAGGGAACGCATCTTGACGGTTAAATTTCCAGTGAATTAGTGCTGCCCAAATTCGCTCTTCTTGAGAATCAATATTTTGAAGCTTACCTAACATCCAAAAAATATCTTCTTTTATAAGAATATTTTCTGTCAAAGAATCCAATAAAAAATATATATCTTCCCCTGATTGTGAAACTATTCCAACTGCCTGTTCAATCAGTTTATGCCGCTTATTAAGCTCATTAATAAGTGAGAATTCAAATTGTGCTTGAAGTTCATTATCAGAAGTGATAACTTTCTGATGTTCTTTCCACTGTATTAGAGCGACTTTAGTGAAACTTTCTGCTACATCAGGCAAGTCAAAATGTTCCCAAGCTTTTAGGAGTATGGCATCACCAAGTCTTTCAAATGGATGTCCAAAGACTCTAAGACCTTGCTTTTCGACCCAATTAAGAGCAAGTAGCAAATCAGATGGCTGTAGTTTGGGTACGAGTTCAAAGTCAAGAAAGACTCGATACGATCCTGTGAAGTTTATCTTTTTACGTGGAGTTAAAACATTAAACAATTCTTCTGCTAGCAGATGATCTGACCAAATTGCTCTCAAAGCATATCCTTTAAGTTGGTCATCCTCATCTTCTGCAAGTTGTCTACAAGCCAGTGATTTTAATTGCAATTTTGCACTTGCATTACCAAGTGTACAGATTGCTTTTACAGCATTAACTCTGAGGTAAATTAATTGGGATGAATCAAGTGCTAAGTTTACTAAATCTTCTTGAAGTTCATCTACTTTACAAGCCTCAGCAATGTCTATCGCTGCACGAGATGCATCAATTTGGTTGCTAGAAACCTGAATATATGGACGTAATTGTTCAGTCAGCCCAGAATGTTTCAGCTTCTCGTATCTTAGGTAATTATCACCGCTTGAATACAATAGTTTTCCCTGCTCGTACTGTTTCAGTAAGTTATCAACGATCACTGCTTGAAGATTTGCATCTGTGGGTATGTCGCTTCGCAACAGCACATCAGGAGCAGTCTTGATAATTTCCTGAAATACATCAGTCCTCATACTAGCTAGCCATGCTACTGTCTCATGAAGCTGTGGAATTAATTTACATTCAGGATCTTCAGATGAAATTATTAGGCTTATTACCCGCTCCAAAGGTGTTTGATGCTGAACCAAGTACCATGCTGCTAGAAATTCAGCATAGGTTTGGTGTGCCCATCCCATACGACTTAATTCACCACGAGATGAGAATAAAGCAGTATCTAAAACTTCCTCAACAGCTTCTACAGTGATTTCAAATTCTCTACCATCAACGCTTTCACTTCCTTGGCATATCTTCTCAATAAATACGTCATCATCTGGAACATCGCTCTGAATACCAGTCCAGATAGCAAATTTATTGCCAAAAATCGCGATCGCTGCAATCCTAGCCGCAACCATTAAACGTTCTTGCCGCTTAAAATTACCTTTTAATTTCGATGAAATCCGGCTCTGATTCCGTTCTTCACAAAGCCAGAGACATCCTTCAAGATAAAGTTCATGCAACCTTTGATTAGGAGGAAATTTACCATTGTAGCTACGATAAGTTTTAATCAGAAATTCTAATGTAATTGGTTTAATAGCCAAAGGTACAACATTTTTACTGTTAATCTCTTCTAGAAATGTTTCAGGATTATCGATGCCTTCAATCTTTGCAGCTTTACTCACATCTATACGGCGAAGTGGAGCTAGTTCATAAATTCCTACATTATCTTTACCCCAAATTTGCTTCAGTCCTTCCTCTAGGACTGGTTGCCAAACAGCGGTTCGGCAGGCAATACGAAGATGTAAACGCTGGATATGATTCTGATAACGTTTGAACTCGTCAACTAGGAGCGTTGCTAATGTATCTATTCGTAGCAAGCATTCATCAAGACTATCTAAAAAAATATGTAACTGATGAGTGCCTTCTATCCATTGAGTAAATTCTGGGCTGTCAAATAATCTGCGAACTAATCTGTCTTCACTTCCATAGGAACGGATATCATCTAACGAATGTACCTGACCACCTTGCTGTTGAATTTTACTGATAATTTGTTTTTTCTCTGCTTCTAAAGCACAGCTTTTACCAATTCCTGGCTCACCCAAGAGTGCTAAACATGAGAAGTGGGAGATAGCATCAAAGGTTACTAAATCTGGATTGTATATTTTGCCCCACTTTTCTTCTGGGTTGCAAAGATAACCACCATCAGCTAGATTAATGCGACCTGACCGAGGACACCAGAACCGCTTCCATTCATAATCCTGATTTAGCATTTTCACCGACAAGAGGCTGAAAACATTTTTACTATGTTAACCTCACGAACCCTTAATAATGCCACTTCAAAGACAAGAGACAAGTTTTTGAGATAAATGCTTTTGTGATCGCTCTCAAAATTCCAATTTCTGACCTTTAAACTCGAAACTTCGACCTTTTTACTCCAAGATTGCTGTTGAGAACTCGGAACGTCGAGCTTTTAACTCCAACATCCAAGTTCTGAGCTTCAATGTTGCACCTCAGAAGTGCAACTACCAAGTTTTTTCTACAACGCGCACAGACAGATTTGTTTACAGTGTCTACAGATGTAAACATCAGGGAATTGTCCTTGGGTGAGCGCTAATAATAAAACCCCCGCTACAATCCGAGGGCTAATGTCTCCTGTCCGGCTTCTGTCCCGGCTCTGTCTTGTCTGTCCCTTGTTGTACAAGGATTCTGTCTAATTCTGTCCGTCCTGTCCGTCTGGATGATTTGGACTGATTTTGATGGTATTGGCATCAAGCCAGACGGACAGACTCGCCTCTACCAACTCATTAAACAGTCGCTTTAATTCCTCGGAACTGAACCGTTGACCCTTTACCTTAAAGTTGGGCTGTATCTCCTGTATGACTGCCGATGTTCTCCCGGTGCGCTGGAGGTATTGCAGCAGTGATTGGGCTAGTGGTGTTAGGGATTGGGTAGGGCTAGATTCTGATGAAGGCTTATCTAAATTAAATTCCAGTTGCCAGATGCGCTCTGCTGTTTCGTGATCTGTTGAAAGTTTGGGGTCTACCTTTTTGGTGTTGCTTTGAGCATCAGCTTTCACAGATTCATCAAACCGAAAATCAATTCGTTTGTGGTCAAGTTTAGGCAGTTCAATTGGCAACCATTCACCATGTCCTGGTAACTTAATTGCACCTTTACCGCTTGCTGTTGCTTCTTTAGTTACGCTGTCTATATCTGCAAACAGTTCCACCTCTAACAGTGCCGCATCCCTGAGCTTTGATAATCCTTTGGCTTTGGCTAAGATTTCCATTGTGCGATCATGGGCGACAAACAAAGGAATCATCAACTGTTTACGGGATTCGGTCATAGCACAGCGAAACCATTTACCGACAAAATCAGGGTCGGGCTTCCATTTTTCATCCTCACAATCATCTGGCATTGGCTCAACAATGTTGTCTGTCCAAGTTGTAAACTCCTCAGCGACTACACAGAAATGTTGGTTTGTGTCTCTTAAGTGTTGCGTCCATTGCTCCTCAACCATTCCGCTTTCACGATAGGCTCTGTAACGGCGGCGCATTTCCCCCATGTACCATTGCATGAAGTCGGCTATTTCCCTGTAACCAGTAATCAGCCTCACCCCTCGCCATTCAACCTCAGTCCCGTGCGGGTCTAGAGCTATAACATCCCATCCCGCTTGTACCTTCTGCCAGACAATCTCTCTAGTTGTCCACGACTTACCCGACCCCATACCGCCAAACAGTAAAGCAGGGTAGCCAATCGCGTTTTTCATCCATTGGTATTTGTCACCGTTGGCAATGACTGGCTGCTGCACTTGTTCGGTTACTGTCCCCGGTGTGCCGTGTGGTAATTGCGGTTGCTCAAACTTCTCAAAACTTGCACCACCATCTAGCAAGTACCCAAACTCGTAGTAATCATCCGCATTCATCGCCATGAGCAGGGCTGTTACTTGCTGTGGGGTAATGCTGGCGATAAACTGCTGTCTGGCCTCAGCGATTTTGATACCACGCAGGTATTTAATCAACTCATTTCCAGATAGTTCAAGCAACTGCTCACCCAGCTTGAGAGAGTAATTAGCTTTCACACCTTCAAATTGCTTGGTAGCTCGGTAGTGGGGTCTGATATCGCTTAGATAATCCCTTGCCCTGGTGGTGGCCCACAACCCTATTGCCCCTAACACCATTGCACCAATGCCCAGATGAATTTTAAAGGGGTTGTCGGCACTTAGTTCTCGAAAAGTGTACAGGCTATCGTGCTGGAGAAATGCCCAAGGGTTATAGTTCGGGTTGCTTGTGCGGTACTGGTTAGCCTTAAGATAAGGCTCTGGGATTTGCGATCGCTGCTCATATCGGCAATACTTGTTACCCAAAAGCAATTTATCAGGGTTGCCAACACCTGCTTCTATTGGTGCATCATGGATTCTGGCTGAGAGTGGGTAAAAGCACAATTCTTTCTTTGAGATGCCGTCGCCAACATGGGCAGCAATGCCACAAATCACCGCGCCTGTTATGGATGCCATGATTGCCAGATTTAGACGCGGTGGTAAGCTGTATGAGCGTTGATTGAGATCAGATGGTATGGTGTCCATAGTCATCTCTTACGGCAATAGAAAGCTAGAATCACTGCCACGACTGCGGCCAAGCTGAGAATTATGGGGAAATTAGTTTGTTTTGGTGACTCAATCCCCTCATACTGCTTTACCTGTTGGGTGACTCCCAAAAAACTGCTACGAGCTACAAAGTCCATCTGTTGGGCATCTGTGGTTAACTTCCACGAACTAGCAGCCAGCATGAGGGTACGAGTTACCCCAAGCCCAAACTTTTGACGGTCGCAAATTAGGGGAATCACACTATTGTCAAAGCGTAAATAGCAGAGTGTAGCAGCAACAGAAAGCCCAACGGGTAAACCTGCCACGACTGCGGGAAACAGCCCAACACTACCTGCTAGATACAGCGATTGGGTTGACGCAACTTGAAACCCAACCAGGAAAGAACCCTGAGCAATGCCACGAAGTACAGTTACGCCGCCATCGGTTTGGGCGATTGCCTGCTGTACCTTTTCGCTGTCGTATTGTTCGCCCTGAATATGCTGTGTACGCTCGTCTACAATCTCTGCATCGAAATAGATGGGTGTTTGATTTTGATTCTTGGTTAACATGATGAACATCTCATGAAAATCATTATCCCCAGGCAAAGCTGGGGATTTAGGAGCTAGTCAATCAACCGTCTGAAGAACCCTTTCACCCCTCGCATTGCATTAGAGCCGTGCCTGTGGATGTCCCGCAGTGTTTCCCGTGCTTTATCACCAGGGGTCAAATCTGATTTTTTAGCGTTAACCTTCTGCCACAGTTGAGTTCTGGCACTAGTCGCGTCAATCTCAATCCCTCGCAGTTCGGTGCGGTGCGATTCCCCCAATAAGTTGAGTGTCCTAGAGTGCCGAAATTGTTCTTGGGCTATTTGGTTGTTAGAGGCGATAACCTTCTGTTCTAAGCCGTACCCCAAACGCGCATCACTAACCCGAACCTTTGACCAACCATCAGCCATTTTGTTGATACTTGCACCTGCATCAGTCAGAAACTTGCTTTCTTCTGTCATCACCGCTTCAGTTGCCTGTAAGCCTTGTGATAGGTTGCCGAATACCGCCTTGGCATTTTGGGCGCGTTGCGTTTGCTTGATTCTAAAATCTGCCACTTGTGCTGCTGCGGTTTTGTTACCGTCGAGGGCTTGGAATACTGTTTCTTGGCTGATTCCCGAAAGGGAATGCAAGGCAGCATAGGTTATGGGTGCATCCAGTTTTAGTTTTACTGTCCGGTTCATTACTCCCACGCTCCCAAATCATTCAGTCTGGTGAAGATGCTGCTGGCTCTGTCTTTAGTTGCATCATCAGTAATATCGTTTAGTGCTGTCATGTCGCCCTCTGCAAGCCTCCAAATGGTTTCGTCTGGCAGTTCTCCCCCAAAATTCCCTAAGAATTGCCCATGTGTGAGAGGGTTTGGCGTTTCATCGATGGTTTGAAATTGGTCATAAATTCCGGTAGGCAAGTATGGCAGTGCTTCTTGAATGATTTGCTGTTGCTGTGGTGTTCTGCCTAAATCGGGTTGGAATGGGTCATCGTTGGCCACAATAAAAGCTGCTGATTGCGCCAATTCTGATGGGCATCCATTGTTAGTTAATGCGTTTAATGCCTCGTAGAATAGATTGGAGTTATTCATCTTGCTACAATCCTTATGTCGTTTATCGTTATGCGGCGGTAGACACGAAAGTAGGGCGATTGCACCGACGGTCAATCATTGCAATCGCTCTCCCATCACTGAAAAAAGCCTTCTTGAGAAACATCCACAGTTGAATCTGCGGCCGACCATTGCAGAGTATTGAAAAATTGGCTGACATCCCCAAGCGTTACATCGCAATCAAAACGTAAGCCTTGATATTGTGGATGCTGCCGAATTTGCGTTACTAATTGTTGGGCTTGTGCAATCAATTCGGGTAGTGGTTGAGTGTTCATAATTCACCTCAAAAAATCGATAATTGCAGTGATTATTGGCTGATAACAGAGGCTTTGGTACTCATGTTTGACACTTGATAACAGCGAGTAGTTAATGCCTTGTGATTCAGCTTCAAATCAGCCTTCTTCCTTTGTCCAGCAAGAGGGCGGAAGATGTACTGGGGCGCTCTAATTGTGCCTGTTTGGTAGAGGTATTGATATAGCGTTCGCTCGATTTGGTAAACCTTCGACTTGCTTAGTAAGGTTGAGTCATAAACCCTATTTAAGTTGTTCATGAAGCTACCCCTTTAAACTGACTGGCCATATTCGCTAGTCCTGCCTTGTTGGGTTGAATTGCTGTTGGTGTTGATGAGGAATTTTGAGTTTTTGGAGATGTCTGCACATTTCCACCTTGAAAAATTAGCTTTTCTACTGCTGCACTAAGGGCTTGCGTTGGCGCATCACTGGGAATATTGAACATCTGACACAATTCATAAACCGCTAAGTAAGAGATGGTTATACGCCGAGATTCGTAGGATGTTTTATCAGACACTTGTTTACACTCCTGTGGAGATTTCTGTTAATAACTTAAGTCCGAAAGCATTGATGAATTGGGGATTTTCTAAAACCACAAATCCTAAGGAGGCAAGATTTTGATCCACTACTGGCAAGGAAACACCACCACCCCAGGCGACAAGGTATTTAGCGCGGTCTAGATAATTACCAGCAGTCACAAAGTTGGCGAATTTCTCAATCCTGTTTGACCACCATTCATCTAGACATTGGCTGTACTCTGCCTCAAACTTCTTGCCTGTGAGGTGATTGCCTCCATAAGTGAAAGTGCCTTCGATAATTCCCTGATTCACGAGACTGGGCGAGTGCTTCACATCCTTAGACAGCAGACTTACTCGGTCGTTTCGCTTATCGAGAGCTTCTGCAATCATGCTGTGTAGTTCACCGCAACCACCCTCTATCAGGTGACGGTCAATCACTGCACCGCTACCGTTGAACACGGTAATCAACCAAGTTGATGAACCGATATCGAGTGCGATCGCTAATTCTGAGGGGTCAAGTACCAGGGATGCTTCACCGAATAAGCAGTGGGCAATGCTTCCAAACCCTTCGGGATAAATGCCAGTAACAACGATTTCAACTGTCTTGGTAACAATGGAACGAGTGACAGGGTGCAGATGCTCAAAGGTGTGAGTCCCTTCTACTCTGCGTTTAATCTCTTGGCCCCAGCGTTCTGGGTTGTGATTGCTCAAACTAATTTCTAGCTTGACACCATCGGGAATATTCAGAACTGCCAAATCTGCAAGGATGCTTTCTAGTGCCAGTTCTGCCTTTTTCGCTTTATCTTCGTGTAACAGGGTGTGGTCAGTCTGTGCGATCGCTGCACTACCCCAAAAGAATTGAACATCTTTTAAATCAAGACGTGTTCCTTCTACATATCGAACCCAGCAGCCATCTTTAGAAATGGTTTCGTGATGCATGACGTTGCGGTTGCGAACAAGTGAGTATGCAGCAGGCATCATGATAGAAAAATCACCGATGATTGCCTTGCCATATCCTGCTCCTGAGTCTTTTCCGGCGATAAGGTCAGTTAGCCCAGAATTGGCTAACAAGTCTGCTTTAACTAGCCAATTTTTGGCATTGGTGTATACGGTTGTCATGGTTCAAATTATTGGTAAAGTCTTGATTTTTCTGGCAAGGCGTTGATTTTTAAGCAAATCACGATAAATCCAGATATTCAATTAGAGGCTTGCCGTAACATCACTTTCTGGCTTCTATTGCCTTTGTTGAGTGACTGTTTTTGGTTTGCTACTGTCATGCTAACGCAATAACTTGCTGTTGCAATAACAAGTTTAATGATGATTTGTTATTGCAACAGTAAAATAAAGCAATAAATCTTATGAGTAATGGCATGGGGAGACGTAACAATCCAGAGTATTCACAGATAACTGCTTTAATATCAAAAGATATAGCTAAAAAGTTTCGCCTCTACTGCACAGATCAGGAAATTCAGATTACAGACGCAGTTGAAGAAGCAATTAAAGAGTATCTCAGTAAAAGAGGTGTTTCACTAACTTGATGTTGCAACATTGCGCTAAAATCGCTGTGAAGCTAAAAAGCGATCGCCAAAAGTAAGGAAGAATCAAATAAGTCTGAGTAATTTCTATGACCAAAATATTTAGTAACTACAGCTGTAACGGACAACTACCCAGATGGCTTAACCAAATAGAAACAATCCTACTGCAAGTTGTCCAACAAGAGGAAACAAATACACAAGCGATTTTATTAGAAAAAATATTTTTACTGCACTTTGTCTATTTTTTACCTGACTTTTTGCAGATAAAGAATAGCAGAAAGTCAGTTTCTTTTTATTAAAGCTCGAAATATGATGCTTAAGTGATACGTCCAGTGGAAGAAACATGAATACAACCACCAAGATTCCCGCAACTACTACAACCAGCGTGCGCCTACCAGAAAAAGAATTAGAAAAGTGGACTAGGGCAGCTAATGCATTAAATATGAGTCGAAATCGATTAATTCTGGATGCAGTATCCGCATACCTAGAGCAGACTTACCATGCTTTATAAGCAAAAAAAAGGGTAGTTCCCACCTGCTTTCGGGTGCGCCACAAAGAACCTACTTACTAGGCTAGAACACACCAAGACGATTGTCAGTCGTCACCCAGCGGTTAGTCCTACCGCTACAAAACAAAAAATATTTTCTAGTTCTAGCGTAACAGTGGCGTGCCTGAAAGGGGAAGGGATTACTCAATCTTTATCAAAGTAATCACCAAATTAAGGAGCCACAAATGAATAAGCTAGAAACGCCAAATGCGCCCGGACTGTCACATCATGGCGCACAGCGAGAAGATTTGATTTCTGCGTCAATTTTAGCGCAGTACACCTCATCAAATCAAGAGTTAGTACCACACCATACCACCTTCAACAGCAGCCCACTTGAGGAACGGCGGAACAAATTTGAGAGTTTTGAACAATTCCAAGCGTTTATTCGCCAGTCATTCATTGAAGGTTCAGGGATTGCAACAGAAGTATTTGATGCCTGTGTCGAATTCCACCAAGATATTGAATGTGTTCTTGGCGGTGATGTAGAAACCCCAATCCATAACGCTTTAGGCTGGGATTACAAGCGATTTGGGCATCAAGCCAACGAGCCGTTGTATGCCGCGTTTTTGATGAATGAAGATGGTTCAGTATGGCAGGTAATGGTCAGTTTATGGGACGAAGATAAGGAACGCCCATACAAGTATCTTGCGCCCAAAGGCGGCGGCAATCGAGCATTTTTGCCCCCTGTACCCCCCGAAGCGCGGCAGATGATAGGGGAACGCTACGGCCTAAAAGTGCCAAAAGTTGGTAGCTTTTGGCAATGGCTCAAAGAATCGTCCATAGAAAGAGGTATCACCGAGGGCGGCAAGAAAGCCCTGTGTGCCATCTCCAATGGATATGTGATGATGGGTCTTTATGGCTGCGAATGCGGCGCAACTGGGATTAATGCCTGCTTGATAGAAGATTTAATTCCTTTCGCCAGCCAGGAAACAGGATGGCTCATCGCCTTTGACCAGGACACAAAGCGCAGTGCCAAAAAAGCAGTAGCCAGAGGGACAAGGAAACTGCACAAAGCATTAGAGAAGCGAGATTGCTACGCGGCTAATGTAAACTGGGATGCAAAAGACGGTAAGGGGCTGGATGATTTGATTGTCAATCAGGGAGCAGGGGCTTTTGATGATGCCTATGAAACGGCGATCGTCTCCTTAGAAAAACAATTTTCAAAGCGCAGAACTTTTCGAGTGCCGCCTGCGGATAAGATAGGGCGTGAGATAGCCCAAGAGTACCGTGACCGACTGGCTTTTAACAATGAGATTGCCCTGTGGATGCGCTATGAGGCTGATTTTGCTGGGGTCTGGTCGCCGGAAACCAACGAATTTATCGAAGCGATCGTCTCACAGATACTTGCCAGCAAGGGGATTGAAGGCTACAACTCCCACACCTACATTACCAACATCGTCAAAGCCATGCGAAATCAACTGATAGTTCGCAAATGGCTTGAGGCTTCCCCCAGAGAAATGTTGCCCTTTATGAATGGTGTGGTGGAGTTGTCCACAGGCAAGCTTTTACCCCATTCCCCCAGTTATCGCCTGACTTGGCAACTGCCACGCTCTTACGATCCCAATGCTAAAAACTGGTCAGAAATTGACGCGTTCCTCAATCACCTGTCTAACGGTAACGATGCCATCAAAGACCTGTTGCTGTGCTACTGTAACGCCGTTATCAAGGGCAGACATGACCTGCAAAAATTTGTTCACCTCATTGGCCCTGGTGGTACGGGCAAAGGCAGTTTTAGTCGGCTGGTGGTGAATTTAATTGGTGAACAGAATGTCCACACCACCACTCTTGAAGAATGGTGCGGCAACAGATTTGAGGGAGCTAACGCTTACCGCAAGCGCTTGGTACTGTTCCCAGACGAAGACAAGCAAACTGGTAAGCTGGGGAAATTCCTGTCGTTAACTGGGGAAGACTTTATCAGGGCAGAGGAGAAAGGGAAAAAGGCGTTTCCATATCGCTATGACGGCATGGTATTAGTGCTGTCCAACCTGCCGATTTTCATGGGCGAATCAGCCAGCCGCGTCAAACGCCGAGTGATTACTGTCCCTTGTCAGAAAGAAGTGCCACCCTCAAAACGCCGCAACTTAGAAGTGGTATTTGCACCGGAACTATCCGCGTTTACCAACTATGTTTTGAGCATCCCCGATGAACACGTTACAAACGTGCTACTGGGATTACAAGAGATTCCCGAATGTGCCTTGGAATTTTGGGAAAACCGCACCCGCGTAGATTCCATCGCTGCTTGGATTAACCAGCACGTCATTTATGACCCAATGGCGAAAACCCCAGTCGGCAGCGATCGCCATGAAGGAGAAGACGGGACTACTCCGGTGACATTATTCGGCTCGTATAACAGCTATTGCCGTAAATCGGGGAATCATGCCAAACATCACAATAACTTCTCCCCTGATTTATTAGAGTTGTGCCGCAGTGTCCTGGGCTGGGAGGTAGAAAAAGAAGCGACCAAGACCGGGAAATTCATTCGCGGATTGCGCCTAAGAATTGTGGGCATGGATGACCATATCCCAACTCATGACTATACCCTGGCTCAAAGAATTAATGCAGGTGACGGCAGTGGTGACAGCAGTAGTGATGGCACAGGTGACGGCTCTCAATCCCTGATAAATAAGAACTTTGAGGCAGGTGACAGCACAATCCCTGATTTGATTGAAGAAAAAATCGATAATCAAAAATTGGATCTACTCGTTGGAGAAAATTTACCCTCACTGCCAAACACTCAATCAATTTTGCTAGAAAATCAGCCCCAAGAGTCGCCCAAAATCTCAACGCCATCACAAAGCAATCAGAGTAAGGGTTTCGCGCCGTCATCAGTACCGTCACAGTTGCCATCACAGTCGCCGTCACCAGTAGAGATGCCTTCGACAACAACAGATGAATCTTTGTCAGATGGGGAATTAGGCAACACTCAAGGTAATGCTGATTCTAATGAAGCGGGTTGTGATAGTGATGGTGATCATGCGAACACCGACGTTATTACTAATGCGGAACGGATTAGCGATTGTATTGCTTTGCAGTCCTGGGAGATGATTGAGGAGCTAGTAAAAGATTGGACTCCTGAGTTTAAATCTGCTGTGTGGAATCTGTTGACCCTATCTGAGCGTA
>NZ_JCACKA010000098.1:0-39295 GCF_059505145.1 Mojavia sp.
AATTTTTTATTGGGGCTGCCTTGCCAGAGAAGGCTGATAAAGCCAGTAAAATTGTTTCTAACCCTTTCGGTTTGAACACTTCTACCGCTATGAGTCGGGTGATTCATTTTATAAAATTCTTCTGGCGTTGCCTGAACCAGCCCTTAAAGGATTTATGAATTGGGCAGTCCTCAATACTGGAGCAGATTGCCAGAATTTATGGTGTTGAGGATTGAGCAATGTCCTTAAACTCTGGCAGCGAGTCAATCAATTTTGGATTTTAGATTGCTCCACACATCAATGATGCTGTGGTCTAGTTAGCATCATCTATTGCGGTGGAATGAAACTGGCACGTTTGGCTGCACTATCCCAAACTATCCAGCCACAAGAATTGTCTACATCAGCTGGATTATTTGTAACTTTAAAATACAACTTGTTTGCATTTTTGGGTTCAATAGCAAAGTCGGCATTTTGGGCATAAATTACTTTAAAACCTTTGTCTCGCAAGCAATACATTGCCCAAGCTTTCAAGGACTGCTTGTATGCTTCGTGAGGAATTGGGGGTTTTGTAATCGCCTCTTCAATTACTTTATATATCTGCATTAATTTCTTACTCAAACTAGGTATGTTTACTGTCATCCTTATTTATGCGACTTCTGGATCGCAACGAATCTCAATCATTAAGCCATCAGGATCGTAGAAGTACACACCTCTACCAGTAGGACGGCTGACTGGGCCATGAGCGATCGCTATCTGATTGTCTCTGATTACTGTCACCGCTTGCTCAAATAATTGTGGTTCTATATCAAAGGCCAAGTGATATGCTCTGGTAAAACTCCGTTCTGGATCTGCATCTGGTGGTGTTAGATCAGGTGTCCAAAATAAATCCAGAATTGTACCATCTGGAGTAATAAAGTTGGCTACTTTCCCAACTGCGACAAGTTCAACCAAGGTTGCTGGCACTTCATCGCCTGTGAGTTCATGCAAACCCAGGATAGTCCCATAAAAGTGTCGGGAAGCTTGCATATCTTTAACGTTGAGAGCAATGTGATGCACTTTACGCAAAGTACCTAGAGCCAAGACACTATTCACACAGGAGCTAGATAACATGGCAGAATAAACTTTCCCTACAAGGATAGAAGTTAAACTTTTTGTTTAAAGTTTAATATTCAAAATAAAAACTTACCATGTCTTTTGATTATTCTTTAGACTTTGCAAATATCAATTTCCGGCAACATCCTGAACTTTATCGTGTTGGTAAAGGTGAACAGGGTGTACTTTTGGTAGAACCATATAAATCGGAAATTCTCCCCTACTGGCGGTTTAAAACTCCTGATATTGCTAAAGAGTCGAGTGAAAAAATTTACAATATTTTTCTTATTTATTTAGAGCAAGATGATTTTGTCGGCGCAGATATGGCGCGTAAATTTTTACAAATGGGCTATACTCGCTCCCGCCGCTATGCAAATCATAAAAGTGGGAGAAAATACAAAGCTGGTTTGCCAGAATTAGGTCAGAAAAAAGAAATTCTACCTTATGAAATAGACGCAGTTAAAGCAGAATCAGCAGCAATATTTAAAGCTAAGTGGATACAAGCAAAAACCAATGAAAAATATCTCCAGCTTTTAGCTGCACATAAACATATCCATGAGGTAAACTAGTAACCCAAGGTGCTAACAGTTAGTTGGGCTGTGGAAGCCGTTGCTCGTCTTGGCGGCTACCTAGAACACTGAAGCAAAAAACCTATTGGCATCCAAGTTCTGTGGCGAAGTTGGTTAAAATTGCATAACCTCTATGAGGGTTGGCAGCTTGCAAAAGAGACTTAACGGGAAAAGTCAGATATTAAATCAAGTTATAGATCAGATTTAACTCCAGCTAGAAATACTTGATTTTGATGGGTAATTAATTTAAATCTTATACTCACTTATTTATTTCACTTGCGTGACTCGCCAGCTAAGTTTCAAGTTAACCCAGAAATTCCATATCGTAGCAATGGCGATCGCAATCAAGTTGGCGATGTAGCGATTGGGAACAAGGAAATTAAATACCAGATTTAATACCAATACATTCAACACCAATCCAGCAAGGCAAATTATATTGAATTTCAAAAAGCGCTTTAAGCGCTGACGCCATTCTTGCTGCTGCATAGAGATATCAGCAAATGTCCAAGCATCATTCCACAAGAAGTTATTAAAAATTGCAATTTCACCGGCGATGATTTTGCTACGAGTTAGAGGCAAAGCTAGGGTTGTAGGATCGCTAAGTAAGTACAGCAATGCCATATCTACAAATACTCCACTTAACCCCACCAAACCAAAGCGGAGGAACCGACCAATCGGGAAATTTACTTGCTGAGTGAATTTTCCTAAACGTCCTGTGGAAAGCCGCAACCGTATTAGGTGGTGTAAATAATCCACATATTGCTTCCATGTCACTTTGCTTTCGCCCTCTTTGCGTTCGCAGAACACATAGCCGACTTCAGCAATTTTATCTACCTTGCCCCGCCCAATTACCTCTAGCAGAATTTTGTATCCTACTGGATTGAGAGTTGCCCCAGCGATCGCATTTCGACACACCATAAAATAACCACTCATCGGGTCGGAAACTCTCCCCAATACCCCTGGCAGAATAACTAATCCCAAAACCTGAGCGCCACGAGACAAGAAACGCCTAACAACACTCCAACTACTAACGCCGCCTCCTTCCACATGACGGCTGGCTACTGCCAAATCCGCTCCTTGTTGAATTGCAAACAACAATTGCGTCAATACCTCTGGTGGATGCTGTAGATCTCCGTCAATCACTCCTAATACATGCCCTCTTGCTGCCTGCCATCCACGAATCACCGCTGAGGATAACCCACGCTCTTGTTGGCGTCGCATCACTCGCAGCTGAGGGTATTGTTCTGTTAAAGATTGCGCTACTTCCCAAGTCCGATCTGGACTATCATCGTCTACTACAATCAATTCGTATTCTCCTGGAATAGATTCATCCAGTAACTGGCTCAATATCCTGACAACATTTTTAATATTGTCCCGCTCTTTGTAAGTAGGAATGACCAGAGACAACAGCAGATTCTGACTAATAACACCTGCATCGGTAAGTGCCAAGTCTGAAACCTTTAAATCACCTAATGGTACTGTCAGTAATGAATTAGCTTTATTATCCATCATTGGGTAAATTCCAGAAATAAAAAAGTACACTCACGAAAAAGTTTAATTCATACTCATTAGCATATAAATTTCGTAGTCTTGCTTCTCATCTTTATATTGAGACGGATAAGTCTGCTTTCCTGTAACCGCGCAGATATTAAGAGGTATCGCGCTCTACGTCTTTGGGTCTTCTTAGCCAAATTTATTATTTTTATAGCTTGTCCCTAAAACTCTAAATTATACAATTTGAAAACAGAATGCTACAAATAGATAGCTTAGGGGCACAAAACTTTGCGCCCCTAAAGTTGATTGATGTGTTGCTAATATTTTTTGAATTGAGCTTTTTTGTCAAATCTTCAAATTTATAACTATTTAATTGAAATATTCAAAACAACATTAGCTCACTCCTATTAAATAATTTAGAGAATAAGCAATAATACTAATGCTCCATGCCTGTTTATATATGTAACCTGTGACTTACCGCACGACAATTTCTGTTTGAAGTCAAAAAATGAGCTTAATTTCGCCAAGCTATATTAGTTTCTTTGGCTACTCTTTCACTAGTAACATATTCCCTACTTTGATAGGAATCAATGCTAGACTCATTTTTTTCAACTAAACCATTAACCAACAAACCTAAAACGTTGTGACCGGAACGCTCTAACATATCTTTCGCATCGCTGGCACTGCTAGAATCAATTACCCCAGGGCGAGCCACTAACAAAATTCCATCGGTCATATGACTTAAAGTCAGAGCATCAGCGGCAAGAAGCAAGGAAGGAGCATCAATAATTACGAAGTCATATTGAGATGAAAATTTGTCAATTAGTGATGCCATGCGTTTAGAGTCAAGCAAAGCTAGTGGATTCGGTGGTCTAACTCCCGCAGTTAAGACATCAAGATTATCCATTACCCTAAACGCAGCAGTTTCAACTTCAGTCTGACCAACAAGTACTTCGCTCAATCCCCCTGCATTAGTGATTTGCCAGATATGATGCTGAGAAGGAACTCGCATATCTGCATCAATTAGTAAAACACGACGTCCTAATTGGGCGATCGCTGCTGCTAAATTAGCAGAGACTGTAGATTTGCCTTCTTTAGGAACTGCACTAGTTACCACTATAGTTTTTAGTACCTTATCTGAACTCAGAAATCTCAGATTGGCTTGAATCATACGGTACATTTCGCTAGTTAAGGAGTGTGGAATATCTCTAACAGCAATTTCTGGAGTTGTTAATTCGACATCTCGATTCCGGGAGCGAACTTTTTTAGTAGAAGAGGGAACTATACCCAATAAAGTATATCCAAAGATCTCTCTAACTTCCTTAAGTGTTTTTAGAGATCTATCTCTTGTTTCTAGAAAGACAACAGCAGTTGTGGCCAAAAAGGCACCGAACATAACTCCTAGTAGCAGGACTATAGGTTTCATCCCTAATACTGGCTTTTTAGGAATTAAAGCCTTAGCAATTATGCGGGCATTAGACGTATTATTATTTTCCGCCAACTGCAATTCTTGAACTTTTTGCAAAAGAGTTTGGTAGGTAGATTGGGCAACTTGAAGTCTCCGGTCAAGTTCGCGCTGTTTTTGCTCTAATTGCGGTAATATCTTCACCCGCTGTGCATAGGCAGTTCTTGAGTTATACAAAGAACTTAGCCTTTGGGCCAAACCAAGGCGCTGAACTTCTGATTGTAAAAAATCTCTGATCAGGTTTTGTTTGAGTTCTCCAATCTGCAATAATCCCTGTTGAACTCTTGTTTGTCCGCCACTAGTCTGCTCAACTTCCTTATCTAGAAGCTCTTTTAAGTTGGCTTTTCTCGCTTCTAAATTAACAATTACTGGATTGTCATCTAAAAAGCGGCTGCGTTCAGTTGCTAATTGCCGCTCTATATCTTGAAGTTGTGTGAGAATTCCTTGTACAGCGGGTGACTGGCTAAGGGCACTCGCAGACATCGCCTCTTGGGAATTTAGATCTACTTTCTGGCGAAGTTCATTACTTTGAGCGTTCGCCTCGTCTAGTTGAGCTTTAATATTATTAATTTCGTTATCTAAATTCCCAATAATTCCAACTGCTGACCTTGTCTCCTCTAGTAAATCTACAACATTATTTTTCTGTTTAAATATGCGTAGAGCTACTTCTGCTTCCTGAACTGCGGCTTTATGTTTAGGAAGTTGCCTGGCCATAAATTGGCGGGTTGCTTCTGCCTCAGAGCGGTTTGTGAGAATATCATTTTCTAAGTAAAGATTCATAATTGTGTTAACTACTCTTGCCGCTTCTTCGGGTTCACGGCTTTTATAGTTCAGCAGCAACACATCTGTACCACCAATAATTTTTAGAGTTAGGGCCTTTTCCAGGGCTTCAACTTCTAGTGCTTCGCCTTTATCATCTTTGAGTTGCAGTTCATCTATTGTGCGTTGCAATAAAACAGGGGAAGAAATAACTTCTATCTGTGTACTAATAGGATTTTGAGTCGCTACCAGCGATTTTAAATCTCCTGTATCTGCTCCTTCCAAGCTATTGGGCAACAGATTAGACCCTACTACATTAAAAGATGGAATTTTGAATAGTAGTTTTCCTTCTGATTCATAAGATGGCTTCATAAATGTTGTAGCTAAAGCACTCAGAGCAACTGTAGCTGCAAAGATAGTTGTAGCAGGTAGCCAATGCCGCTTCAGCATCGATAAGTAACGACCCAAGTCTAAATCAATAGATTCTCGAGATTCCATATTTCTTCCCAACATAAAGCTTCAAAAGTACAGGTTTTAGGCGAGAAACTACAAAAATGACTTACTTAAGGCTGGAATACTGCATTCTTGTTAAAATTATTGATGTTATTTGAAATAGTATAGACTAGCGAGGTTACAAAACTCTACAACTATACACAGACTTTAAGTTCATTAGCCTAAAAATAAAAGTATTATTAACGTCTGGGAGCTTTATCAAAAGCACGAGCGATCGCATTCCATGCTAATTTAGGTCTGAAGTTGCTATCTAGTGGTAAAGGTCTGACGGCAGCACCATCAGAACGGGGTTGAAACTTGGAAAGCCATGTATAGCGATCGCTTATTCCCCAAGTCATTACTGCTGTAACTGCTGGCTCATTCAATACTACTGAAAGATAATTTTGATAAACTGCCGCAACCATGCGATCGCGCACAACAGGATTGCGAGGTAACTTTTTATCTGTCACATCCATTTCAGTAATCATGATTTTCAAACCAAGATCGGCAACATTAGCCAGAAAATTTTGCAACTTTTTCGGATTAAAGCGCTTTTCATTGCCATCCATGTGAGATTGCATACCAAGGGCATGAATTGGTACTCCTCTGGATTTCAAACGCTCTAGTAACTTTAAAACAGCTTTTCTTTTTGCTTCATGATGAGAGGTGTCGTATTCCAGCCCATAGTCGTTATATACTAACAAAGCTTTGGGATCAAACTCCGCAGCAAGGCGAAAAGCAAGGTCAATGTAATCTGTACCTAAAAACTCTAACCAAGGTGTTTTGCGTAAACCGTCAGACCTGCCATCTTTAACTTCAATTGCCTCATTTACCACATCCCAGGAGTGCATTTGCCCAGCATAATGTGTAACCACAGTCTGGATATGTTTCACTAAAAATTGTTCCGCATTTTGGCGATTGACGGTTTCTTTAAACCAAGTGGGTAAAGATTCGTGCCAGACTAAGGTGTGTCCTCGCAGAAGCATCCTGTGTGTGCGGGCAAATTTAGCCATCCAATCTCCAGCAGTAAAGTCAAAAGTGTCTGGACTAGGGCGCAGAGGTTTGTGTCCGGCAGACCACTTAAGTTCCCATTCTGGGGTCAGTATGCCACACTCTTGAGCAAGACGAGCAGCTAGTTTTTGATCGGAAGAGAGGTAGAGCCGTGGAATTGCTGCTCCGTAAATCAATCCCTTTGCTGCCGCACGTTGCTTCAGCGAAGCTTTCCCAGCGATGCTGAAGTTATTTTTTGCCAACTCAAAGTCTTGAGTTTTGTGACTCGAATACATCGCTTTACCTTTAGCTAAAGCGCCTATGGCTCCCAAAGTTCCCAAGCCCAACCACAGAGCATACCTTCTATTCATCAACATATTTTTGAGCATTTAGAACCAGCAATCTTCACTGAAACTTTAAAATTCCCAAACGTTGCTTCAATACCAACCAAATAAAGAGAGGATTGCCAATGATATAACGTTTCCACAAACGACTTGGCTCTACTATTAAACGAAATAACCACTCTAGCCCCATTTTCTGCATCCAGACTGGCGCTCTTGTCACCATATTAGCAACCAGCTCGAAACTGACCCCAATACCAACAGAAATTGGCACTCCTAATTCTTGATAATTTGCAGCTATCCACTTTTCTTGTTTAGGCGCACCCAAACCTACAAACAACAGATCAGGATTAGCCGCTTTTATTTTGGAATTAATTAGTTCTAATTCTGCTTTTTGAAACTCAAAATTATAGGGAGGACAGTACGTACCGACAATTTTAAGTTCTGGATGCCTAGCTTCGAGGGTTTCCTTTGCTTTCTCGGCTGCTCCCGGGCGGCCTCCTAACAAAAAAACCTTGAGTCCTTTTTGTGAGGCAATAGCACAAAGCTTTTCAAACAAATCTGTGCCATTTACTCGACCATTGAGAGGAGTGTTCAAAAACTTGGCTGACCAAAGCAGTGAAACTCCATCTGGTACAACTAAAAAAGCTTGGCGATAAATCTCTCGAAAGTGAGCATCTTTTTGTAAGGTAAGAATGTGCATCGCATTGGGTGTAACGACATATTCTGGTGCCTTACCTGACAATGCATGGCCTACGATGCGTTCTACAACTTCATCAAAACTGTATTTATCAATCTTGATACCACCTATGTCAACTCTCATAAATGACCTTTCAATTCATTTAATTTAAAAAATTATAAATCTGAATGAACAATATGTTTTATTTTGGCAAAATTGATTTTATTTCTGAGACAACCTTGCCTATGACTTTATATCCAAATATAGATTCTAGCAATTCATGTTTAGTTAATATATTATTAGATGTTGACAAAGCTTTAATTACTTCTAAGCTAAAAGACTGAGAATCTTTAGCGATGCTAAAATATTTTTTCACAGCTTCAGGTAGACCAGATACTCCTTCCAAAGTCGAAACAATTGGTTTCCCAAATTTTAACATTTCTATAGATTTTATCTTAACACCGCTGCCAGTGAGAATCGGATTAATTAATACTCTTCCAGATTTATAAATAGAATTTGCTGAGGGGGGATTGACGCTCAAAAAGACACCTTCAGATACTTCACAAATTTGTATAATCTTACTAACAGGATTCAAGCCTGCTATTAATACGGTCACTTGAGGCATTTGAATGCGAATACTGGGTAATACTTCAGTCAAGAACCAAACAACCCCAGCCACATTATTTTCTAAAGATAAATTGCCTAAAAATACAATATCGTAACTCTGTTTTGATTCATTTTTCTGATTAACTCTGTTTTCCTCCTGATTATCTTGGAACTCCATCAGTGGTGGAAGCAAACGACCATTAGTAAATCCTTGACTTTGCCAGAATTTTAAATCATCAGCGGAAATGTCATAAAATAAAGCACTCTTTTTTAAGAGTTTTTTTTCATATTTTTCTAGATGAATAACAGATAAATACCGTTTTAACTTATTTTTTAAGCCGGTTGCTGATGACAACATCCGACGATAATATAAATGTTCTATATTATGAGAACGAGTAACTAGAGGTATATGCAATAATTCGCTGAGATTATTAGCAAGCGCTCCACCATGAATTCCATCTAAAAAGATGACATCAGGATTAAACTTCTGGACTTCTAAGAGTAATTTTTTTAATTCGTTTCTTTTCGGAATTCTAGATGTAACTTCAAGAGGATAACGTAATAAATCAACTACTCTCTTTACCTGAAAATTCCAGGTGCGTTTAATCTGTATGAGATGTACTTTCTGAGCGTATTTATGAATTTCAGTTATTTCCTCCGGAGTTGGGCTATTATTAAACCACCAAGCTATGATTTGTAGCTCTACACCTTGTGCAGATAAAGCCTTTATCCTTCGCCACATATCTATACGACCACCGTGAATTGGTGGGTATGGTATTTCATGACATACTAAAGTTATCTTCATAGTAGAGAGCCTTTTTAATTGTGGTATAGATATATTTAATTAAAAAAAATTTACCACTATTTAGCTATGGGTATTAGTGGTATCACTTGACAAGACACTATTTAAGGGATGATTGAACGTATTTTTTGAAGTAATTTATTTAGAAATTTAGGACGTGATTCAGAATTGACCAGCCAATATATAGCTGGTTTAATTAGAGGTTGGGGCATTAAACCTACCCAAAGAAACCAAGTACTCAGGAGTAACTTCCTTTTCCAAGGAAAGTCTGTATATTTCCAAATTGCCCAATAGCCTTTGCCAGCCAAGTCTAAGGGTGAATCGGAAGAGACTGGATGATTTTGAGCATCCAAACGCAAAGAAGCGAGCCTATATGTCAAGTGGAAGTAATCGCGGCAGCCCAGATTATGGGAGATTGTATATCCTAATTCAGTAGCTTGCTTCTGTAAAAATTTATACTTTTGAAAGTCATGCTTGATTGACTTGCGTAATCTTTCAGCTTGAACTCCTTCACCAGAGATAGCCCAAGAATTACTTCCGTGAACGCGACCAATTGCTAAAGGCTGATCTATCGAGACTACCCGACCATAAAAGGGCGCAAGAGTAACCAAATAACCATCAGCGGAAATGCGAAACTCAGATTCTGGGATCGGAAGAATTTGAGCCAAAGTACAACGGTTGAAGGCATTGCCACTGGTCACTGCCGTTGTGTACCATCCCCTGTTCAGCAAAACTGGTAGAACTTCTTCACCAGCAAAAGGCAATTCGGGGCCGGGATAGATACAGATAAAGTTATCGGACGCATCAACCACCTTAATTCGATATTGCACCTTTGCTATATCACTTTTCCAACCTATAACTACTTCCTCAACGGTGTTTGAGAACAAGTAATCATCAGCATCTAAAAAGATTATGATTTCTCCTTTGCTTACAGCAAAACCTGCATTAAGCGCTGATGCTTGCCCACCGTTTTGCTTGATTACAGGTAAAATTCGGGAACCGTAGCTAGTAATTATCTCCTGAGAGTTGTCAGTGGAACCGTCATCTACGACAATCACCTCAATATTTGGGTAAGTTTGGTTCAAGGCACTGTCAACAGCCTCAGGCAAGAACTGAGCATAATTGTAGTTGTTGACAATGATGCTTACTAGCTGATTCATATTATTAACTTGTGAATGTGCGAATTTTTTTGAGTAGCCAATCTATACTTTGAGGACGGGTTTGAGTATTGAGTAGCCAATTAACAGCTGGTATGACTAGAGGCTTGGGCATCAGACCTACCCATATAAACCAGGAACTTAGGATTAGTTTTCTTTTACGAGGAAACTCTGTATATTTCCAAATCGCCCAATATCCGTTGTAAGTTAAGTTTAAGGGCGAATCCCCGGCAAGAGGATGATTTTGAGGGTCTAAGCGCAAAGAAACGAGCCGAGATATCAAGTGGAGGTAATCGCAAGACCCTAGTTCAGGAGATATTTTATGCCCAAATTTAATAGCTGTGTCTAGCAAAAATTTATGTTTCAGCAAGTCGTGTTCTATTGACTTGTGAAACTTGTCAACGAACAATTCTTGGCTAGCTGTAGACCAAACATTACTTCCATGTTTGCGGTATATTCCAAGAGGTTCTTCTAGAGCTAAAATCTTCCCATAAAAAGGCACTACAGTATTTAAATAGCCATCAGCACAGATACGAAATTCTGCTTCTGGGATCGGAAGAATTTGAGCTAAAGCAGAGCGACTGAAAGCATTGCCGCTAGTTACTTGAGTTGTGTAACAGCCCTTTTCCAACAGAATAGGTAATACATCGTCGCTATCGAAAGGCACTTCAGGAGGTGGAGCGATATCTAAGAAGTTTCCCACAGCATCCACTAATTCCAGACGATAATGCATTTTGGCTACATCGGGTTTCCAAGATGCGACCACTTGCTCAACTGCGTAGGCAAACAGATAATCATCAGCATCTAAAAAAATCACGATTTCGCCTCGACTGGCGGCAAAACCTATGTTAAATGCAGATGCTTGTCCGCCATTTTGCTTAAGTATCGGAACAATTTGGGAACCGTAGCTAGTGATGATATCCTGAGATTTATCGGTCGAACCATCATCTACCACGATGACTTCAGTATTTGCGTAAGTCTGACTTAAAGCGCTTTCAATAGCTTCGCGCAGATATTTGGCGTAGTTGTAGTTGTTGATGATAATGCTGACGAGTGGCTGATCCATAAAATGTGTAAATTTTATAACCTTAAATAGGGAGCAGTCTCTTGATGAGACGTCTACGCCAGTATTTCTTCTGCAAAGCCATTCGGGCATCTGTCCAGTCTATTAAGCAGTCATTAAGATCGTAATCTCCACGTTGCGCTTCAGGAATATTGCCAGTTTCAATTCGTTGAATTATTTCGGGGAGTTTTTGATAAAACAGATCTGAGCGGTAAGGAGGATGAATAGACCACATTCCAGGTTCGTGACCCAAAAAGTCAACTCGAAACAGCCCATGTTTTGACATAGCTTGGCTGAAAAGTATTTCTGGCAATTCGTAGGCTGGATTTCCCTCGAACCAAGCTTTGACGATATTGCTTATAGAAGGAGGGTTTAAAGGCAGTTGTTTAATTTTAGAGGCAAAACGCTGCTTGTCTAGCAAAAAGAGCCTCGAACTAAAATGGGAAAAACGAAAAGCCAAAGAGTTATAAGATTCTAATTCAGCAGTTTGTGTTTTCAATTGCCCGTCAGAAGTTGGTGGCCCAGGTAGGGGACTGCAAGTTAAAATGTCAGTTTTCTCAATTAAAAGTTGTACAGCCTCAGCAATCCAAGTTGAACTACCACCGCCAAACATGAGGTCTGAGTCCATGTGAAATACATAATTATGCTTGGCAGCATACAAGCCAAAGAAGTATGAATAGAAGGGACCACCCCGGAAGTCTTTTGTCGGGACTGACTGTTGACCAAAAAATAAGGAGCCAACACTAGCCATAGCTTCAGGAGAGTAATCTACTTCTCGCAGATATGTGTTTGGATAATCGGCACAACATTTGTCTAATAAAAGCCGCATTTTGGGAAGCCTTTCCTCCCAACCCTCGGCAAAACGCCCACGGCTTCGATGTGTATCCAATATCAGCACAACTTCATTCACCTGTGCTGCCCATTGCCGAAGCTGATGCGGTAATATATGCACTGCATGGGGTAAATCGGTGGGAGCTAGGTTAATTTGCAAACTGACGCAGCAATCTTTCATTAAATTATCCTCCTTGAGAATTTGAGCTATGTTGTCGGTGCATAAAAGCTAACAGCGCCCATATCAAAAGCATTAGCAGCCCATCAGAAGCCAAACTAGACCAGGCGGCTCCCTTCCATGAATAAAGGGGAATTAGCCACAGGTTGAGCAGGATATTGAATAAAGCTATGATTACTTGTACGGCACTGCGCAAACCCTGGTATCCTGCACCGCTAAGTGCATCAGCACCAAAACACTGTACAGCTCTAAAAAAGGGAATCGGTGCCAACCAACGTAAGGCTTCCACTGCGATCGCATATTCATTTCCTAACACATAAGGCACCACTGGAGCGAATAATAGCAACCCTATGCCTGCGATTAATCCGTAAGAACCTGCAATTTTTACTAGTTGCTTGGCAAGAGTTAAAGCGCTACTAATACCATTTTTCCCCTCTCGAAAGAAATGTGCATAAGCTGCGGCTGTTATAGAACGCACTGGTACAAATGCCACGTCAATCAAGCGGTAAGCTGCTGCATATATGCCTGTAGCCTCTAAAGTTGAAAGGCGTGCCAGCATTGTCTTGTCAATGTCATTATAAATCGTATAGGAAGAAGCACCGATGGCAAAGAAAAAACCATCGGCAAGCTCAGGTTTGATACGGGATAGTGCCAGTTTTGGAGTTCCTAGCAAGCGATTAACAACTAAAATCGCTAGCAATGCTGAAACTGCGCTGCTGGCTAAGTACAAATAAGCCCAGTCTATGGTGCTGGCTTGAGTATAAAAATGCATTAGGGCGATCGCAGCAAGAACTTTAGTCAACATCGCAAATGTACTTATCTGAGCTGTTAGACTTAGGCGATCAACAGCTTGAAAAGATTGAGTAGATACAAAGACAATACTTGTAAAAAATAAATCACTCAGAGCAACTAACAATAGTAATAAAGGAGAGATTGTTCTAGGTAAGAAGATTGGAGCAAGCAGTATTAATAAAACCATCAATCCCAGCCCCGTAACAGAAATCATAAACAGGGCATTTCCCCAGTAATCCCTAAATAAAGCTCTATTTCTTGCTACATTTTTGAGAAGAAGAGTATCGCTGCCTAAACCAGCAAAAGGAGATAGAATCGCTACTAGTGCTGTTGCTCCAACAAACTCCCCATATTGTTCTACTCCTAAGGCACGAGCAATAATTACGAAGTAGAGGGCTTGCAAAACTATACGTAGCCCTTGAGCAATCAGAATCCACAAAGTGCCCCGCACCATAGGTTTCTGAAATAAGCTAGCAAGGCGCGATCGCAAAGCATTTAAATTCGTCATTTTTAATTTAAATTATAATTCTTAGTTCATTTGCCTCAAATTTCCCTGTACCATAGGTTGTTAGAATATGCAACTAGGCACGCTAAAGAGCATTTAAATCGCTCATTTTTGATCCAAACAATTGTTTATCTGGCCTTCTTGTCAAGAATTTTGCTTGTTGTTTAGGCAATATATATAAAGAAAGTGCGACTGCTACGTAGAGTACCCAAAAAATATCGTTGCGGATCATCAGAGAGCTTTCACTTAAGTTTGCCTGGAACAGGTATGTTAAGTACAATAATGGCCAAAAACCCTCTGAGGATTTGTTCAGACGTAACCAGGCTAGTCCATTGGCTAAAGTTGTTGCAAATCCAACCAAAAATACTAATACTCCTAACAACCCCAAATCGAGCCAAAGATCTAAAAGTCCATTATGGGAATTGGGTGGTGACCACCTCGCTGCACGCCAGACATAGGCAGCCGGACTATCCCAGCCTTGCCAGAATCCATTATACCCATAACCCAACCAAGGCTGCTTCCAAATCATATCCATCATGTAAGGCCACATATCTGCACGGCCAGTTAGTGTTGTATCCTTACCAAGCGCGTTCAGTAAATTTGCGGCATTAGAACTTAACCATAGAGACAAACTACCACCAATTGTAATTATGGCAATAACGGCAGGAATCATCAAGTGATAACGCCATCGGAAAGTTTGGTAAATAGGTACTAAGGTGAGGAGCGTTACTACGTTTATCAGAGATGTTGTTGACTTTGAAAGTAATAACAAGCAAATTGACAATGCCAAACCAAACCACGACAACCAACGCTTTCGTTTGGCCTCCATAGCTAAAAGCAAAAAGATTAAGGAACTCAGCACCATTATTTTGCCGAAAACATTTTTGTGTACGTAGATTCCCCGCCAAGCTCCTGCGTGAATTCCACCCATAATCCCATATTTGGGTAATGCCACGGCAAATATCAGACTCAATGCAAGTACTATGCCAAATGTCCAAACCAGTAACTTTAGTTGCTCTCTAATGCTGTATCGGGAAGCTAGGTAAAGTCCAAATAAGCTTGTGCCAACTAAAGCTATACCACGAGTTCTGGTCATTGTTGGGGTAAATGACCAAAATACCGATGCTACGGCAATCCCTACTAATAACCAGATAAATTTATCTTTACTAAAGACATAAATCACCTTTTTCCATCGCATAACGAGGAGGATAAATGTCAGTAAATAATTTAAAAAGAAGAGTATCTGAATTAGGGGAAACTCAGTTGGGCCTCCTGGTGTTACATCTCCTTCGCTAGAACCTCCTGAAAGAATTACAGTTAGAGGCCCCCCGGAATAAAGTACCAAGGACACAATTGTGAATACTTGTTCAGCCAATACTAGAATTTTTTTCATTTTTGCCTCTTAAATCGCAACAGCCGATTTAGCGGCGAAAAATGGTAACAAAGATTTCCCATCAAAGTAATCGGGAATCGGCGCACCCATTAATTCCAAAATAGTCGGAGCCAAATCTAAAATTTGACCTTCTGGCAAACTAGAACCAGGAGCAATGTTCGGCCCCTTTGCCATTAAAAATCCTCTTGGTCTGTGACCACCAGGGCGATAGTAAATGATCGGGCCTATACGTCCAATATCAGGACTATCAACGATATCAGTTGGGCGATCGTGCCACATTACTACTAAATCGGCATCTGGTAATTTAGGGTCATTTTCGGTAGGAGAATGCCGCGTCCGAACCACATCTTTTACTAATAGCTCTCCTGTCCTAGCATCCTTGAGACGATAGAGCATTTCTGTCAGTTCAGTGCAGAGACCGTCATATTCGCAAGGACTAACAATACCTTCTGGTTCTCGTCCTTGCAGGTTAATCCGGATATGTCCGTCTGAGAAGTTTGGCAGAGCAAACGCTTTCATTTGAGGCCAAAGGGGAGCGTACCATCTAGCCGGCATGTAAGCCAAATCATCTTGCTGCTGTGCTAGCTGGTAAGGCGAGATTAAGTCATTTGGGCCAGAGTGTAAAAACCTGCAAGGAGTCAAAGGTTTCAAGAAGCGCTTAAGCGTATTGGCTTCATACTTTTGCCGCCAAACTTCCCCTAACCAGTACTTTCTTATGGGATTAGTCCGCAATGGCGGCGGAGTTTCTCCTAATTTGCCAGGAGCAAGACCGACTTTTCCAGGAAAGTTATAGCGATAGAGTATTTCCGGGAGAAATGTCATACTCAACATATCAGTGATGTTGACTCCCATACCGTGTACAGAAAATAAAACGACATAGGCGTGGTCGGGAATTTCAGCTAGAATATCTCCGATCGCCTGGTCTACTTGTTCAAAAGCGTTAAGTATAGGGTCTCCAGCAACGCCTTTTCTCAGCTTCTTGTAAGAGTAGAGGGGGTGATCCGGCTGGCTTAAGTGCCAAAAGTCGTGACCCGCCGAATGAGTTTCGCTAAATACTGTCAAAAACAAGTCCCAGTCTTCGCGCTTGAGCAAATCACGGCAAATAGCCGAGCGAGTGTTAATAGTTTGCTTGAGTTCTTTCTGAAGCCATTCAATATAATGGCGATCCCACCAAATCCCTGTGTCGTTATGGAGAATAGTGCTTTTGCCATACTTATCGTTCAAGCTTGGCAAGAGGCCACTTGGCAGAGAATGGCTAGGGGTAAAAGGAAAATGTCCTCCCCAGCCTAAAACTTGCAAACCATTTATTTGCTCAGATAGCGTTGTTACAGGAACATCAAAGGTTGCTACCCGGTAGTGATCGCCTAAAGCATAAAAAGGTGGATATTCTTTGTAGTCATATCCGCCGTTAATGATGTCACAGCTAGTTTTATAATTACTCGCCTCATATTTGATCGTGTCCCAATATCCTGTTTTATTAGGTAAGCAACCCGTCAAAAACGCCACCCACGATGGCTCAGTTGCTGAAAACTCTGTAGAAACGCCATTGTAATTGACGAAGTTGTTGAGCCGTCCGTAAATCCCTTGTTGGCGGATTTGACTGATATTTTTAAGATGTCCTTGGGACATCCAGTTTTCTAACAACACTGGATCTGCCGCATCTAATCCAATAGCAATTACAGGTGTCTTCATCGGTTATCAAAATAAATAGTTGATTTATGTCGCTATAATCTTGTTTAAATGGGCAATTTTTCTCAGCTAACTCCAGATTGGATGCAATTTTTTCCGGTACGCTCCCATTAAGTCAGGCGGCGTTTTTGAGTGGCAGAGACAGTCTCAAAAGCCAAGCTCTGCATCCGACTGTATAGAGGTTTTGGTAACATCAAGAGTAAATAGGCAGCCACGAGGGTGAGCAGTGTGCGGCGCGGCTCCTCTAATATGATGCGCCAATAAGAAGCTAATGCTCGGTGGTTTAGTTCTACTGCTATCCCACCCGCTCCCTGATTAACGGCTCTGCGAGCTATGGCAGTGAGCTGATAAGCTCTAGCAGCATTTTCCCATTGCTCCATTAGTTCTGGAGCATAGGTGTGGGCTTTTTCCAGAAGTTTATCCCAGGATGCTGCCTTCTTAGAGAACTGATGAGAATATCCCCCTGAATGCATTCGATACTGAATCAAAACTTCAGGAATTCCCTCAAATTTCAGATCAGACTTCATAGTCATCCGCAGCCAACACTCAGTATCTTCTGAGGGGTGCAATTGCCGATCTTCATCGAAATAAAAGTCTTTTACAGTACTGTCAAGATTGCTTTTAAATTTAATTGCTTCAAAAACTTCTCGACGAGCAACCAAATTCGACCCGCTGCCAATAGGATCGCGCAAAAGTATGTGAAGAGGCGTAATATTTTTTGTCTTAGGCAGCTGATAAAGACCGAGAGGTTGACCCTCGGCATTAATGAAAGCAGCGTAACTATAGCTAACTCCCACGTCTGGCAAGTTATCTAAATGATTGACGTGCTTTTCTAGTTTTGTCGGTTTCCAGAGATCGTCAGCGTCTAGAAAAGCAATATATTGACCTTCAGATGCACAAATTCCCTGATTCCTTGCTGCGGCTACACCCCGATTTTCTTGGCGGATAATTTTAATCCTGGGGTCTGTAAATTGTTGGCAAATCTCTACGCTTTTGTCGGGGGAACCATCATCAATAATTAGCAACTCAAAATTTTTATAGGTTTGGTCAAGAACAGATTGCACCGTAGCCGCAATATATTTTTCAGCTCGATAAACTGGAATAATGACAGAAACTAGTTTCATGTTAAATCATCTACACCAGATAATAAGGAACAATTTGTTCTGCTAGTAAGCACCTTCTTTTGTCACAACCACTTTAACTGTTTTGAGCAAAATTTCAAAATCTAGCCAAAGTGACCAATTTTCGATGTAGCTAAGATCAAGTTGTATCACTTGTTCAAAATCTACAACGTTAGAACGTCCTGAAACTTGCCAAAGTCCAGTAATCCCAGGTAAAACTTCATGTCGAATAAAATGGTGTTCGGAAAATCTATCGACATCTCTAGTTGGTAGAGGACGAGGCCCAACTAAACTCATTTCTCCACACAGAACGTTAAAAAGCTGCGGTAACTCGTCTAAGCTATAACGACGGAGAAATGCACCTACACGGGTGATGCGAGGATCACTTTTGATTTTGAAGATAATACCATCTCTAGTTTCATTTAATGCTTCTAACTCTCTTTGCAGTTTTTCTGCATCTGCCCTCATAGTTCGGAACTTCCACACTTTAAAGGGTTGCCCACGTAGACCTATACGGGTCTGTCTGTAAAATACTGGGCCTGGGGAGTCTAGTTTGATAGCTATAGCAATGATTATATAGATAGGAAGTGTTAACAATACAAATGTTGCAGCTACGCAGAAATCTAAACTCCGCTTTATCCAAAAGTCTTTACCTGTAATTATTGGACAATCTAAACTTAGACAAGTAACCCCCCCGATTTGATTAAATTCTACATTTCTGTAAATTGGTTTCAGATCCATCGACAAGAGATGTACCGTTATGCCAGATGCCTGAAATAGCCAACGCAAAAACATTCTATTCTTTATGGCATTCCAGGCAACAAAAACTTCTGTTACTCCTAATTGATTAAGCTTTTCTAAGGTCTCCTGACGACGATATCTATCCAAGCATTTAGCACTTGCAGTGCCACGGATCATGTAACGCTTTTCTTTGTTAATGAAGCTAATGAACTTTTCGTTTTCTTCAGGATCGCAAATGATAAAAACAGAAGAACGTCCTAATATTTGTTGCTGACGAAGGTATTCAAGGGTAATATTTGCTACAAGTCTACCAGCACAAATAAAAGATGTGCTGAGCAACCATGACCATATTAATGTTGAGCGTGTAATTTCTACAATTGGTTGATATAAAAAACATACAACCAGTATTAGTCCATGGGCAAAAGTCAGCGTTTTGATAATATTCAAATAGTCATAACGCTTTTTACCTGGTTGATAATTGCCTTGGATAGCTAGCGCTCCTATTTGAATAGCAATGGTGATTAACAGCGATGAAAAGCTACTAGGTGTATGCCAAGGAAATACTACAGCATTAGTATGATATTTAGCTAACGTCCAAGCTACGAATAGAAGAATACAGTCTCCAGAAATTAGTGTGATTAATCGTAGCCACCATAAGCCCTTCCGCATTCTGCCAAATACAGACGCACGCAAATCTATAGGCGCTTCTCTTAATTGGGTAGTTGTTACAGTTTTAGTTGTCATAACTTTTGCTTCGATTAGTTAAGTTATCAACGACATTTGGGGTGTCTGATTGCACATTGAGGTGATTTGATATAAAATCTATCTTTAGGAATATATCGTTAGGTAGAGGTATAACCTGAGAGCGATTCACTATCAGTTGAAATGTGTGAGCAAGTTATATCTGCACAGAAATCTCGGCCTCGTCAAATTTTTGATAGTTCATAACCAAAGAGTTATACATATTCTGTTCTACTACTTCGTGATTGTTGGATTCCGTAGTGAAGAGTTGCAATTACTAGGGGTTGTTCTCTTAATTTGGGTAGCTAATTATTTATTTCCCTAGCTTGGTAATTGCAAGTTACTTCGCCATTTTGCCTTTTGACTACAGCTACAGCAGCTTTTATGTACTTCCTTAGGCTCTACTTCTCTAATCTCTGAAAAGCTTATCATACATAAATTTCCGAGCTTGCCTTCCCTAATATGACTTGTTTTTCAGGATTTGCTCAATAAATGATACTTGTTGGAGTCATCTTTATAGAGCAAGGAAGTTCAGGAAGTAGATTTCTCAATAGATTTAGTCCGATTTTCCTCATCTAACTTAACTTTAGTGTTTAATAAAAGACCCTTCCTTGTAAGAAGTTAACATTTCTTGGTTTCAAAACTACGTAATTCATCGCATCTTTACCGAGTATTTAATTTTTATGTCTAAACTAAATTGAGTTTGTGTTGATAATATAAAGAAAATATTTAATTACGTATTTGTGATAGAATTACCGCGCAAGTACGGAGACGGAACATAAATTTTACCTAATCGCTAGTTCCCATTGCCTGTCCAGCTAAATGGGCGGTAGTCCAAGCACTTTGAAAGTTAAACCCACCAGTCACGCCATCAATATCTAATACTTCTCCAGCAAAGTATAGCCCTGGAACCAACTTACTTTCCATGGTTTTAAAGTTGACTTCTTTGAGCTTAACTCCCCCACAAGTGACAAATTCTTCTTTAAAGACACCTTTACCTGCAATTAAGTATTCTCCCTGAGTTAGTTCTTGGACTAGGCTATTTAAAGTTTTGTTGGCTAGTCCTGCCCAGCGGTCTTCTGTAGTTATATCGACACGGGTGATAATGTATTGCCAGAGGCGGTGGGGTAAGTCAACACCACGATGCAATATTATTGGGCGCTTTGCCCATTCATTCTTGACATCTAAAATTTTTTGCCGCACTTGTTCTTGCTGTAAATGAGGCAGCCAATTAATTAATAATTTGGCTTGATAGCGGCTTTCATGCAAAACTCTTGCACCCCAAGCCGAAAGCTTGAGGACAGATGGGCCACTTAAACCCCAGTGAGTCATGAGTAATGGCCCAGTTTGTTCTAGTGGAGATTTGCCATTAACAAGCAACCGCAACTTTACAGGATTAACACTCACTCCAGCTAGTGCCCTCAGCTTTGGATCGAGAATGTTAAAGGTAAATAATGAAGGGACGGGCGGTTCAATTTGATGACCTAACTCCTGAGCTATTTTATAACCTACAAGGCTGCTTCCTGTTGCTAGCAGCAAGCGATCGCACTCATACTTTTCTCCTGACTTGAGAAAAATCTCAAATCCAGGCGTTTCGCTTTTTCGTTTAACTGCGACAACTGGTGTTCCAATGTGGACTTCTACTCCAGATGCTTTTGCCGTGTTCATCAGACAGTCAACAATTGTGGCTGAATTATCGGTGATAGGAAACATCCGCCCATCAGCTTCTGTTTTTAGCTTTACTCCGTGGGCAGCAAACCAAGCTACGGTATCTTGAGCTTGAAAGCGAGTGAAAGCACCCCGCAAGGCTTTTCCACCTCTGGGGTAATTCTGCACTAGTCTATCGGCTTCAAAGCAAGCATGAGTGACATTACAGCGTCCCCCACCAGAAATGCGAACTTTCGCCAATGGTTGACGGCTGGCTTCGAGTAACGTGATTTGGGCATGAGGATTGACTGTAGCACAGGCGATCGCGCCAAAAAAACCCGATGCCCCCCCTCCAATAACTACAATTTTTAACGGCAACAATTTCAAAACTATCTCAGTAACACTTACTTTCTAGACTAACTGTTATCTTGACTATTATTCTTCTGGTGCAAATTCCTCTTTACCTGCGCCGCAAACCGGACATACCCAATCTTCTGGCAAATCTTCAAAGGCTTTCCCCGGTTCTATTCCTCCATCTGGATCGCCTATTTCTGGGTCATATGTATAGCCACAGACATTACATATATAAGTTGGCATTTTCCTTTCCCTAGTGAACTGCTGATTTTGCTTCACTATATAAATATTACTGGCAGCACGTGAGCATGGATCGACGATAACGAATAACTACGCCTACCAGATTAAAAACGCCACCAGGTCTTTTGCGCGTAACTGAGAATTCCGATCGCGATCGCTCCTAGCAATAATAGCCAAATAATGCCGCCAGGAATAAAAGTGAGAATGCCAAAGCCTCTCAGTATCCACACGGCTATTCCAATTCCCAGCAGGATACCAAAAATCTGGGTTAATCTGCGATTTAAAGAAGATTGCCTCACTTATTTTTCCTCTTGTCTGGATCTTCACTGAATGCAAGTTGCATATTGATGATGTTTGTGCCATTCTATCTGTTAGAAACGCAGTTTTTCATTCATAAAGTCTTGCTCGTCTAAAAGCAGCTAAGTATTTTATTTTAATAATTGTAATCATCAATACATATTTTTAAAGTTTTTTACTAAATATTTACTGGAAATGACTGTTTGCGGAAAATTCATATAGTTAATTGGAACTAGAATCTAATCGGTTCGTCTCGATCCAGTTAAGTGGTTTGCAGTTTAAACCCGTCAAGTGGTGAGTTGAGGAGTAATTAAATTAAATATGTCTGCATCTCGTATCTCAGACTCAATTATTGCAGGTTCGGATATGGCTTGGAGTCAAGAAAAACAAAAGTTGCTAATGCAGGGTGAAATTTTTGTACAATCAGAACCGCATACAGCGTGGGGCGGTGCTGTTACTGCATGGATGTATGTGCCACTGGTGCGATCGCATGTATGGCAGCAACTAACTGATTATCCGCGTTGGGTACACTATTTTCCTGACATCACCAAAAGTGAGGTTTTGTCTAGAGGCGAGGCCAAACGGCTATATCAAGCAGCACAAAAAGCATTTTTGTTTTTCACGGCTCAAGTCGAAATTTATCTCAATGTTGTGGAAGTTCTTGGTCAGCAAATTCAATTTCGCATGGAAAAAGGGTCTTTTGAAGACTTTAGCGCCAATTTGGAGCTAAAAGATTGTGACAATGGCACCATACTTGCTTATAAAGTGCAAGCTACCCCTAATATCCTTATTCCCTCTATTTTTATTCAACAAGCAATGAATTTTGAGCTGCCTGCCAATATGCGTAAAATGCGGCAAGTGCTTTGTAAAGGCCAATAAAAGCAATGTCACAGGCAAAAGCTACTTTGAGGTTCTGGTTTGCTGAACCTGATGAACCAGGTTATAGCAAACCAAAGCCTTTTTGGTTTAGCAAACAACCTGATTTTGATTGGGAGTTGGAAATCAGCGTAAGCGTTGAGGGAGAATATTTTGAAAATTGCGTTGTGCTAAATGCCTTGCATATTTTTGCGGTCTAATATCAGTTCTGCATTTTACCTGCTTATTTGCCTCTTTCTTAAATACCTACCCTTGAAAGAATTCCCCCTTTCGCTCCCTTAAATTCTTTGCTGGTTTTACCACCGACCAACGGAATGTGCAAATGAGTTTATCTCCTGATGGTTTGGAATTGTTATTAGACCAAGTTGTACCACAAACAACTCCTGCCGCATCGCCAAACGCTCAAGTTTTGGCAACCGATGATGGGCAAGCGCGCAACCAGTAGCTTGTGGTTAATGCCCTTGTTGCCCTTCGCCGATGCCCAAGCAAGTGCACAACTCAAGCCAGAACAGTTGCCCTTAATTGGATTTCATCCCCGTTGGCTAACGTGATTACGCGCGAAAGTAAAAGCCTCGATACAAAACATCTTCTCGTTGATGGGGAATCCCAACTTTTCGGAGGTGCAAAACCGAACCTAGCCTGACTGCCAGCGATCGTAAATAAAATATTAGAAGAAAAATATTAGAAGAGGTGTGCAAAGTTAACCTCTCAAACCTCTTAGTGTCATGACTATAAATTGACAGAACAAGGAGGTAACGATTATGGCTTTAGTTCGTTGGCAACCTTTCCAAAAATGAACCGCGTGTTTGACAACTTGATGACGATGGATGGAGATAGGTTGAGTAAAACCTTTACCCCAACTGCTGAGATGCAAGAAACACCCGATGCTATTCATCTGAAACTGGAAGTTCCAGGGTTGGAAGTTAAGGATATTGAGGTGCAAGTCTCCGCAGAAGTTGTCATCGTATGAAATCCCTTACCAACGACAAAGTTTTAGGTAATACTCCCTCTGCGTTTGCAGTGAAGGCAAGTGCTACTCCAAAAATTATCGAATTGGAAAATAATTAGGTTTTCTCTTATTAAGCGCCGTTCTATAGCTATGAGAGCTGAATCTTTTTTGAAAACGCTAAGGAAATCCTGGTTTATGCGAGACACCATTGTCCGCAATCTGGAGTTATTCCAGAACTTCATTATCGTTTCCCTGTGCGTTGGCTTATTTTGCGTGATGTTAATTCGATTAGGAGAAATGTATATCTCCCTACTCAAGCCTCTAAATTTTCAGCTCATCACCTCTGATATCTTATTCATTCTGATATTGGTCGAGCTATTCCGACTCTTGATTATCTATCTACAAGAGCAGCGCATTTCCGTGGGAGCAGCAGTGGAAGTCTCCTTGGTTTCTGCACTGCGCGAAGTCATCTTACAGGGAGTGTTAAATATTCCAATTGGCCGCCTTCTAGGAGTTTGTGCTTTTTTGGTTGTTCTGGCTGGACTTTTGTTAGTGCGAGTTTGGATGTTCCGAAATTTCAGTAGTGTGAATCTGACTAATCCTGACCCAGTTAACGGCAATGCTGAATCATCTGAATATCAAGCCTTGACGGGAGAGCGTTACTCCTTTTAAAACTTGATTCATTTTTGATTTTTCAGTAGCGATCGCTTTTCCCGTTACTCTATTCGTGTTCGTTGCTCTGTGTAGTTTATTGGCTTTGCTTTTGGACTGAGTAAATCTAATTTCATTTGCCTAAAACTTTAGAGGAGGAAAACTATGATTAGTGTAGTTCGTCGCAGTCAAGTGGTAGGCTTGAGAGCAATGGATAGTTCTACTGCCACCAATTTCAATACCGTTGAAGAAGTTTGGATTGATGACGCAGGACGGGTGAGTTACTTTGCTGGAACCCAGGGATACACGCCGGTAGAACAGGTATCTGTCGTGGGGCCGGATGCTATCCTGACCTATAGTGCTATGCTCGAAGAGCCGCTACTGACAAATCTTCGTCGCTTGCACCGCCTGGGTGTTCGTTCTTCCATGACAGATGCCTTCGGTTGGGTCGATGATTTTATCTTTGATTGGGAAACTGGAGAGATTGCTGCTTATATTTTGGCAGGTGATATTGCTGCGCCCTTTGGCGGACGAGCGGTATTATTCCCTGAAGATGTGGAAACAATCGAAGCGGAAGCTATTGTCATCAAAGAAGGGGCAAACAAACGCCTCAAGAGTGAATCAGAGGGACTCAAAGGCTTTCTGAGCGAGAAGTCCCAGCAGGTAAAGAATTTAGTGAACCGGATGGGCGATCGCCTTAAATCTTTGGTTTCACCCCACGATAAGCCAGAAGCCGTGCGAGTGAAGATTAAACAAGTGCGTGACGAACTCGAAGCTTCTGGACAGCACGACAAAAACGCCTTACAACAAGCCACAGAGTTTCTGCTTTTGGAGTGGGAAAGCTTTCAGCAGAATCTCAACCGAGCAGGCGAGCGCCTCAAGAAAGCCTTTGATTCGGCTTGGAAACATCTCACTGGCAAAAAATTATAAAAGCTATTAGCTCAATAGCACGAAGATCGCGTCAGGTTGCCGCCTGCAACCCCAGTAAACTAAAGCGATCGCCAGTGCCAAGTCTCAACGGGTGGATAGCCATAGACCCAATACGGTTCGGTTAACAAAGTTATCTGTTAAGGCAAGCTGGGTAGGCTGGGGAAGTGAAGAAGTTGAATTTAACAATCTTTCTTTCCCAGATCAAGAACAGCTTATCCGAACCGTATTGGCAATGAGGGTATTGATGATAAATCGAGTTGTTGCTAGTGAATCGTTGTCACAAAAATTCAGTTAATTTAGTACATTTATACTGCTATGATGCAGTTGAATTGCTAAACTTTTAGCTAAAAAGTCAGCGAAGCGAATGGAGAATTTAGGTATGGATAATCCCAGTATTCTCTCGCATGTCTCGATCGGCACGAATGACTTTGAACGGGCGATCGCGTTCTACGACAAAGTTCTGCCAATGCTAGGCTGCAAGCGGATTATGGAGCATCCATGTGCCGTTGCCTATGGAAAGCAGTATCCAGAATTTTGGGTACAAACACCAATTGATGGTCAACCCGCAACAGTCGGGAATGGTACCCATATTGGCTTTGTTGCTCCAACCAAAGAATCAGTTCATGCGTTTTATCAAGCAGCGTTAGCGGCTGGAGGCGTGGACGATGGTGCCCCTGGCCCTAGACCGGATTATGGCGAACCCTACTATGGTTGCTTTGTCCGCGATCCAGATGGTCACAAGGTTGAAGCATCCTATTGGGATATGCAACTGATTCAGGAACTGTACCTGGATCGGTCTGAATAACTTTACCTCCAGCTAATACCATTTCACGAAATGCCTGATACAAATGATTGCTCTTTAATTCTTTCCCCCTGCCCACTGCTCCCTGCCACGCCAGTCGCTACAAGTCGCTTAACCCTTTCGGCAGTCGCTCATGGGGAGCCACTGCGTTGCGCGGGTTTCCCGCGTTGTAGCAAGTGGCGTGGAAACCCCCTGCGTACCCGTCGCTGCCTCACCAACGCACTGGCTCCCCCTGCTGCCTATTTGTATCAATCTTAAAGTGACACGGTATAACAATCCATATGCAGGTAGGTTCCACAATTAATTCCCTATTGAAACGATTAAAAAGGTGGATACCATCTGGCTCCACCTCGCAATTACACTTGAATCAAATTCCGAACATGTCCATTTTGTGCAAAACGCTCTGCTAGGATTTGTTGATAAACTGCTTCGTAACCATCAACCATGCGTTGCACGCTGAAGTTTTTCACCACATGCTCTCGACAAGCAAGGCGATTCAACTGAGGCACTTTATCGATCGCTGCTATACATTCGTCAACAGTGCGACACAAAAAGCCTGTATGTCCGTGGGCAATTACCTCTGGTGTCGAACCAAGTTCCATTGCAATCACTGGCGTTCCCGTTGCCATTGACTCAATCATTACCAATCCAAACGGTTCGCGCCAGGTAATCGGGAACAGGGTTGCTACTGCTCCTCCCATCAATTCACATTTTTGAGCGTGGTTCGCCTCTCCTAAATATTCAATTTGTTTACCATCAATGTGAGGTTTGATTTCTTGCTCAAAATAGTCGCGATCGACGATATCCACCTTACCTGCCATTTTCAAGCGCCATCCAGAACGCTTGGCAATTTCGATCGCTAAGTGCGGCCCTTTTTCAGGAGACAGTCGTCCCAGAAATGCCAAGTAACGGGGGTCTTGTGGTTGAGAGGAGAATTCATAGTTGCTCGTGTCAATCCCGTTGTAAACTGTAGCAACGCAGTTCAAGTTTAATCTGGGTTCCCGCTGGGCGTCAGAGATACTTACGAAGGACTGACGCCGGGCGTGCATAAATAACTTCTCATTATCGGGGGTAAAAACGCCATGAAGCGTGTGGACGGTGGGCGTTTGCACCAGATTGGCGTAAGGCAAAGCTGCATGACCCATGTGGGAGTGAACGATGTCAAACTCCGAGGCTCGCTCGTAAACTTGACTCAGTTGCAGCATTGCATAGATGTCGTATTCCTTGACGGTGGTATCTAGACGCAAAGCCTTGGGATGAACGGATTGTAGTTTGGACAGGGTAATCGAATCCCCACTAGCAAACAGAGTGACTTCATGTCCACGCTTAACCAGCTCATCTGTGAGGAGTCCGACAACTAGTTCAATTCCTCCATAAGCTGGGGGTGGGACTCGCTCCCACAACGGCGCTATTTGAGCAATCCGCATTGCACATTCCTCCTGTTGCAAATATGGTAAAAGCTAAATAAATGAACGCTCTTTAGTTACTCTTCACCGCTTAGAAGCTCTCATAAGACCATTTGATGAAACCTTACAGTTAAATTTAAAAAAAACTTTATAGTTTTGAAAATTCCCCAGCAGTACGGAGAACCGAAAAATTCCTGTTCGGCAAACTATATAAGAAGGTGGGTTGCCTTTCCCCAGATTTCTTCGCTAAATTAGCGCTTAGATATAGAGAGTGCTAACCTATTTATGTCTCAATGCAGGTGAGATGACAGGCTCCGATGCTTGTCCCAGGAATTTCTCCACCAGACAACTTGAAAAGGTGGGGTTTTCTCCTCCAAAGGGTAAGTGCATCAATTCCCACAACATAGATGTCGGAAAGTGGCAACTTAATTTGCCTTTCAATCCCACTTTTTAGTATTCAACTCATCCTGTCGCAATTGTTGAATTGTCAAATTTCAAACCAACTAAACCTACTAATTCACTTGAAACTCAAGATTGTTGTAGAGGTGATAAATCTATGATGATCCAGCGTTGGCAACCAATTGAAGCAATGGAAATCCTTCGTCGCCAAATTGACCAAGTGTTTGGTGAGTTCAAAGACTTAAGTAGCGATCGCTCCCCAACCTGGGCACCAGCAATTGAGTTACAAGATACCCCAGAAAACTTGCTTTTACGTGTCCTACTTCCTGGTATTGATCGCAACGAAATCGATATCCACGTAAGCCGCGAAGCTGTCTCGATTGCAGGTGAGCGTCACTACCCAAATGGCGCTAAAGATCCAGGCTACTACCGTTGTGAATTTTCCTACGGCAAGTTCTATCGGGTGGTGCCCTTGCCTTTACCCGTACAGCACGAACGGGCTAGCGCAGAGTTCTGTGATGGTATCCTGACCCTAACTTTGCCCAAATCGCAAGAGTATCACCATCGGCTTGTCAAAATCAACCTGGGTGAGATGGCATCGGCAACACCAGCTACCACTCTGGAAGCTGCCAGTGAGCCAGTGGAGAATGAAAGTAGCGCCACTGTAGCAACCGCCGCTTGATGCTAAAGGATATGGCCACGATTTGGACGTTTTCCTCATCGGACAATTAGGATTTTAGGACGCATCTCAACTCTAGAAGAAAAGGAGTTTTTAAAACAGCCAGATTCATTCTTTTAACATAATTTACTTATAAGACGCTTTCTTATTTGGGAAGGCGTCTTTATTGTGAAGTCATATCAAAAACTAATTTTAAGCCTTAATTAATATGGTGAGTCTAAAATCACCACAATTTCAATGCATTTACGATCAAAGCTGATATATTGTTAAGTTCAACGACTAGCCGAAAGACTTGACTCGCTTTCAAACCATATTTGATCTAGTTCCCTTTCACTAAAGCTGTAACCAAGAGTAGCAGCAAAACTGACAATCTTAGTTTTGTCCCAATGGCAACTACCGAAAAAGCCCTGACTACAGCAATTCTTATAATACTGCTCATAAATCGCTGGCTCCGACATGAGAAGTTCGTAAAAAGCATTAACCTGTTCTAATGGCATAAAATTTATCTGTTTTTATCTCTTATGGTTGTAATTTTTTAGTTTAATAAAAACTACATTTCCTTACAAGATAATTCCAGGTTGAATAATCAGCCTTTTGCAATCTTCATTCTTTGCTTCACTAAATTTTAAAGGATTTTTATATTCATACATTGAGTATATAGTCAACTAACTAAAGAAAATTTTATTAAATATTTAAATGTCTTTCTAGCTCGCTGAATAGAATATCCGTTGTAACAATAATTAGACTTCTTGTAAAATCTGAATAATATTAATGTAAACAAATAACAATTTTCCTGCTAAACTAGCTGCAACTAAACTGTTAATTGCTGTAATTAATATTGATACTTAAACTGAGGATAGATAGTTTAAAGGCAGAGATTCGTAACACCCTCTTGCTAAACGCAAAAACGCAAAGACGCAATACAGCGTCTTTGCGTGCGGAGATTATTGAGAAACCGATTAACTAGTGAACACTTCAACGGGTAAGCGGCTGAAGGAAAGACGTTCATTTTGCACATCCACAAAGATGGTGTCGCCATCGGTGAATTCGCCGCGTAATATAGCTTTGGCAATTTGAGTCTCTAATTCTCGCTGAATTGCTCGCTTCAGTGGGCGCGCTCCAAATACTGGGTCGTATCCTACTTCGGCTAAAAAGTCAAGAGCAGCATCGGTTAACCTAAGAGACATTTTGCGATCGCTGAGGCGTTGCCGTAATCTATCTGTTTGCAATTGCACAATTTTCCGCAGTTCTTGCTTGTGCAAGCTATGGAAGATAATAATTTCGTCAATCCGGTTGAGAAACTCTGGACGGAAGCTATTTCGCATTGCCTCCATTACGCGATGCCGCATTTCATCGTACCGTAAATCATCTCCTGCCAAATCAAGAATGTACTGCGAACCGATGTTACTGGTCATGATAATGATTGCATTCTTGAAATCCACTGTATGACCTTGAGCATCAGTAACACGACCATCATCAAGAATTTGCAAGAAGATGTTGAAGACATCGGGGTGTGCTTTCTCGATTTCGTCGAAGAGAATCACAGCATAAGGACGACGCCGAATCGCTTCTGTTAGCTGTCCGCCTTCTTCATAACCAACATATCCGGGAGGCGCACCGATCAGCCGGGAAACAGCGTGTTTTTCCATATACTCCGACATATCAATCCGCACTAAGGCATCTTCAGTGTCGAACATATATGCCGCCAACGCTTTTGCTAACTCGGTTTTGCCTACACCCGTAGGGCCAAGGAAAATAAAGCTAGCAATCGGACGATTAGGATCGGCCAGTCCAGCACGCGATCGCTGAATAGCATCTGCTACAGCTGTGACGGCTTCATCTTGTCCAATCACTCGCTGGTGCAATTCATCTTCTAAATGCAGTAGTTTCTCTTTTTCAGATTCCACTAACTTACTGATGGGAATTCCTGTCCATTTAGAAATGATTTCGGCAATATCAGCTTCTGTGACTTCTTCCCGTAATAAAGATTTACCAGTTCCTTGGGCGTGTGCTAGTTCGCGTTCTATCGCTTCCAATCGGCGATGCAAATCAGTTAACTTGCCGTATTTCAATTCCGCAGCGCGATTGAGGTCGTAATTTCTTTCAGCTTGTTGAATTTCTAAGTTAATTCGGTCAATTTCTTCTTTGACAGACTGAATTTTGTTGATGATATCTTTTTCAGACTGCCATTGGGTATTGAGTGTTCTTTGTTCTTCTTTGAGGTCTGCAAGTTCTTTGTCAAGTCTTTCTAAACGTTCTCTAGAAGCTAAATCACTTTCTTTTTGCAGAGATAGCTTCTCCATTTCCAGCTGCAAAATCTTGCGGTCGATTTCGTCGAGTTCTTCCGGTTTGGAGGTAATCTCCATTTTCAGCCTAGCGGCAGCTTCATCTACCAAGTCTATGGCTTTATCTGGTAAGAAGCGATCGCTGATATAGCGACTGGATAATGTCGCTGCTGCAACTAAAGAACTATCAGAAATCCTTACCCCGTGGTGAACTTCATAGCGTTCTTTCAACCCTCTTAAGATAGAGATTGTATCTTCCACGCTGGGCTGATCGACATAAACTTGCTGGAAGCGTCTCTCTAAGGCTGCATCTTTTTCGATGTACTTGCGGTATTCATCTAAGGTGGTCGCCCCAATACAGCGCAATTCACCCCGTGCCAACATTGGTTTTAACAAGTTGCCGGCATCCATTGCCCCTTGAGTTGCACCAGCACCAACAACGGTATGGATTTCATCAATAAATAAAACAATATTGCCGCCGGATTCGGTGACTTCTTTTAATACTGCTTTCAGGCGTTCTTCAAATTCACCGCGGAATTTTGCCCCTGCAATCAAAGCACCCATATCTAAAGCTATGAGTTTGCGGTCTTTGAGCGACTGGGGCACATCACCAGCCACAATCCGCTGCGCTAGCCCTTCGGCGATCGCAGTTTTACCGACACCCGGTTCACCAATGAGGACGGGGTTATTCTTGGTACGGCGAGAGAGAATTTGGACAGTACGACGAATCTCATCATCGCGCCCAATCACAGGGTCAAGTTGACCTTTACGGGCAGCTTCTGTGAGATCGCGTCCATATTTTTCCAGTGATTGGTATTTACCTTCTGGATTTTGGTCGGTCACTTTCTGGCTTCCTCGAATTTCTTTAATGATATTTTTTAGCTTGCCTTCGTCTAAACCAAACTCTTGGAATAAACTTTTGCCAAAGCGGTCATCTTTGGCATAAGCCAGTAATAAATGTTCAATTGAGATGTACTCGTCTTTAAAGTCCTTGCGATAACCGTCAGCCCGATCCAAAAGTGTATCTAAGCTGCGTCCCAAGTAGACAGAAGTGCTGCTACCGGATACCTTTGGCTGACGTTGGATAAATTGTTCGGCGCGATCGCGGATTTTTTGGAGATTCACACCCGCTTTGGTCAAAACACCGCTAGCTAGACCTTCTTGTTCCAGCAGTGCTTTCATCAGGTGTTCACTTTCTATCTGTTGTTGCTGATATTGTTTAACAATATCTGGGGTGTGAGCGATCGCTTCCCAGGCTTTTTCTGTAAATTGATTAGGATTAGTTGGTTGCATAGGCTTATTGAGAAACCACTCCAGACACAGAGAGGATAACACTCGCAATACGGCTATTTCTTTGCCTCTGCGAAGTGTTCATGGCACAGTAAATTCAAATTTGTTCTGATAAAGTCATTGTAAGAAGAGCGTCGTAAGCAGATGGATCGGTCTTCACGTCTTTTTTAAGTAGTAGTATTACCTGCTCAATAGAACTTATCGAAAACAAACAAAGCTACGTACAGCGTTGATTGCTGCGCTATTTGGGGCAACAGGTTACTAGCCTCTAATTCATCCAACCCTAGTTTGGTAGATTCATGCTAGCTGGCATTGTGGTTGAAATATATTGCCTAGAAATGCTTTGGTTAAATTTGTGACACATCTGTAGATAACCGAGGTTGGCAATTCTGTATCTCAGTATTGACAAAATACCTGAATTTCAAAAAGCCGTACAAATTATTGGCACACTCGGCTGATTTGAAAGTATTTACCATAACTATACTATTCAAATCAAATTGATAAATTGCTAATTAGACAAACAATATATAACTCAGTAAATTTATACAAGCAAGTGAATTATCGAATGCCAATTTCTGAAAAAATTCAAAATTTTATAAACTGGATACAAAGTTTTGACTATAGTGTTTTACAAAATGCAGATGATGTAGCAACAAAGTTGATTTCACCGATGTTTCGTTATCTTGGCTATCCTGATAGCTATCGCCGTTGTAAATTTGCTTTGCACGGAGCTAAATCAACTATCGAAGGAAAAGTATTAGAAATTGCTCAGATTTACTTTGCCACAGATGACATTAACCAACAAGCCACATTGGAAATGTCGCCCTTTTTTGAAGCAAATAGACGAAAATGCTTTTGAAATATATTTAGGTAATACAACAGTAATTTTATCTGAATTAGAAACTAAAGATTTATGTTTATGTATTGATGAAGTTTGCCAACAATACAAAAACTCTATAATTGAATTTGAAAATAACTTAGAAACATGGAAATTTGAACTTGTATCTTTAGCAAACTTTCGAGGAATTAAAATTTTATCTGTAAAAAATGAATTATGGAACTTAATGTATAAATTTGCTTGTGAATTTGATTATATTAAAGGGAAATCAGAATGGCACTTATTTCATCAAGAAGATATATCAATTAGAATAAGTCGTGGGATTCGTGACCATGTTTTTATTGTGCCTCAAGCTAGCAATTCTTGGACTTTAAGACATAATAGCGAAATAAATATTATTTATTTTATAAATGAAGTTCATTTACAATCCCTGGAAACAGGAAAATTAAATTCATGGAAGCAAGATATAGGGCCACGGGGAACCTGGACTGCTAAATATACTCAACAGTGGTTATTAAAAAAGTATATTCCCAAAGTTATTGATTATTACTCACAGAAAAGTGAGTTATTAGCAGCAGAGTTACTGTCACTAATAACAAACTATAAATCTCAGCGTCCAGATATTCAAGAAATTAATAATCTTAACGACTTGGTATCTTACCTACGTGATATCCAGTCTTGGCTACATTTATATGTAGACAATATAGCTGCTACGCTCTTTCGCTCATATTACACAGCATTTACAGATTTAGTACGTAATACTGATTCTGCCATAAATGGTATGGATTATATTATGGGAAATTTGCATAGTATTGACTGGCAGAAAACACCGGATAATATGACTAGCAAATTGATAGACTCGAAAAACTGGAATTTTAAAATTGCTTTAGATGGTTTAGAAAAACAAGTGGCAAGGATAAATATTTGTCAATATGAGAATAGTTATAATGCAGATTTAATAACTCGTACATTTATCTGGATTATAGAAAACGGAAAAATCAGCTTCTCACAATCTCAGCTTAATGCTGCAAAGCAGGCTTTATTACCACTTTGGGAACAGAGTCGCTTTGAAATGCGCCATGTGTACCCTAATCGTTAATATCAGGAATAAAGTAGGCGATCGCAGTTTGAGTAAGCTACATAATCTGCTGTAAATGCAACACAAATCCAGGTAGTACATTTTCTCCTGATAAACTAACAGGATTATCTAAAATCTCTACATCTTTACCTGGACGATAAATTTCTACCCGCTTGTTTTTCCTATCAATTAACCAGCCTAATTGAGCGCCATTTTCGATATACTCCTGCATTTTCTCCTGCAAGTCTTTGAGGGAATCACTAGCAGAACGCAACTCGACTACAAAATCAGGACAAATGGGGGCGAATTTTTCTTGTTGTTCTGAGCTTAAAGCATTCCATTGCTCAATTCTTACCCAAGAAGCATCGGGAGAACGTTCTGCACCATTGGGTAGGGTAAAGCCAGTTGAAGAGTCAAAAACTTCACCTAAATTACTCTTAGAGTTCCAAATATCCAGTTGGGTGGTAATTTTAACATTACGTCTGCCAGTATCGCTACCTGTAGGTGGCATAATTAATAGTTCCCCTGACGCTGTACGCTCAAATCGATAATCGCGGTTTTTCTGACACAGATGAAAAAACTGCTCGTCAGTCAAGTCGATTTTCAATTTCAGGGTAGGAGGTAAAGTGTTTGTAGCGATGTTCATGAGCTTACCCCAAGTTGCTACTTTCTAGTTTAGTAGTTTGTGGGGTGCGATCGCGTGATGAGATGATGGAGAGCAATTGCGTTTTATTTCAATCTTTATTTTTTCTTAATAGGTGCAGCTTTACCCAAGTAAATTGTGTTGTCGCCTGGAGGAAGAATAATCCAATTCAGCTGTATTAAACGAACTTTAAGATTAGTTATTGTTACACCCAAATCTTTTTGCATTGCATAAAGGTGAGACCATTTTGTTAAATCATGTTCTGCTGCCATCTGTTCTAAAATATAACGAGGCATAAGCAAATAACTAGCGAAACGTTGAGCTTGCCATTCCATCTTTTGCAGTTGGCCACTAACAGCACGGCACAAAAAAGGTTGCATATCTATTTCACCTTTACCACCCTGCTTTATCAGTTGTTCAAACTGGCTAGCAGTACTCTGGTCAATATGTAGCTCCCAGTGTCCCAGTTCATGAGCTAGCGTTGATTCTTCAAACCCTTTGGGAAGTTCCAAAATATCTTCATTGATTTCAATTAAATGCTCCAACGGCAAAATCCTCGCTGCTATTTGTCCCTCAGCATCGGGCGGTATCCTATCCCAAACAACATCCAACCCCAGAAACTCTGCCACACGAGTTGCATCTAAAGGCCACTTGGGAATATATTTGGGTGTTTCCTGCATACGCTTGAGAATATTATTAGCCCTAGCCTCAATTTCGCTATCAGGAATATAGCGATACCGCTTGATGATACTCAACCTTGCTTCTCCTCATTTTCTGGTTGTGTAGCTTCTCGAAAGACTCTTTTAGCAAAATCAGGATTCTCCTGCATTCGACGGAACAAAGCAGGCATTCCCTTGTAGTTTTGCTTGATAAAATCCTCGTCACGCTGGGGAATACGGCCAGCCGAAAAAATTAACTCTTCCTCATTTAAATCAAGATGCTGTGCCAGAGAACGAATGACATCTTCTTTTGGAGGATAGTCCGCGCGATCATTCTCTAATTTAGACAGATAAGTGAAATCTAGCCCTATTAGTTTTGCTAGCTCACGCTGACTAAATCCCTTATCTTTGCGGGCTTCACGAATAAGCTGACCAAAACTTTGATTCACTTTTTTTCCTACTTAACTAAACATGATAACAGAGTGTTGACTAAAAAATCAATACACGTTAGGGTGTAGTTGAAGAAAAAATCAACAAAGCTAAAAAGGATACAAATTATGGTGTGGCGGCCGTATGTGAGCTTTAACATTTGGTCACAGTTCGCTTCATCTGTTGGGCAAGAATATTGGCATTGTGATATGAAACGAGGTTTTTCCAGAGCGCGAAAAAAAGAATCATTAGTTAAAGCACTGTTGGAGCAAGACACTATTCCTCAACATATCGGTTTGCAGGCACAGAAGGGCATTTACGAATTTCACCAAAATATTCAACTATTGCACCAATTAGATGGTGTAGAGATAGTAGCAGAGAAGCTGAAATTAGACCAAGAGCCTATAGAAGTTAAGCAGCGAGTTATTAAAATTTTGACCAACTACCATCAGGAACCAATTCTCTGTGAAAAAAATATCATCAAACTTAGTCGAGGTGATGAAGGAATTCCAGAGCCAATCCTGATTCAGCAAGGTAATTATTTTTTTAACTTGTTTGTAGCTCTTGACTGCATTTTTATTGAATCAGACAACAGACTGCACATTTTAGATTTCAAAACAGGCACATCTAATTTTGATAGGCGACAAGCGTTTGTCTACCTGTTGGCAGCTACTTATATGTTCCCTGGACAAAAAGCTGTTGCTTCATTTTATAACTTGGAAACTAGTAAATGGTCTGAGCCAATTACCACCACTGATGCTCAACTCAAGGCAATTCAATCTAAATTAGCTCAAATAGCTCAAGAACATCAAAAAGAATTGGGTCGTTACAAGCAAAATCCATCTGCATTTGCTGAAATATTTCCTGCTAATCCTGGAATACCCTGTCGAAATTGTCAATTCACATCAATTTGTAAATTCCCTTTATTGGAGGTTTCCGCATGACTGTTGCTATTGCACCTACCCAAACTTATACCTCTTTTAGTGAAGTTTTTCCAATCAAAATTTTACAGCTTAAGTTAATGTGTTTTCGGCTAACACCTGAAATTGACAAAAAAGATGGCAACCGATTGAGCTATCATTTTAGTCGAAAATTACCTGAGACTGTTGTTATATGGTACAAGCCTTACTTTTGGATTTTGGCAGCATCTCATAAAGATTTACCTAGCAAAGAAGAATTACAAGATGCACTGAAAAGCATTCAAAATGAAGTAGAAGATTTTAAGGAACGCTTATTCGGTTTTCAATCAGTACGTCAGCCTCAACCTACACCTTTTATTTATTCTATGTTAGCTATTCAGGTTTTGAATAAAACCAAATTTAATTCTCCAATTGTTCTGTCTGATAATGGAGTTATGGTCAAAAGAGAACCAGATTTTTGGTCAGAAATTATCGAATTACAAGGTGAGTTTCAACCTGCTCTTAGTTTGACAGTGTGCAGTAGCATTGTGTTTCGTGATAATTTGGCTGATTTCTACGAAAAACATCCTCAACGACAAAATTCAGAACAGCTTTTAATTGGTTTAAAAGTTCAAGAAATTGAACGAGGTAGTAACGCAACAATTGTCGGTATTATTGGAACTATCGAAGAGCATAGAGATGAACTCTTAGCAAAAGCTACTGGTTCAACCAGTAAACAAGCACTACGAGATGCCCCAAAAGATCAACCTGTTGTTGCTGTACAGTTCGGTAAAGATACAAAACAGTTTCACTATGCTATGGCAGCTTTACGTCCCAGTATTACATCTGCCACAGCCGATCAATTTGAAGTTGAATACGGAAAGCTACTTAAGGCTACTAAAATCTCGCATCAAGACAGAACAAGCCTCTTGGCATCTTATAAAAAAATAGCAACAGACGCTTTAAGTACTTATGGAATTCAACTAGAACGTAGTATCAATAGTATTCAACATCCAAATTTATTCTGGAAACCTGAATTTCCTATAGAGGAAACTCCTCTAATTTTTGGTAATAACTTTATAACCAAAAGAAGTGATGTTCTAAATGGTCTTAAAAAAGGTGGAGTTTATCGCCGTCACCCTGATTTTAAAGATAAATCCAAAGTGATTCATATTGCAGCACTCAAACTTTGTGATTTAAAAGTAGATCCGTTCCTGAAATTACTTAAGCAGCGTCTGGAACTATATGGCTTTAAAAGTGAAGTTATTACTAAGCAACCTTTGTCACTGGATAACCTGACTAAGACTGAGGCAAGAGCAGATATTGAAAAGAAAGTTAATGAATTAATTGAGATACCACACGACATTATTGTAACTTTTTTACCTCAAAGCGATCGTCTTGATGATGATACAAATGAGGGAAGTTTTTACCATCAAATATACTCTTTATTACTCCGCCGTCAAATTGCTAGCCAAATGATTTATGAAGATACTTTGAATAAGCCTGGAAATTATCAGTATATCTTGAATCAGGTAATTCCTGGAATTCTAGCAAAGTTAGGTAATTTGCCTTTCGTTCTAGCCGAAAACTTAAAAGATGCTGATTATTTTATTGGCTTGGATGTTTCTAGAATTTCCAAAAAAAAGCAAGCAGGGACAAGAAATGCCTGTGCTAGTATACGTCTCTATGGCAAACAAGGGGAGTTTGTTCGTTATCAACTAGAAGATGATTTAATTGATGGTGAAGAAATACCACCTAAACTATTGGAGCGATTATTACCTGCTGCTGAATTAGCAAACAAAACAGTCTTAATTTATCGTGATGGTTCCTTTGTTGGGAATGAAGCTGATTATTTAGTAGATAGAGCTAAGGCAATAGGAGCTAAGTTTATTTTGGTGGAATGTAAAAAGTCTGGTATTCCTCGACTGTATAACTTAAAACAAAAAGTTGCCATAGCACCTTCACAAGGCTTAGGACTTCGTTTATCATCTCGTGAAGCAATTCTGGTAACAACTAAAGTTCCTGATAAAGTTGGTTTGGCTCGTCCTATACGTTTAACAATTCATGAGAAAGGACACCAAATCTTAATAGAAAGTGTTTTAGAAACTACTCTAAAACTTACGTTATTGCATCATGGAGCTTTAAAAGAACCTCGCTTACCTATGCCATTATATGGATCTGATCGCATGGCTTATCTACGTTTGCAAGGTATTCGTCCTAGCCAGATGGAAGGCGATCGCCAGTTTTGGCTGTAATAATTAACGCCAATGTTACAAATATTTTGTGATCGCCTCTTAAAACTACTACCAAATAAACACGAAAAAGCGCCCTTCCAATTGGAAGAGCGCTTATCATTGACATAGAAGCTATTGATTTTGCTTCAAAAGATTAACCGTTGATAGCAGGAGCACTGATTGCAACAGGAGCTTGCTCACCGCTAGCCAAATCTAGAGGGAAGTTGTGAG
>NZ_JCACKA010000099.1:0-38547 GCF_059505145.1 Mojavia sp.
ATGTTAGCGTAAGATGCTCGCTAACTACTCTCCCACACCTTTTTTCGTTCACCCTGCTTCAACTTGCGAATGCTGATACTCCACCGCTACGGTTGCCTCTCGGTACAGATACCCTGCGAGCCATTGCTGAGAAAAACGCTTACGTCGAGCAAGAAACGGCACAATGGCGCACTCTGGCTGAATCTACTGATTATACCGATTAACTTTAAGTTTGATACAGAAATAGGACTTGGCAGGAGGAAAGAATAAAAAACCAATAAGCAAGCGCTCTAAGGCTTGATAAAAACAGTGGGTGTAACATAACGTGCAATACTAAGCGTTTTTACCCCGATGTCGTTTAACCTATGTATAACGACATCACAGAACAATCATCTTCGTGTGCTAACCATCTTTGTACTGTACCTTGATGTTTGCCTAGAATTTTGGCGATCGCACTTAAGTTGGTGCTTAACTCATGGATCTTGCGTGGTGTCATTTGAAGAAAGTTGCCAAACTGGTTTATTGAAGTTTGAATCTTTGAGCATAAGATTTGTCAGCTATGAACCTGTTGCAGTCACTCCGTCACTCTGGACAATCCATTTGGCTTGATGGGTTTGAGCGAAGTTGGGTGAGCAGTGGTCAGCTGCAACAATCCATTGAAGATGATGGGTTAAGGGGTATACGATCAAACTTTGAAGCGTTGAACCTTGCCATCCAGGGACATGCTTACGATCGCGACTTCAACACGCTGGTACAACAAGGGATGAGCCGGAGCGCTCGATCAGATTATGAATATTTGCTTGTGCGAGACCTGCAATTAGCGGCTGATCGGTTGAAACCAGTTCATGCTCATACACAAGGACAAGATGGCTATGTTCAAGTCGATCTGCCACCTGACACGTTATTTGAAGCTGAAACTGCGATCGCTGCCGCTCAAAGAATCTGGCGAACTGTGGGGTGGAGTAATTTGTTACTCAGAATCCCCGCGACTCGATTAATGATGCCAGTGATTGAACAACTACTGAAGGAAGGCATGAACGTGAATGCTACGTTAGTGTTTTCTCTAAACGTATACAACCAAGTTTTTGACCATTATCTCAGAGGATTAGAGAAGCAGATTCAACTAAAAAAGTCCGTAAGTAAGGGCGTTTGCTTTGCCAGTTTTGCCATTTATCGGTTGGATGCGGCGATTAATCCACTAATTGCTCACTCAGAAACATCTTTTGGTATGATGCAATCCAGGCTGCTCTATGAACACTATCAAAGTCAACGCCAGCGATCGCTCCCTCAAGGGGCAAAACCACTGCGGTTGGTTTGGGATTGCACAGATATTCCGCTTGAATCTGCATGGCAATATTTTCAGATAGCAACTCCTGAAACCGTGATGATGCTGGAACCGTCAACGCTCTTAAGGTATCGTAAGGTTTCTCTGCTGCCTACAAGGCTGATTGACGGTGAAAGCGATGAACAAATTATAACAAGCGAAACGGAAACACTTTCGGATGAACAGATTGACCAACTCGTGGACAAGGAAATGGCGCGATCGCTCAACGCCTTTCAACAGTTGCTAGACACCATTGAACACAAGCGAAGGCACTGAATTTGGATGTATGTCGCTTCAATGTTCAATTGCCCCTAACGCTTTAAGAGTCGTTCTTTGAGCCACTGTCAACCCAGTTGCGCCTTGAATGTTCATACCTTCATACAGGCGATTGACCATTAACGTTTCGATACAGCATCCTGTTTGCACGTCCCAAAGCTTGATTGTGCGATCATCGCTTCCACTGAATAGGATTTGACCGTTAGAGCTAAAGACAACTGACCGAACCCAACCGCTATGGTCATCCAGGATATGGAGACAATGCCCCGTTTGCAGATCCCACAGTCGAATCGTTTGATCGTCACCGCCACTTGCTAAAAATCGACCGTTGGGACTGATGGCAACCGTCCAGACGGCTCCTGTATGCCCCTCTAAAACCTTCAGTCCTGCTCCAGTTTGCACATCCCACAATCGAACCGTGTGATCCTGACTGCCGCTTGCCAGCCTGTGACCACCCGAATCAAACCCTAGTGCGAAAATTGTACCTATATGTCCCTGCAAAACCTTCAGACATGCTCCAGTTTGCACATCCCACAAGCGAATGGTGCGATCAAAACTACCACTCGCCAATATTTGACCGCTCTTGTCGAACGCGATCGCGGGAATCCCGTTCTGGTGTCCGCGTAACACATGCAAACAGTGATGTGTTTGCATATCCCAAAGTCGCACGGTGCAATCATAACTACTGCTTGCCAGAATTTGTCTTGTTGGGCTGAACAACACTGTCCACAGGGCCGCATTGTGCGCTGACCATCGTTCAAGGTGTCCAGTTTGAATATTCCATAAAGCGATCAACTCATCGTGTCGATTAATTGCGAGCGTTTGATTGTCGGGACTAAAGCTGACGTTGCTGAATGAGGACGTTTGACGGGTCGGGCTGAGAAACGTTTTGTAAGGGTGATACGATGACGGATTGCCATGTGGTTGCAAATGCCACACGTAAATCATTTCATTCTGACCACTACTGGCGAGTATCTGGTCATCCGAACTGAGGCTCAGGGAATGAATCCCACCCGTATATCCACGTAACGTTTTTAGGTTTCGTCCGCTATATAAATGCCACAGCCGCACCGTTTGGTCTTCTCCTGTACTGACCAACAATTGGCTATCAGCACTAATGGCAAGGCCAAAAACATCGTGGGTATGGCCCTCAAGGACATGAATGGGTTGCCCGTCTTGAATATCCCAAAGGCGTAGCGTACCGTCAAGACTGGCACTGGCTAACCAATGACCATCTGGGCTAAAGGCAATGTTCCAAACCCAATCAGTGTGTCCTTGTAGTACCTTGACACTGGAATTTATGACATGGGGTTTTCGATGTTGATCGTGTGACAGATGAGTGCTCCACAGTCGAATAGATCCATTCCGACAGCCGCTAGCAAGCAGTTGACCATCCGGGCTGTAGCGCACACACTGAACCCCACTGGTATGCTCTTGTAAGACACTCAAACAGTGACCATTGCTCACATCCCAAATGCGAACGGTTGTATCATTACTGCTACTGGCTAAGGTTTGCCCATCCGGCGCGAAATGGACAGAATAAACACTCTGGGTGTGTCCTTTCAAAATATGGAGACACTGCCCTTGCAAATTCCATAGGCGCACCGTTTTATCTTCACTGCCGCTTGCTAACTGCTGACCATCGGCACTAAAACTCACTGAGCGAACGCCACCTTTATGTTCTGTCAGCACCTGCAAGCAGCTTCCACTCTGGACATCCCACAAGCGCACCGAACTATCACTACTGCTGCTGGCTAACGTTTTGCCATCGGGACTAAAGGCAACCGACCAAACCCAACCTTTGTGTCCTGAAAAGGTGGCTAGGAGTTGGGTTGTGCTAATGTTCCACAGATAGATGTTGCCAATGGAATCACCCACAGCAATGGTCTGTCTATCTGGGTTCAGGTCTACCGACATGGCAATACTGAGTGTTTCTGAAAAGATGGACTTGGCGAAAGTGGCATTCTGAAAATTGACTCCGGCTAAATCGACCTGCCGTAAGTCGGCTTGCTGCACCACAAGACCAGAAAAATCCCAGCCGCGTAAGTCCACTTGAAGCTGCACCAGCAGGTTAATCAAGTTGCCTGCGGTGTATCCTGCTTTCTTCCCCTGTTGCGTTAATAAGTGCCTTGCTTGCGCCTCAATCGCCGCCACGCTGCCAAAGCGAGACAGCAACTGTTCTATCACAGGTTGCACAATTAAGCGCGTCTGAATCTCTCGAATGTAATCTTTTGCTTGTACTTGCACTAAGGGATGCGTTTGCCAAACGTTAAGCTTCTGCGTCTCAAATTCGATGCAAATTTGTTGCACGAATCGTTCTGTGATATATTCCATTACCATAGGTTGCAAGAAGAATAACCCATCGTTTTTTTCAATTAGAGATCGCCTTAGTAGTGAGTTGATTAAATTAGGTACACTTTGTTGAGCAGCAGGATCAACCACGTTCTCTCGAATATCTGCAATCGAGACTGGCTCCCGATGAATTGCAAACCAGAACAGTGTTTTCTGTTCTGCTTCGGATAGGCGAGCGAACTGACGCTCTAGCAAATCGCGGATGTCTTCAAAAACAGCCAATCCCTGACTCAGATACGGTAATACTTCTGTAATGCTGCCGTTAAATAAATCACCAATTGCGGCTGCCAACAGTTTCAATGCCAGAGGATTGCCACCGTAGTGGTGGATTAAAGTCTCCCATTCGGCTTCTGAACCTGTAAACGCTCCTTTTTGCCGAAAGATAGCGCGTCCATCAGCAGGGGTTAGTCCACTTAAGGTTAGCGATCGCACTTGCGCCTGTGCGCCTTCCATTAGTACCATTTCCCGTGGCTTTTCTCGACTAGTGAGCAACAAACAGCTTTGGTGGGACGCTTCGCCAATGGCTCTGAGCAATTGTCCGTAACCTTCGTAGCCCGATTGCCATTGTCCTACTGGCTCACGCTGCAAAATGGTCTCAGCATTATCCAGCAGCAGTAAACACCGACGCGATCGCAGATATTGCATCAGTTTAGATATCTGTTGATCTAGCGTGGTAGGAAGAATAGGATCTTCCCCAAAAAGCGGCATGAGAAACTTCAGCAGGCTCGACAGGAGTTCATCTAGTGGTGGTGCATTAGCCAGGGAGCGCCAGACAACAATCTCAAATTCTGCTTGCATTTGCAGCGCAGCTTTGACGGCGATTGTACTTTTGCCAATGCCGCCAATGCCCAATAGTCCGACTATGCGGCAGCGCTCAGATACAATCCACTGCCAAAGTTGTGTCAGTTCTGCCTCACGCCCATAAAACACTGAGGCATCGACTGCCGTATCCCAGTCCTGTTGGGGATTTGTCCATCGGCTCTCTGTCTCTTGGGATGAAGTGGGGGATGTCAAGTCTGCCTGCGTTAATTCCAGCCCAAACGCCCGAAAGAGATATTCCAATGACTGGCGATCAACCCCCAGTTCGCGCTTGAAAATGCGAGCCAGGGTATTTAGGGACAGTCCGGTGCGATCGCTGAGATCCTCATGGCTGAAGCGCTTACCCCAGGTTTCATCGGATTCCGCCTGCTGTTTTGCCGTCTGAAACTTTTGCCACCCTTGAGGCGATAGGATGGCTCCTCGCACTCGAGAAGAAGTGGAGCGACCTCGTCTAGTTTTTGATGAGTTGGAATCCATTAGATCAGCCGATGGTGCAAAGGAATTAGCGAATCTTTTCTTAAGATATCGGGCGTTTTGTTAATTAAGGACTGACGGTAAGTTTCAGCAACACAGATTGCAGGCAAATGATTCCGTTTTGGTTAGAGTATACCAGATTTAATTGCTCCTGGCTTATTTTCTGCGGTCTTCTTCCATCACAGAACAATTAAATCGCGTTTTAACTGGGAGAACTTGAGTGGTGTGTATTGGGCGATCGCTCAATAATGAAGTTCATCGGGGCGGACATTGAGCTTGATCAATCTAAAAAAGAACAAGATGAGTGCTGATTCTATGAATGAATTGGACATCGAATGGATTAGAGGTATCAGTTCAATTCATCCCACCCCTTGGTACACCAAAGCTAAATTCAGTTGAATGCTGAAAATAACTCACGCATTAATCGGAGCAATCTCATGACCCAATCTTTCTGGCTGTTTGGCTCTCGCCTGGATATCATTGCAGACCACACTACAACCGAAGGTAAATACGATCTGATCGAAGGTTATTTTCCACCTGGCTCACAAACTCCTCTCCATCGCCACACACGTTATTCTGAACAACTCTATGTCTTAGAAGGAGAGTTCACAGTTTGGGCAGGTGAAAACAAGGCTGTGCTGAAAGCTGGCGAAACCTTCTTGATTCCTCCTGGTACAGCCCATGCGATCGGTGTTTTGAGCGACAAACCTGCTCGTGGGTTGATGGTTGCTTCTCCTAGTGCCTTTGCACGACTAATTGCAGAGGTAGGAACGCAGAACGAAAACGAAATACCAGATATGGAGTTAGCTCAACGTATTTCTGCTGAAATTGGCGACGAAATTTTGGGATCGCCTGATAATCTACCAAGCAAATGAGGCAGCGAGAAAAATAAAGTTTCCCAGGAGAACTAAATATGATGCAATTATTAGAAACAACAAAACCGCTTAATTTTCTCGCTATTGGTCATCAACTTGCCCAGGAACTTGCCAAAACAGCCGCAGAACGCGATCGCACCGGTGGCAGTCGTCCTATTCATGAGATTGAGCAGTTACGTCAAAGCGGTCTACTCAATCTGGTGATTCCTACAATTTATGGGGGATTAGGAGAAACTTCCTGGGTCAACATCTTTGGGTTGATCCGCGAGTTCGCCAAAGCTGATGGCTCTATCGGTCAGCTGTTTGGCAATCACACCACGATTGTCAGCTCGCTCTCAACCAGCAATCCAACACAAGTAGAACAACTCTACTTAGATACAGTGCAGCACAACTGGTTTTGGGCAAATGCAGCCAATGCGCTTGATCCAAGATTGGTGGCAACTCCGACTAAGCATGGCTGGCAGTTCGATGGCATCAAGCGATTTGCCACTGGAGCAAGCTTATCAGACAGGATGATTGTCAGTGCCTTAAGTGCTGATTCTAAACAGCCAGTAATTGCAGTTGTTCCTAGCGATCGCCCCGGCATTCGCTTTAATGAAGATTGGGACAACATGGGACAACGCCAAACTGACTCAGGTAGCGTCACGTTTGAGCAAGTTTTGGTGACACCAGATGAAATTCTAACTTCTATTTATCCAAGTGACAGCCCGATCGCCACCTTACTCAATGTCTCCAAACAACTCAACCAAGTCAACATTTATCTAGGCATTGTTCAAGGTGCGTTTGCAACTGCACGAGAATACACTACAACTAGAACTCGCCCTTGGATTACATCAGGGGTAGAACAGGCGATTCTAGACCCTTACATCCTGCATCACTATGGTGAATTTTGGATGGAGTTAGAAGCAGCAACCTTACTTACAGATCGAGCAGCCCAAGTACTGCAAGCCGCCATCGAAAAGGGCATTAATTTAACAGCCCAACAAAGAGGAGAAACGGCGATCGCTGTTTACACAGCAAAAGCATTCGTCACCAAAATTGGTTTAGCAATTACAACGCAAATGTTTGATGTGATGGGTGCAAGCGCCACAGCACGGAGTTATGACTTTGATCGCTACTGGCGAAACCTCCGTACAGCAACGCTTCACGATCCTGTGGACTACAAAATTCGGGAAGTCGGCAACTGGGCATTGACAGGCACAATGCCAAATATCACACCTTACTCTTGATGAAATGATCTTTGCTTTTCTGCACAGCGAGTGCTTTTTGCGTTGCGATGAACTTTATCGTACATTCAAGGGTTTAAGACCCCTCCGTCTAAACGTAGCAGATTTTCAGTGGGGGTTTAAATCCCCGACTGAAAATGTCTTTAATGAGCGAATGCGTGAATTTTGAATTGTTAAAACTTTTTTTACCCTTAATAAATTGTTTAATTCCCCCCTTCTCCCCTATCTTGATAAAATTTCAGAAGATGAAAAATGTGATAGCTGGATTGCTGTATAGTTTGAGTTATGCCAGATTATCCTTTCAAGAGTTGCTCTATGATTGCTCTACCTGGTATTGCCATCCAAGACAAAATATACGAAAGTTCTAATTCTCTGGTTTATCGGGGCATTAGAGAGGATGGAGTAGCGATCGTAGTAAAAATACTCAAGCAAGATTATCCCTCACCTCAAGAACTAACCCGCTACAGACAGGAATATAAAATTACCCGTTCCCTGAATCTGGAAGGAGTTGTCAAGGCATACAGCCAGCAGGATTATCAACGTACTCTGGTGATTCTCTTAGAAGATTTTGGGGGAGAGTCCCTAGAAAAATGGATGCACAAGCGCCCAGATATCTTCTGTCCTATGCCTTTATCGACTTTTCTTGATTTGGCGATCGCCCTTTGCGACATTCTAGGCAGAATCCATGCAGCCAATGTCATTCATAAAGATATCAACCCTGGAAACATCGTCCTCAATCTGCATACTGGCGTTGTCAAAATTATTGACTTTGGGATTGCCACCCAATTTAACCGCACGAATCCGACTTTTAAAAGTCCCCATGTGTTAGAAGGCACGCTTGCCTATTTGTCGCCAGAGCAAACCGGGCGGATGAACCGGATGCTCGACTATCGCACCGATTTATACTCCCTTGGCGTGACGTTCTACGAACTGCTCACTGGACGGTTGCCGTTTCCCACAACAGACATCCTTGAGCTAGTCCATTGTCATATTGCTAAACAGCCACTTCCACCTCACGAACTGAATGCAGCGATCCCTAAAGCCGTTTCCGATATCGTTTTGAAATTGATGGCGAAAAACGCAGAGGATCGTTATCAGAGTGCCTGGGGGATCAAAGCAGATTTAGAAATCGGTCTACACCAGTTTGTACAAACCGATAAAATCGATGGCATTCAACTGGGTATTCAAGACGTTTCGGATCGGTTTCAAATTCCTCAAAAATTGTATGGACGCGAAGCAGAGATTGAAGCATTATTGGCGGCGTTTGACAGAGTAGCACAAACGCGGAATGAAGAATTGAGAGTGAAGAATCAAGAAAATTCTCAATTCCAAGTCGAGATGATGTTGGTATCTGGCTACGCTGGGGTTGGCAAATCTGCGTTAGTACAAGAACTCTACAAGCCCATCACTGCAAAACGCGGCTATTTTGTCTCAGGTAAGTTTGACCAATTTGGGCGCAATATTCCCTACAGCGCGATCGCTCATGCCCTGCAAAAATTGGTACAACAATTGCTCGGTGAACCAGCCGAGCAATTGCAACAATGGCGATCGCGCTTGCTAACGGCTTTGGGAACCAACGGACAAATTATCATTGATATCATCCCGGAAGTTGAATTAATTATCGGCAAGCAGCCGCCTGTATCAGAAGTTGGAGCAACTGAAGCTCAAAATCGCTTCAATCTAATTTTTCAGAAGTTTGTGCGGGTGTTTTGTTCAGAGTCACACCCGCTTGTGATTTTTTTAGATGATTTGCAATGGATAGACTCAGCAACGCTGAAGTTAATCGAGCTGATGTTGCTTGATGAACAAACCCAATTCCTATTTTTAATTGGAGCCTATCGAGATAATGAGGTAAATCCAACTCATCCGTTGATGTTAACGCTAGAAAGAATGCGAAAACAAGGGGCAGTGCTTCAGGAAATAATCCTAACACCATTAACGCTTGAGCCACTGAGTCAATTAATTGCCGAGACGCTACATCAGAATGCAGACACCGTTCGTTCCTTAGCTGGGTTAGTACTGCGTAAAACCGCGGGCAATCCTTTCTTTGTCGGTGAATTTTTGAGAATGCTGCATAGCGAAAATCTGCTGACCTTTGATACTGAACACTTATGCTGGCAATGGAACATTGCTGATATTCAAGCCCAGGAAATTACTAATAATGTGGTGGAGTTGCTACTTATCCAGTTAGATAAATTACCAGAAAACACACAGCAAATTCTCCAGTTAGCAGCTTGTATCGGTGCTGAATTTAATTTAAATACATTAGCGATCGTTTGCGAACAATCTCCTAACGCAATTTCTCTAGATTTACTAGTAGCCATTCAAGCTGGATTAATTCAACCTATATCTGAATTAGATGAAAACCTATTAGTTCAAGAATATAAGTTTTTGCACGATCGCGTACAGCAAGCTGCTTATGCTCTAATCGATGAATCGCAAAAACTTGGGGTACATCTGCAAATCGGTCGCAATTTACTCCAAAAGACTTCGCCAGAGCAGCGAGCAGAGCGGTTGTTTGAAATCGTTGACCATCTAAATTATGGAAGCGAGTTAATCACTGAGCAACCTGAACGGAATGAGATTGCCAAACTGAATTTGCAAGCAGGTCAGAAAGCAGTAGCAGCAACGGCTTATGAAGCAGCTTTCAAGTATTTCAATACAGGTCTTAAACTCCTTGATGTGGAAAGTTGGCAGCATGAGTATGACCTAACTTTGGCGTTGCATTCAGAGGCAACAGAGGCAGCATACCTCAGTGGTCACTTTGATGAAATGGAGCGGCTTGTAGAAGAAGTGCTCAACCGTGCGAAGACAGTGCTTGATAAAGTGAAAGCTTACGATAGCAGAATTCAAGCATGGCTGGCGCGAAACCCTAAAGAAGCACTAAAAGCTGGTTTGGAAGTGCTGCAACTCTTGGGAATTAGTTTAGTAGAAGCCCCAAGTCAGTTAGACGTTCAAGCAGGATTAGCGGAAACAGCTTCACGATTGGCTGGGCAAGAAATCGAAAATTTGATTGATCTGCCAGAGATGACTGAAACTGTGCCACTGGCAGCAATCTACATTTTAGTCAGCACAGTGGGAGCGGCTTTTAATGTGTCACCCCCTCTGATGGTGCTGATTGTCTGCAAGATGGTGAATTTATCGATCGCTCATGGAAACGCTATCTGGTCGCTTCTCGGTTATGCTGCCTATGGCATGATGCTATGTGGAGTTGTACAAGACCTTGAACTAGGCTATCAATTTGGCAAACTATCCTTAAATTTAGCGAAAAGATTAAATAACAAGAGAGGTAACTGCAAAGCATTGCTGATGGTGAATTTCCATATCATTCACTGGAAAGCCCACCTGAAAGAGACGTTCCCCGCTTTAGCGGATGCTTATCAAAGCGGAATAGAAAGTGGAGAGTTTGAATTTGCAGGTTATTGTGCATTTAGCCTATGTTATTGCCCCTTTTTTGCAGGACAAGAACTGACAGAACTGGAACAACAAACAGCGATTTATCGTAAAGCCACCAGTCAAATTAGACGAGAGACTGTTTCCACTTGGCTGGCAATGTTGCAGCAAACGATCCTTAACCTGCGAGGTCAATCTGAAAATCCAAGTCGCTTAGTGGGTTGTCTCTATGACGAAGAGCAGGCATTATCACAGGCGATCGCTGTCAAGGATGGAACTAGCCTTCACTACTTTTACTTAAATAAGCTGATTTTATGTTATCTGTTCGGGGATTATGAGCAAGCTGCAAAAACGGCTACTTTGTCAGAACAATATTTAAGCGCAGCCACGGCATTAGTCTCTGTACCTCCATTTCATTTCTATGACTCCCTCATATTTTTGAGCTTGTTTGCAGATGCTTCAAACTCTGAAAAAGAAACTTGGTTGAATCGCGTTAACGCCAACCAAGAGAAGATGCAGAAATGGGCAAACCACGCCCCCATGAATTTTTTGCATAAATTTCAGTTAGTTGAGGCAGAGAAAGCACGAGTTTTGGGTCAGTTTTTTGAAGCAGAGGAGTTTTACGAACAAGCAATTCAAGGTGCTAAACAAAACGAGTACCTTCAAGAAGAAGCCTTAGGCTATGAGTTAGCTGCCAAACATTACTTGGCTCGTGGTCGAGAAAGGTTTGCTCAACTTTATATGAAGGAAGCCCATTACTGCTATGAGCGGTGGGGAGCAACCGCAAAAGCCAAAGATTTAGAGACTCGCTATCCACAATTTTTTCCTCAGTCACTAAATGTGTCTCCCACACCAGTTCACACCACTGCTGGAACTACTTCTAACACCTCACATATTGCTTTCGACTTAGCAACAGTGATCAGAGCATTCCAAGCCATCTCTCGCGAAATTGAACTGGATCAGTTACTCAATTCTTTGATGCAGATATTAATTGAAAATGCGGGCGCACAAACTGGGTGCTTGATTTTGGAAAACGCAGGAGAATGGGCGATTGAGGCTGCTTGTGAACTGGCTGATGGGGCAAATGTTTGTACTACACAAGTACTGCAATCGATTACAGTGGTAAATCGCTTACCCGAATCCATCATTCATTATGTGATTCGGACTCATGAATCTATCATCTTAAATGATGCAACTCGTGAAGGTAATTTCATCAATGAGCCATATATTCAGCAGAACCAAACGAAATCACTTCTTTGTTTGCCTCTGTTGAATCAAAGTAAACTTGTTGGTGTGCTGTATCTGGAAAATCGATTAGTAACTGGGGCATTCACAGCAGAGCGCTCCCAACTTCTAAATCTACTATCTACTCAAGCAGCAATTGCGATCGAAAATGCCAAACTCTATTCAAAGCTACGCACTAGCGAAAGTCAGATGGCTCAATTTCTAGAAGCGGTTCCGGTAGGAATTGGAATAGTGGATGCGACTGGTCGCCCCTACTACGCTAATCAACGGGGAATTCAGTTAATGGGTAGAGCGATTGATCCTTCCGTAGCACTTAATCAAATCGCTGAGGTTTATCAGTTTTATGTGACCGGAACGAATCAAATCTATCCAACAGAGAGACTGCCAGCCATCCGGGCGTTAAGCGGCGAACGTACCAAGATTGATGATATAGATATCCGGCAGAACAATGCAACCATTCCAATTGAGGTATGGGGCACTCCTGTCTTTGATGAACAGGGCAATGTAGTTTATGGAATCGTTGCTTTTCAAGATATTACCGAACGCAAGAAAGCTGAGCAACTACTTGCTGATTACAATCGCACCTTAGAGCAACAGGTTGCTGAACGAACTGTGCTGCTCTCTGAGGAGATTGAAGAGCGCCAGCGAATTGAGACTGCCCTACGACAGAGTGAAGAACAACGCAGGTTGACAATGGACTTCACCCACATTGGCAGTTGGAACTGGAATATTATTGAGAACACAGTGGATTGGAACGACAATCATGCGCGATTGCTGGGATTAGTCCCCAGTGAAGTTGAGAGCAGTTATCAGGCATGGCGAGATCGCGTTCATCCAGAAGATATCGATTGGGTTGAGCAAGCCGTTGAAACAGCCCTAGAAACCCATACCGATTTTGAAGCGGAATATCGAGTGATTCATCCAGATGGCAGTATTCGTTGGTTAGTTGGCAGAGGTCGAGGCATTTACAACACAACCGGACAGCCTGTGCAAATGTTAGGAGTAATTCTTGACATTAGTGACCGCAAACGTGCTGAGGAAGCTTCTATTTTAGAAGAACGCAACCGTATGGCACGAGAAATTCACGATACGTTAGCGCAGGCTTTTACAGGCGTTTTGCTTCATGTAGGCTCTGTAACACAAATGCTGGTAGATGATTCGGGATCTGCACAGATATATCTGGAAAGGCTGGAAAAGATTGATGAATTAGCTCGAACTGGACTTGCTGAAGCTCGTCGCTCAGTGGTAGCGCTCCGTCCCCAGTTGTTAGAAGAGAATACTTTACAGAATGCTCTACATCGCCTTGTAACTCAAATGCGGTCAACTACCAAGACCACTTTAATCTACGAAAGCAAGGGTATAATTTACTCTCTTCCAACTGAAGTAGAAAATCACTTACTACGGATTGGACAGGAAGCTTTAACAAACGCCATCAAGTACGCCAATGCTAGTAGAATTCTGGTTGAGCTAGTGTATAACGATGCTCAATGTCTTCTGCGCATTAAAGATGATGGACAAGGCTTTGGGGTTGGGAGCCTTTCATCACTTGTTGGCTTTGGTTTGTTGGGAATGAGCGAGCGAGCAGAACGGATTGGCGCACATCTAACAATTCAAAGCCAGCCTGGGCAAGGAACAGAAATTATTGTCACTGTCAATCGGGAGCGAGAATCACCATGAGTCAATCCACTAAAATTCGGGTTCTGATTGTTGACGATCACTCCCTCGTTACAGAAGGATTGGCAAACATCATTAACTATGATCCAGAAATGACAGTGGTTGCTCAAGCAGAGGACGGACAACAGGCGATCGACCGTTATCGTGAACATCAGCCTGATGTCACTCTCATGGATTTACGAATGCCGAAAATGGCAGGGGTTGAAGCCATTACTGCGATTTGTGCCGAATTTAAGTCAGCGCGAATTATTGTGCTAACAACCTATGATGGCGATGAAGATATTTATCGAGGATTGCGAGCAGGCGCTCAGGGCTATCTGCTTAAAGATGCAAAACCAAATGAACTTTTGAATGCGATTCGCATCGTTCATAATGGTCAGCAGTATGTTTCTCCGACCGTGGGAAGAAAATTGGTAGAACGGATGAACAACCCTGTACTCAGTGAACGAGAGTTAGAAGTGCTCCGTTTAATGGCGCAGGGATTGAGTAACCAAGACATTGGAACTGCTCTAAATATTGGTGAAAGCACTGTGAAATCGCACGTGACTCGTATTTTAAGCAAGCTGGGAGTTAGCGATCGCATCCAAGCCGTCATTGTTGCTGTTAAACGTGGGCTTGTTAGTTTATAGGCTTCACGTTAGTTGAGGCTTGGATTCCGACTTTAGTCGGAGTCAAGCTACTGCTTTTGATGGATTACTTCGTCCATCCTTATGTTGTGCAAAATTATGGACTTTCAGGGGATGACATGTAGGAGTCAATTACCTATATTTAGTTCATGCAAACGCTAACAGCAATTTAGTTGCAGGGTTTAAGTTTGCTTGACAGGTCTGAAAGATGGCTGACGATCGCGAGCATCATTCCTTGTTTGTCCCGCCTTTAATTCAAGATCACATTCAAGGTGTGCTAAGTGCCAATGTTGTACTTATCATGTATGGAGATTATGAATGTTTTCAAAGTGCAAACGCCTATCGGTTGATTAAAGCCGCTCAACAGCAGTTAAGTCTTTCTTTCGCAAAGAAGGATGTATGTTTTATCTTTCGTCATTTTCCCCAGAAACAGATTCATCCTCATGCTCAACGGGCAGCAGAAGCAGCGGAAGCAGCAGCAATGCAAGGTCAATTTTGGCAGATGCATGAGATGCTCTTTATCCATCAACAAGCGTTAGAGAACGGATACCTTGTGGAATATGCGAATCGTCTGGGACTTGACATTCCTCGATTTTTGCAAGACTTATCCAAAGGAGTTTATGTCGATCGCATCATTGCAGACATTCAAGGTGGATATCGAAGTGGGGTAAAAGCTGCACCAGCTTTGTTTGTTAATGAGATTCGTTATCGCGAGCGTTGGACTATTGAGCAATTGATAGTAACCATTGTGGCGGCAATTAACTAACGTTCTTGATGTTTATCCCAACAAAGGTTTTCCTACTGCTTTCTTCCAATGCCGAACGATTAAATCACGTTTTAACTGGGAGAACTTGAGTAGTCTAAATTGAGCGATGGTCGGATTGCGCTCGACTCACTTCGTGAGTCCCTCCAATCGAAGATTGGAGGTAGCCCAAACGAAGTTTGGGCTGGAGCGCCCGACCCGCCAAAGGCGATCGCCCAAGAATAAAAAGTAACCAATCTGAATATCAAACCCACCAACCTAAAGGAGAACAAAATGACCAGCAATCAAGTAACCAGTCAAACCATGAAACTCGAACTTGTGGTATTACCCGTTGCCGATGTCGATCGATCCAAGGACTTCTATAAAACGTTGGGATGGCGGCTGGATGCCGACTTTGTCACCGATGAAAACTTCCGGGTGGTGCAATTGACTCCTCCTGGATCGGAAGCCTCGATCATTTTCGGTAAAGGAATTTCGTCAGCCGCACCGGGTTCAGTTCAAGGTCTGTACCTCATCGTTTACGACATTGAAGCAGCCCGCGCCGAACTGGTTGATCGGGGGGTCGAGGTGAGTGAGATATTCCACGACATCGGCGGGATCTTCCCCCATGCCGGAACCGAGGGACGGCTACCAGGCCCCGATCCGGAACGTCGCGACTATGCCTCCTATGCCTCGTTCAGCGATCCAGACGGCAACGGTTGGGTGCTTCAAGAGATCAGGGTGCGGAAGCCCGGACGGTAACAGGACATCGATTGCTTAAGGACAGAAACGAAGTTCACGACAGAGATTATGACAGGGAAATGGGTGGAGAAGTAGAGGAGCTAGTATTATCCCCTCCTCCTCTATCAACGCAATGTAGTGCCGTACTAGCCAACAAGTTTTGGAGGAGTCACAAATGAAGATTTTTGTTGCCGGAGCAACAGGAGCGATCGGTCGCCCGCTACTCGACCAATTACTTGCTAGAGGACACAACGTAGTAGCGATGACCCGCTCTCCAGAAAGAGCACAGTCATTAGCGGCACAGGGAATCGAACCTGCGATCGCAGATGTATTCGACGCAGATGCAGTTAAAGCAGCGATCGCCCACGCTCAACCGGAAGTCGTGATTGAACAACTCACCGCTCTACCCAAAACTTACACTCGCGAATCCATGAATGCGACAGAGGCTCTAAATATGCAGATTCGGTCGGAAGGCGGTGGCAATGTGCTGGCGGCAGCAAAGGCAGCAGGGGTGCGCCGTTTCCTGAAACAGTCGATGGCTTTCTGGGGAATCCCTGGTGCTGGATTGGCAGATGAGGAAACACCGTTATCAGTTGATGCTTCTCCCGCCGTTGCCACAGATGCTCGCCTCGTCATTGAGACTGAACGTCGGTTACTCCAAACGCCTGATCTGGAAGGAATCGCTTTACGCTATGGTTTCTTCTACGGCCCCGGCACTTGGTTCAACCCGGATGGTGATGTAGCGCAACAGGTGCGGCAGCAACAATTTCCCATTGTGGGCAATGGTGATGGTATCTGGTCGTGGATACATATTGAGGACGCAGCGATCGCCACCGTTGCAGCAGTAGAGCAGGGTAATCCAGGGGTTTATCTGATTGTTGATGATCAGCCTTTAGCAGTGCGCGACTGGCTCCCTGCGTTTGCGCGCTCGCTGAATGCTCCCCCACCGCCACGAGTATCGGTTGAGGATGCTTTGAAAATGGAGGGTGGTGCAGACATTGTTTACTACCAAATTCAGATGCGAGGTGCATCGAATGCCAAAGCCAAACGCGAACTGAATTTTCAGCCCCGACCTTTGGAATGGGTGGTTGACACCACCGTGGCTCTTAGTTAAAAGTCAAACTGCCACCTGCCTGAGCAGCAAGGTTTCATCGCAAATTGTCTGCCTCTGGGTATGAAAAAGTTTCACCAGTAATTTCAACAATATTGGAGAACAAACATTATGACTCAAGTAGCGAATCCAGCCGATCCAACTCCTCCAACCCTGGAAGGAAAACTAGCTCTATTACGGAAATTAAGAGATGAATTGGGCAGTGGTGATACCATTCGTCGTCTCTTTTTTGGCGACCTGGAACCAATTGGTCTTCAACCCGGAGGAGCGAATACCGTGGTTCATCTTTACAACAAAGCCAATGATGTCACGATCGCCTATTGTACTTCCTACGATGTCTTTCTGGCTGCCCGTCCGGGAAGAGTCACCGAATTTGACCCCGCCGAAATCAAATAGAGATATGGTTAACGCCTTATCTAAGGGAGCGTGGCATTATGTCGTCAATTGAGGAAGTGACAAAGACAATTGACCTGATCATTGCGCCTGTCGTCACGATTACGACTTGTGCCATCGTGGTAAATGGCTTGATTATCCGGTACGGTTCCCTCGGCGATCGCCTACGTACCGTCAACCAAGAACTGAGCGACTTGCAGGAGTCCGATCTGGCTCACAATCGGGACAAAGCTCAGAGGGTACAAGAACTTGAATCCCTGCTAAGGGATCTTTTGAGGCGCCATCATTTCGTGCATGATGCCCTAGTTCTTACTTATACTTCCATCCTAGTCTTTATGCTAGATATGCTGGTCATTGCCATAGCAGTCGCCACTAATATCAGTTGGCTATCACAAATGGCACTGATAGTCTTTCTTGGTGGAGTTGCCGTTTTATTTGGGGGAATGGTTTTGATTGCCTACGAGCTTCGCACATCTCACTATTCTATTCAATTAGAGGTGCATCGTACTTGTCGCCTGTGCCGCCACCAACACACCAAACTGGCAGGAAATTGAGCTAGGAGCAAAATATTCGCAAAGACCTACGCATTCAATCGAGGGTAAGTTCTCGTGTTTTCACAACTCACTGCGGATGGCTCAAAACTCAACAACCCTGTTCTTTAAATTATCAGGGCAACTCGCGCATTGGTTCGACCCGTTTCAAGGACTGGCTCAGTTCCTGGTAATTTCCGCCAACCCGAATAATTAAGTCGCGTTTTAACTCAACTAACTTGAGTGGTCTAAATTAAGCGATCGCAGAACAATGAAGTTAATCGAGGTGGGCAGCAAGCTTCACCAATCTAAAGGAGAACAAGATGAAAACGCAGAAAGTATGGTTTATTACCGGAGCCTCCAGAGGCTTTGGGTTAGAAATTGCCAGAGCAGCCCTAGCAGCAGGCGACCAAGTAGTAGCAACGGTTCGCCAAGAGCCTGCACAACTCACCGCTACCCTGGACAACCACCCAGATCTGTACGTTGTGCAGATGGATGTCACCCAGGAAAATCAGGTACAAGCGGCTGTCACGCAAGGCATTGCCCGTTTCGGTCGGCTCGATGTCTTAGTCAATAATGCCGGGTTTGGCATGGTCGGTGCGATCGAAGAAATCACGGATGCCGAAGTTCGCAAACAGTATGACACCAACGTATTTGGTTTACTCAACGTCACTCGTGCCGTGTTGCCCTACCTGCGCCAGCAAAAGTCCGGGCGGGTGATCAATATCTCGTCTTTGTTTGGCTACGATGCAATTCCAGGCTGGGGATTATATGGATCTACTAAGTTTGCAGTCGAAGGTCTGTCGAAAGGGTTAGCGGTCGAACTGGCACCGCTCGGCATCCACGTCACAGTAGTGGCTCCCGGTCTTTTTAGTACCGACTTTCTAAGCACTGAATCATATACCGCCGCTAAAACCATCATCGCCGATTACCAGGCAACAGTAGGGCCGATGCGGAGTGGAGCCGATGCGCTACACGGGAACCAGCCCGGCGATCCGAAAAAATTTGCCCAGGTGATTCTTCAATTAGCCAATACAGAACATCCGCCAGTGCATTTGCCTGTTGGCAAGGACACAATCGCAATGTACCAGAACAACACCGCGAAAATGGCACAGGAAATCGAAGCATGGTTGCCAGTCGCTACCAGTACCGACCATGACCAACGCATCGCAGCTTAGACCATTGCCTGACTTGTAAAATTCATACATTCATACAGTATTTCCAAAGGAGTTTTATCATGGCTACTGAACAGAAAGTCGCTATTATTACCGGTGCATCGCAGGGCATCGGCGCAGCTCTTGTTAAGGCGTACCGCGATCGCAACTACCGGGTCATTGCAACCTCGCGCTCAATTGAGCCATCGAATGATGATGCAATTCTCACAGTGCCAGGTGACATCGCGGATCGAAAAACTGCTGAGTTTGTAGTCTCCAAAGGTATGTCCCACTTCGATCGCATCGACACCCTCATCAACAACGCTGGTATCTTCATCGCCAAGCCGTTCACCGAGTACACCGAGGCTGACTACGAGGTATATTTGGGTACTAACGTGACTGGCTTCTTTCACATGACGCAACTCGCGATCGCCCAGATGGAGAAGCAGGGCAGTGGTCATGTTGTGCAGATTTCGACGAGCCTGGTTGACAACCCGATCGCTGGCGTACCCTCTGTACTCGCGTCGCTGACAAAGGGCGGACTAAATGCTGCAACTAAATCGCTGGCGATCGAGTATGCCAAGCGCGGTATCCGGGTGAATGCCGTTGCGCTGGGTACCATCAAGACACCAATGCATCCCCCTGAGACCCATGCACAACTCGATGCCCTGCACCCGATCGGCCATATGGGCGAGATATCCGATGTCGTCGATGCGGTTCTTTACCTCGAATCAGCCAACTTTGTGACGGGCGAAATCCTTCACGTCGATGGTGGTCAGAGTGCGGGGCATTGATCCCGCCTTGCGCCCAGGAAATGACTCTGACCCTCCCACACAAGATTGCGTGATCGCACACCCTTCTGACAAAGGAACACAGGCATGATTTACGAATTACGCATTTATCACGCCATGCCCGGACGACTACCCGCGCTGCTCGCGCGTTTCGAGAACCACACGCTGCGGATTTGGGAGAAGCATGGCATCCGCCAGGCTGGATTCTGGACAACGCTAATTGGCGAGAGCGAGAGTAACCAGCTCACCTACCTGCTGGCCTGGGACAGCCTAGCTGAACGTGAGGAGTACTGGAGTGCATTCCTCGCCGATCCTGAATGGATCGCGACTAAGGCCGAAACTGAGAAGGACGGCCCACTTGTGCAGAACATCCGCAACGAGTTGCTGGCACCGACCGCCTTTTCCTCGGTGAAATGAGCGGTGGGGTGAGTTACGGAACTTGATTGACTACTTCGACGACCTCAGTACAAGTTGCGGTAATCGAGCGAAGTCGAGATTCACCAACCAGGGAGCAGAGGGGAAGGTTTGAGTCTTTTATTCACAATTTCAATAGTGCAATTTGTAGGCGTAATAGCCTATCTTGCTTCTATTAGCAAGCGTGGGAGATATTTATGTGGCCTAAAACAGAACTGATAGATTTGCTCAAGATCATGCATCCGATAATTCAGGCTCCGATGGTTGGTGCTTCCACACCTGAGTTAGTTGCGGCTGTTTCTAATGCAGGAGGCCTTGGCTCGTATGGTGGTGCGGCCACCCCACCAGCCAAACTTCGCTCCGTTATCAGGCAAATTCGAGAGCTGACAGACCAACCCTTTGGAGTTAATTTGTTTGCACCAGCAGTTGAAGCGTATCAACTTACGCCTGAGCAGCAAGCAGCAATGTCCGAGTTATTAACAATATGGCATAACGAACTTGATGCAGGGCCTGTTCCCGAACCAATATCAATACTAGGGCCATTCCAGGAGCAATTTACTGTCCTGCTTGAGGAGAAAGTACCTGTTTTTAGTTTCCACTTTGGGCCTGCGCCAATTGAGGCAATTCGGGAGATACACGCTATAGGCTCAGTTGTATTAGCAACCGCGACGACCGTCGGTGAAGCAAAAGCTCTCGTCGAAGCAGGAGTGGATGTCATCATCGCCCAGGGCTTTGAAGCCGGAGGTCATCGTGGTACTTTTGCTGTGCCTTATGAACACGGATTGATTGGAACAGCAGCGTTAGTGCCGCAAATAGCTGATGCGGTATCGGTTCCGGTCGTTGCGGCGGGCGGAATCATGGACGCTCGTGGAATTGTTGCTGCATTTGCACTTGGGGCAAGCGGGGTACAGATGGGAACCGCCTTTCTCGCTTGCCCTGAGAACAATATCCCAGAAGTTTATCGGCAGGCGGTACTCAAGTCTAAGGACGAAGACACGGCGATTACTGAAGTATTTTCCGGCAAACCCGCAAGAGCAATCCGAAATAGATTTATCCGTGAAATGGAAAATAACAGGGATAAGGTGCTACCCTTCCCGGCTCAGATATCTATAGGACGGGTTTTGTATCAGACTTCTGCTCAACAATCAAATCCAGATTTTGTCAGTATGTGGGCAGGGCAGGGAGCAGCATTAACCGAAGCTCTCCCGGCAGGTGAGCTGATCGAAAAGATGATAAAAGAATTTATTGCCGTAACTGCTTCTTTACAACTCAAGTAAAAAGTTAAGAGTTCAAACCAAACTCTATCTCTGAATAACCGCTTGCAAATGAAGACAACTGGTTTAAAGCTATATGACTCATTTTGCTATTATCTGTCCGGCGGTAACGGGTCACCTCAACCCAATGTTTGCATTAGGCCGTGAACTGCAACGGCGTGGTCATCGCATCACCTTTATCGGAGTTCTCGATGCCCAAGCTATGACACTAGCAGCAGGATTGGAATTTCGGGCAATCGCCGAATCTGAGTATCCTTTGGGGGCAATACCAAGATTGATTGCACAACTGGGGGAACTGAGCGGACTTGCCGCATTACGTTACGCCTTTCGTCATTTTCAGCAACAGTTGAATGCTGCATTACTTCGGGATGCCCCATCAGTGATTAAGGAGGCTGGTGTAGAAGCAATACTGGTAGATCAAGTCATACCAGTGAGAGGGACTCTTGCAGAATTTCTGAACATACCGTGGATTGAGGTATGCAATGCTTTGATCGATAATCCAGACGACACCATCCCACCTTTTTTTACAACCTGGAGCTATAACCCAGCCTGGTGGGCGCGTTTACGCAATCGAGCGACTAACCTTGTATTTAGTCGCATCGTAGAACCGATCGAGGAAGTGAATGAACAGTATCGCCGACAGTGGAAGTTACCTCTGCACTCTAGCAGTAACGAGCGATTTTCCCCACTGGCGACTATCAGTCAACAGCCTGCTGAGTTTGAATTCCCGCGCCAAACCTTGCCCGATTACTTCCATTTCACAGGGCCGTACCATGACTCAAGCGGGCGGGGACCTGTCGAATTTCCCTATGAAAAGTTGACTGGGCAACCGCTAATTTACGCTTCTATGGGAACCCTGCAAAATCGTCAGCAAAAAGTTTTCCAGTCTATCGCAGAGGCATGTGTTGGGTTAGATGCTCAGTTGGTGATTTCTCTGGGAGGTTCCAGTAGCCCAGAATCCTTGCAAGGGCTGCCGGGAAATCCCTTGGTTGTCGGCTATGCACCTCAACTAGATCTGCTCGAAAAAGCAACGCTTACCATCACTCATGCAGGCATGAATACCGCTCTAGAATGCCTAACTAATGGGGTGCCGATGGTAGCGATTCCCATTGCCAATGACCAACTTGGAATTGCAGCACGTATCTCTTGGACAGGAGCAGGAGAATTCGTTCCCCTATCGCGTTTGAGTGTTCCTAGTCTGCGAAGTGCCATACAACGGGTGCTGACCCAAGAGTCTTACAAACAGAATGCAATTAGGCTACAAAAAGCCATTCGCCAAGCTGGTGGGGTTAATCGAGCCGCTGATATTATCGAACAGGCTGTATCCATAGGGAAGCCTATCTTGGCTCAAGCACGATCATAAACAAATTCTTCTACGTTAGGGTTAAGTCAACTTTTCCTTTTTTTTTGATTGGCTTCACGCGACGTTTGTAGAAGGTGATTCAGCTTCTTATAGGCAGCAAACGAGCTCTTCCCAATCGGAGTTTTTCTTACAAGCGATTAATCTTCGCTTAATTCAGTAACTTTAAGAGGCATCAGTGAATTACTAGGAATTACTAGCGGCTAGCTAACTAATTCCAGGAAGGAATTGGAATTAGATGGATGAGAGGTAACAGTTCAATTCATCCTACCTCTTGGTACACGGAAGTTAAATTCACTTGAATGCTGAAAGTCCAGAAAGACAGACATCTAAGTTGCGGTTTAACTCAACGAACTTGAGTGGTGTGGATGGGGCGATCGCAGAAGAAAAGTAACCAATCTGAACAGCAAACCCATCAACCAAAAGAAGATTACCCTCCACATGATTCTACGGTGCAGGTATAACTTCAAGTTCCCCTAAAGCGGGGGAAACGGACAAGAAGCAACCTGAGTTAATTCAATTTTGAAAGCGAGGTAGACACAATGAAGACCAATTTTGAGAACGAGTCCTTTGAGGATGAACATGACAACTATCAACGTGGCAATGATAGCCACGACATTTTCGTCGAGCGTGTCCGCAGTAACCAGAGCCAGCTCACCTCCCAGCTAAGGCACCAGTACGATTTTATTGTTTGCGGATCTGGATCTTCTGGCTCGGTGGTTGCTCGCAGACTGGCAGAAAATCCGGATGTCAGCGTTCTGCTGATTGAAGCTGGAGGCAGTGATGATGTGCCAAGTGTCATAGAAGCGAATCAATGGCCGATGAACCTGGGAAGCGAGCGGGACTGGAGCTTCCAGGGTCAGCCGAATCCACATGTGAACGGTCGTTCGATTCCGTTCTCTATGGGCAAGGTACTGGGCGGCGGATCGAGCATCAACATCATGGTTTGGGCCCGTGGACACCAGCAGGATTGGGATTTTTTCGCATCCGTTGCCAACGATCCTGCCTGGAGTTATGAATCCATCTTGCAGATTTATCGCCGCCTGGAAGATTGGCATGGTGTGCCAGACCCAATGTATCGCGGAACGGGAGGGCCTGTATTTGTCCAACCCGCGCCAAATCCAAACCCGATCGCACCTGCAACGGTCGAAGCAGCGCGGGTGGTGGGTATTCCTACTTTTGAAAATCCGAATGGACGCATGATGGAAGCGGCAAAGGGTGCTGCTATCAGCGATGTGCGAGTCCGCAATGGCAAGCGCCAATCGATATTCCGCTCCTACGTCTACCCTTATATGGATCGGCCAAACCTGACGGTTCTCAGTCAGGCACTGGTTACACGGCTAACGTTCCAGGGCAAGCGAGTCACTGGCGTGGAGATTGCTTATCGTGACGCGATCTACCGCATCGGTGCGGCAGTCGAAGTCGTGCTGTCGCTTGGTGCAATCCATACGCCGAAAGTGCTGATGCAGTCCGGTATCGGTGATGAGGCTGAGTTGCAGCGCTTGGGAATTCCGGTCGTGCAGCACCTTCCTGGTGTGGGGCAAAATTTTCAAGACCACGTTGCCTTTGATTGTGTCTGGGAATATGAAACCGCTCTCGAACCCAGAAACAACTTCTCCGAGGCCATCTTTTTCGCCACCAGCCAGTCTGGGTTGAACAGTCCAGATTTATTTATCTGTCAGGCCGAGGTGCCAAAAACCACTGCTGAGAATGCCATCCGGTTTGGGCTGCCTGGTGCAGGCTGGACGTTATTTGGGGCACTCTCGCACCCCAAAAGCCGAGGCCGTCTGCGCCTGACGGGAGCCGATCCATCCGACCCAATTCTGATTGATGCAAACACGCTGTCTGATCCGGACGATCTCAAAACCGCGATCGCCTGCGTAGAACTCTGCCGCGAAATAGGTAACTCCGCTCCACTTCGTCCGTTCGCCAAGCGCGAAGTGATGCCAGGTAATTTGAAAGGGGCCGAACTCGAACGCTTTATTCGAGATGCGGCGACAAGTTTCTGGCACGAAACCTGCACCGCGAAGATGGGCCGAGATTCTATGTCGGTGGTGGATAGCAACCTGAGAGTGTATGGTATCGACAATCTCCGGATTGCTGATGGCTCGATTATGCCGCGAATAACGACCGCTAACACGATGGCTCCCTGCGTGATCATCGGGGAGCGGGCAGCAGAAATTTTACATCTCGAACACCAACTGCAAACCAGTGTAAAAACAGTCTCAGGCGCGCTATAAAATCACTGCTCTTTTGATTGGCAGACACATCTAAGTCGCGTGTTAACTGGGAGAACTTGAGTGGTGTGAATGGGGCAATTGCAGAAGAATGAAATTAATCGAGGTGAGCAGCAAGCTCACAATTCAAAGGAGAAAAAATATGAGTAGCAATCACGTAAACCGTCCAAACATGAAGCTCGAAGTTGTGGTGTTCACCGTTTCCGACGTTGAGCGCACGAAAGCATTCTACCAGAATCTCGGCTGGCGACTCGATATTGACATCGCGGAGGGCGGCTACCGCAACGTGCATGTGACACCACCCAACTCGGATGCCTCGATCATCTTCGGCAAGGGAGTCACTCCAGCCAATTCTGGCTCGGTGCAAAACCTAGTCCTTGCCGTTGACGACCTCGACGCTGCCCGCGAAGACTTGCTCGCTCGTGGTGTCAACGTCAGCGAGATATTCCACTACGCTGGTGGGCCCTTCAACAACGCCGTGGAGAACCCGCGCGTCAGCGGACGCGACCCGGAAGGTCGTTCCTACTTCTCATTTGCCTCGTTTGAGGATCCGGACGGAAACATTTGGCTGCTCCAGGAAATCACAACGCGGTTTCCTGGTCGCCTGTGGGATTCTCCACAAGCAGACATTGCAAAGGTTGCAACCCTTCTCCACGAGACGGCAGAGCGCCACGACCATTACGAGAAGACTCACGGCGAGCATAACTGGTGGGACTGGTACGCGCCCTACCTGAGTGCGCGTCAAAATGGCAGTAGCCCAGAAGAGGCCGCCGCCGCTGCTGACCGTTACATGGATGAGGTCTTGCAAGTTCTTTCCAAATAATTGATCGCCTTTTCCTCGCTGCATTGAGCGATGGGGCGAGCGACGGAACTCAAACCCACAACTCGCCCCACCATTACAACTGAGTCATGTGGACAGACAATCCGTAACCTCAGTTAAACCCAATTGGAGCAAGATCAATGTCTGAAAAAATCAATCCACTACGCCGCCGTTTTTTGGGCATTGCAGCCATGAGCATTGCTGCTACACAGCTAGGTCGATTCGGTTCTGCGATCGCCCAATCGAGCCAAACACAACCAAAGGAAACTGCCACAACTCAACCCGGAACCGTACAGTCCACTGACCCAAACGCAACCCGCCCCTTTACCCGGAGTGCGAGGGACATTCGCGGTGCTTCACCGTATCTCCCGATCAAGAACGAACCCGCACCTAAGCTGATCGTAGATCCCCCGATCCCTGAGGGGTTGGCCCAGGGGATCTTCTGGGCCCAGTACCGAGTAGAGAACTTGCGCATCGTACCCGTGTTTGGGGCCGGTGCCATCCAGATATCTCCACGGGTCGGGCATCTGCACATAACCGTCGATGACCTGCCCTGGTGGTGGGCGGATGCGAGTGACACCAACACAATCGACATAGCCGGACTGCCGCCCGGTCAACACAAGGTGAAGATCGAGTTGGTTGACCCTAATCACAAAGTCTTCCCCGGACAGGTGGTGACGCTGACGTTCACTGTACCTAACTACAAGCGCGCGCACGCGCACTAATGGAGCTTCTATGGCCCGACGGAGCAGAAGAGCATCCAAGACTGCTTCGAGCTTCGGCGCAACAGGCAATTGAACCCCAAGCACTGGTGGGAGAGACCGTTGCTGCCAGCGTAGATCGAGTCGCCCGCCAGAGGTATTGGTACCGATGAAACTAGTCTCAGCATGAGAGAGGAAGACACCGTGAGTACGATCGTTAAAGCTGCTGCCGTGCAGATCAGCCCCGTGCTGTACAGTCGGCAAGGTACCGTGGAAAAGGTCGTGAAGAAGATTCGTGAGCTGGGTCAACAAAGCGTCCAGTTCGCCACTTTCCCCGAAACCATCATTCCCTATTACCCCTACTTCTCCTATGTGCTAGCCCCGTTCGCGTTGGCAAAGGAACATCTGCGGTTGCTTGAAGAGTCGGTTACGGTGCCGTCTGCTGAAACCCAGGCGATCGCTGAAGCCGCGAAGAAAGCAAACATGGTCGTTTCGCTCGGCGTTAATGAGCGCGACGGCGGCTCGATCTACAATACGCAACTTCTCTTCGACGCAGACGGTACGCTGATCCAGCGCCGCCGCAAGCTTACGCCGACTTATAACGAGCGGATACTCTGGGGCCAGGGTGACGGGTCGGGTCTGCGTGCCATCAATAGTGCCGTTGGGCGCATCGGACAACTTGCCTGCTGGGAGCATAACAATCCTTTGGCGCGTTACGCCCTGATCGCCGATGGTGAGCAAATCCACTCGGCGATGTATCCGGGATCATTCGCCGGCCAGATGTTCGCAGAGCAAGCGGAAATTAACGTCCGCCAGCACGCCCTTGAATCCGCTTGCTTTGTCGTCTGTGCGACCGCGTGGCTGGATGCCGATCAGCAAGCTCAGATTATGCAGGATACGGGTTGTGCGATCGAGCCGATTTCGGGTGGCTGCTTCACGGCCATCGTGAGTCCCGACGGCCGGATCATCGGTGAGCCGCTCAAAGCGGGCGAAGGCGAAGTGATTGCCGAGCTTGACTTTGCCCAGATCGATGCCCGCAAGCGGCTCATGGACGCACGGGGTCATTACAGCCGCCCTGAACTGCTCAGTTTGCTGATCGATCGGACGCCCACATCGCCTGCCCATGAGCGCATCGCACACCCCAAGTCTGATGTCTCGCGCGCGGTCGTTGATGAGGAGAGAACCGTCGAAGTTCTCTAATGCCACCGTACCTATCGGAACGCAACTACAGGAAGGTCAGCATATGTCCAAAAAAATCAATCATAATCGCCGCTACTTCCTAACAACCATGCTTACAACTATTGCTGCCACTCAGCTTGGCATAATCGGCTGCACTACACAACATGCTACATCAGCAATGACTAAGTTACCGATTGAAGGCGAACTGCCTTCTCTTGTCGGCGCGATCGCGTGGCTTAATTCAAAGCCATTAACGGTTGACGGACTGCGTGGAAAAGTCGTGCTGATCAACTTCTGGACTTATACCTGCATCAATTGGCTGCGCCAACTTCCTTATGTTCGCGCGTGGGCCGAGAAGTATAAGGATCAGGGCCTAGTAGTAATTGGTATACATACGCCGGAGTTTGAATTCGAGAAGAATATCGATAATGTCCGCCGAGCCTCAACAGAAATGAAAATTGACTATCCGATCGCCGTAGATAACGATTATGCGGTGTGGCGTGCTTTCGGAAACCGTTATTGGCCGGCCCTTTATTTTGTAGACACGCAAGGACGCATTCGTCATCACCAATTCGGCGAGGGCGAGTATGAGCAATCGGAAAAGGTAATTCAACAACTACTGTCTGAGTCTGGAACTGGCCGTGTCGGTCAGGAAATAGTCGAAGTCGATGCTCGCGGTTTTGAGGCTGCTGCCGATTGGAACAGCCTGAGATCGCCTGAAAACTACCTTGGCTACGAAAGAACGGAGAATTTTGCGTCTCCTGGGGGCGCGGTGTTAAACAAGCCTCATTTATATACCACCCCCACGCAATTGAAACTTAATCAATGGGTGCTTTCGGGCGATTGGACAATCGGAAGACAAGCCATTGTACTGAACAAGTCCGGCGGGCGGATCGCGTACCGCTTCCACGCCCGCGACCTTCATCTCGTCATGGGGCCGGTCGAGCCAGGAACGTCCGTGCGGTTTCGCGTACTTGTAGACGGGCAGCCAGCAGTTGCGGTTCGTGGGCTTGACGTTGATGGGCAAGGCGAAGGCACAGCTACCGAACAGCGGTTATACCAACTGATCCGACAGCCGAAGCCCATCAGCGATCGACAGTTCGAGATCGAGTTTCTAGATTCCGGGGTGGAAGCTTTCGCGTTCACGTTCGGTTGATAACGCAAACAGATACGTCTTCGCAACGAGCGACAAGAAGGTAAATGATATGACGATAAAATCTTCACATGACAGCCCAATTCTCGTGACCGGAGCGGCAGGTGATCTCGGTGCGATCGGCCGCAACCTCACCGCAATGCTGCTCACCAAGGGGCATAAGGTGCGCGCCTTAGTTAGGCGAGAGGATGAACGCGCTGAGAGCCTACGCCAGCTTGGAGCCGAGGTTGTGCAGGGCGATCTGACCGACCTTGCCTCAATGCACCGCGCGATCGCAGGGGTTGCGCGCATCTATTTTGGAATGTCGGTCTCGGCGGCTTATCTCGAAGCCACAGTTAACACTGCTGCGGTGGCGCGCCACCACGGGGTTGAAGCCTTCGTGAATATGTCGCAGATGACAGTGACGCAGATGAGCATCACCGAAACTACCCCGAGTCCACAGCACAAGCTGCACTGGCTTGCAGAACAGGCATTAGCGTGGTCGGGTCTGCCTGTCGTCACAGTGCGGCCAACAGTCTTCCTTGAGGGCTTCTTCCTGCGTCTGGCTGCTGCTGGCATCCGGGACAGCGATGAACTGGCACTGCCGCTAGGTAACGGCAAGACCTCGCCTATTTCGGCTGTGGATGTGGCGCACGCTGTTTCCGCGCTCCTCGACGACCCTACCTCGCACATTGGTCATGTTTACAATCTCACCGGATTTGAGTCAGCCGATTTGGAACACTACGCCCGCGTCTTTTCCGAGGCACTCGGTCGAAAGATCCGCTATCGTAATGTGCCGCTCTCCGAGTGGGTTGATACGCTTCGTAAGTTTGGGGTGCCGACGCACCTCGTCAACCACGTCGCGGTGATGGCTGAACTTCACGCGCAGGGGCGGTATGACCGCATGACGGATGACCTGTACAAGCTCACCGGCAAGACACCAATGAGCTTGTACGACTTTGTAAAATTGCACGCTGATGAATTCACACGCAGTAAAGCCACGCTTTGAGGCTTTGTCGGTTCCTCATGCTGGGGTTGTCAATTTCAACAAGAAAGGAGTTTTCAAATGCGATCTGACATTGTTCCAGGGGCGGTCTTCCCCGACTACGAACTGCCCGACCACACCGCGAAACGCCGGAAGCTCTCCGATCTGCAAGGTCAACATCCGATGATTCTCGTCCTCAGCCGTGGAGGGTACTGCCCCAAGGATCGCCGACAGGCTGAGGGGCTGGTTCAACTCCATCGTGAGCTTGAGGTTGCATATTGCCGACTGGTCACAATTAGCACCGACAACATCACCGAGACGAATGAATATCGCAGTGGTGTCGGTGCCCACTGGCCCTTCCTCTCCGACGCGGGACGCAAAATCCAAAAAGACCTCGACATTGCCGAATACACAGACCCGCTCCACAATCCCATGATCCCCTACACGATCGTCCTCGAAACGGGTCTGGTCATTTATAAAATCTACATGGGCTACTGGTTTTTCGGGCGACCCACTCTCGAAGAACTCCGCCAGGATCTGCGCGCCATTCTCAGGAAATGCCGACCGGACTGGGACATCACAACGCCCGAATTGAAAGCGGCGTGGCAGGAAGGCCACAAAGGCCTCTTCTACCCATACGGCAAAACCTACGCCCAAACGATCGGTGAACAGGACTAGGCGCAAAGCTATCACACTCAAGGAGGCATACCAGTTAATCTCACACTGGAAGCCATCAGTGTCTTCTCAAAAGAGGCAGAGAATATGTCCGAAGAAATCAACCATGCCCGCCGCCGCTTCATTGGCACTGCGGCCATGACCGTTGCTGCTACACAGCTAGGCCAATTTGGTTCTGCGATCGCCCAATCAAGCCAAACAAAACCAGCCGTTCTGTCCAGGATGAAGTCGGGGACAAACACATCATTTGGCTCACTCAAGCAGATCGATGCTGGTGTGCTGAATGTTGGATACGCTGAAGCGGGTTCTGCGAATGGCCGTCCAGTAATCCTCCTACACGGCTGGCCCTACGACATTTACAGCTATGTTAATGTTGCCCCTTTGTTGGCATCGGCGGGGTATCGCGCGATCATTCCGTATCTGCGCGGCTATGGCACAACGCGCTTTCTTTCAAGCGAGACATTCCGGAATGGGCAGCAGTCAGCGATCGCAGTCGATATCATCGCGTTAATGGATGCGCTCAGGATCGAGAAGGCGATCATCGGCGGGTTTGATTGGGGAGCGCGAACAGCCAACATTATCGCGGCACTCTGGCCTGAACGGTGCAAGGCACTTGTCTCGGTGAGCGGCTATCTGATCGGCAGCCCTGAAGCCAACAAGACACCACTACCGCCGCAGGCCGAACTCGAATGGTGGTATCAATTTTATTTTGCGACGGAGCGCGGGCGCGCGGGCTACGAAAAATATCGGCATGACTTTAACAAGCTCATCTGGCAGCTTGCTTCGCCGCAATGGCACTTCAATGATGCGACGTTTGAGCGTAGTGCCGCATCCTTTAAAAATCCAGATCACGTCCAAATTGTCATCCATAACTATCGCTGGCGGCTGGGACTCGCCAAAGGTGAGTCGAAGTATGACGAGATTGAGAAGCGGCTCGCCGCAGCCCCTGAAATCGCCGTACCCACCATCACTCTTGAAGGTGATGCCAACGGTGCGCCGCATCCAGATGCCAGTACCTACGCAAGGAAATTCTCAGGCAAATACGCACACCGGGTCATCAACGGCGGCATCGGACACAACCTACCTCAGGAAGCACCGCGAGAGTTTGCCAAAGCTGTCGTCGAAGTTGACGGTTACTGACTGGGTTTAGCCTAAGTTGTGAAACCGACAATTTGCAGCAAAGAGAAAACACCATGACCAAACTGAAAAAAGTACATTACAAAACCAAAGCCCACACCGCGGGTACCTTCGTCCTGTCACGACTCCTCGCCGCGCTCTTGGCGGCAACGGTGTTTCTGGCACTGCCCGCTCGCTTGCTTGCACAGCAATTCGGCCAGACCGGCGCACAAACCCAGGTTACGGGCAAGGCGATCTCGACCGAAGACAAAGCCATCCGTCCCTTCCGCGTCCACTTCCCGCAAGAGGTGATCGTCGATCTCCGCAAACGCATTGCAGCGACCCGGTGGCCTGACAAGGAGACTGTTGCTGACCAGTCGCAGGGCGTGCAACTGGCGACAATGGAGGAACTTGTCCGTTACTGGGGAACGAAGTACGACTGGCGCAAAGCCGAGGCGAAGCTGAATGCTTTACCGCAGTTTGTAACGAACATCGACGGATTGGACATTCACTTTATCCACGTCCGCTCCAAAAATCCTAACGCTTTGCCGTTGCTCGTCACGCACGGATGGCCTGGCTCGGTATTTGAACAGCTAAAGATTATCAGCCCACTGACCGACCCGACGGCCTACGGGGGTCGCCCAGAGGATGCCTTCGACCTAGTTATCCCGTCGATTCCTGGCTACGGCTTCTCCGGCAAGCCGACGGACACCGGTTGGGACTCCGACCGCATCGCGCGAGCCTGGGCGGAGCTGATGAAGCGCCTTGACTACACCCGCTACGTTGCCCAGGGCGGCGATTGGGGGTCTCCCATCTCTAGTGCGATGGCGCGCCAGGCACCAACAGGATTACTCGGCATCCACATCAACTTGCCGGCGACGATACCGCCAGAGGTGGCCACGGTACTCGCCGGCGGCGGGCCTGCGCCGACGGGACTCTCCGAGAAGGAACGCGCGGCATTCAACTCACTAGACGCGTTAAAGAACAAACGGGCTTACGCTGCGGTGATGGGTACGCGACCGCAGACAGTCGGGTATGGACTGACGGACTCGCCGATCGGACTCGCTGCGTGGATGCTCGGGCATCCAGGCTTCGCGCAGTGGACGTACAGCGAAAAGTCCCCGACGAAAGATGAGGTGCTGGACAACATCACACTGTACTGGCTGACGAACAGCGCGGTCTCGTCAGCTCGGCTGTACTGGGAGAACAACACCAACATCTTGAACGCGGCCGCGCAAAAGACCACCGATATCTCGCTCCCGGTGGCCATCACGGTATTTCCCGAGGAGGTATATCGAACTCCACAAACTTGGGCCCAGCGTGCCTATCGTCATCTAATCTATTTCCATGAGGCTGACAAGGGCGGACACTTCGCAGGGTGGGAACAGCCTCAGCTCTTCTCTGAGTAGATCCGCGCAGCGTTCAGGTCACTACGTTAGTTCAAGACTAATTGATTTACACGACAAATAGTAGATAAGGAGAATTAAGTAACAATGGAAACAGCAGATGTAATTGTGATTGGAAGCGGTCAGGGCGGAGTTCCACTTGCGGCTGACTTTGCCAAAGCAGGTCGAAAAGTCGTTCTATTTGAGCGTGATGCGTTGGGTGGCAGTTGCGTAAACTATGGCTGTACTCCTTCTAAAGCCTTTTTAGCTGCTGCCCATGCCGCAGGTCGCGCTCGACAAGCTGCAAAGCTAGGCATACACGCGCTCCTTGAAGTTGATTTTTCTGCGGTGATGGAGCGTGTACGTGGCATTCGCAGCCAGTTTAATCAGGGTACTAAGCGGCGATTAGAGAGTGCAGGGGTTAGAGTTGTCCACGCTGAGGCAACTTTCATCGGAGAGCGAACTGTAAGCGGAGGCGGTGTGACGGTGCAGGCTCCGCTCATTGTGATCAACACAGGAACATCCTCTAACATTCCTGAGATTCCTGGTTTAGCTGGAACCCCTTATCTCACTAACCGAAATTTCTTTGATTTGCAGCAAATTCCCCCCCGGTTGCTCGTGGTCGGTGGAGGCTATGTTGCCTTGGAGTTAGGGCAAGGAATGGCGCGTTTAGGGAGTCAGACCGAATTAATTGTACGGGGCGATCGCTTGCTGGCTCACGAAGAATCTGATGTTAGTGCTGTGCTTGGTGATGCCTTTGAGCAAGACGGAATTGGACTGCATTTCAACGTGACTGTTCAGCAGGTTGCTTATACTAACGGTGTGTTTAGCTTAATGCTGAATAATGGTGAAGTACTGGATGGAGAAGCATTGCTGATTGCGACTGGCCGCAAACCGAATACTGGGGCATTAAATTCTGCGGTGACAGGCGTTGAATTAGATGCACAGGGTTTTATTAAAATCGACGATCAGTTTCAAACAACTTGCCCTGGAATTTATGCGATCGGAGACGCTGCCAAGCAGCCTGCTTTTACCCATGTTTCTTGGGAAGACTATCGTCGCTTGAAAGCTATTTTGTGTGGCGAACACCGGACACGAAATGATCGGGTGTTAGGCTATGCCGTCTACACTGAGCCGCAAGTGGGTCGGGTAGGGATGACGCTAGAGCAGGCTCACAAACAGGGCATTACTGCCCGCGAAGTCACTCTGCCGATGGCTCATATCGCTCGTAGCATTGAGTGGGGACACGATCTAGGCTTCTACCGCATGGTCATCGACACCGACACAAATTTAATTTTAGGAGCAACGCTGGTTGGGTACGAAACGGCTGAACTCGTGCATGTCTTTTTGTCACTTATAGAAGCTAAAGCAACATGGCAGGTACTCGAACAATCGGTTCACATTCACCCAACTTACGGTGAGGCATTGCCCAGCCTCGCCAGGCTACTCGTTGGAGATGATATGCCAACCTGTCCCAATATGTAAGAAATATCTGAATCGAAAGCTTAAAACAATAAACCAATTTACAACAAAAGAGACTCTAATGCCTTACGTTAGTGTCGGTAAACAAAACTCTGGAAACATCGATAATTTATTACGAAGATTTCGGTCATACCGATCAAGTTAATCCTGTGCTGCTGGACTTTCTTGAAGGAAAATAATCAGCATTCCAAAGCCTACCCAAAATCAATGGTATCTGTTGCGATTAAACGGTGATCTAAACTGAATGGCACGCTTGAAAAGCGCTAACCTTTGATATTACTGGTTTTTGGGTGTAGGGAATTAAGAAGAGTAGAGCTATGTTTCACACTCGTCCGTTGAATGTTGCTTAACACTACAGTGTACCCCACACCTTACCCCCAACACCAGGGATCTTTTTGGTCATCTACGCCCAGGTTTCTCTTAAAGTTTTATTTCTGGGTTTGGCGATACAATGCTTTTGTCGATATCGCTCTTTATTAGTTATTAAAACAGTGACAATTGCGACATCTTAGTATTACTTTCAGTTGAATTTGCTGTAACAGGGTATTTGTTGTTATTTGAAGACTTCTTACCCCATCCCTCCTTCGCCGCGTGTTTGACTACACGAGAACGGATATCAGCAGCCAGGGTTTCATAATCAGAGCGAATTTTGTCATACGAAGCCGGAGTTGTACCAATCTTCTCCCACAGGTTTTCGTAGTTGAAATTCTTGAAAGGTCTGTGCCTAACGAGGGCATCATAACTTGCCCAGAGATAAACATCTGCCCATTGGGATGATAGCGGCACTTCAAAAGCAATTGGCATCATCAGTGCAACAACTTCGCTACTAGAGGCGAGTTTACCTACTTCTCCCTTGTCTATCTCTTGTAAAGCTGCATCTAATCTATCAACTGCGATCGCTTTTCCTACCCAAGTGGGAATTGACTGTTGCCAGCCGTTCTGGTGAGTGACAATTGGCCCGGCGATTATTGAACAATTTCACGACTTGCTCCTGCTAGATCGAGTAGGCTGGCTGTTACAGCTTTGTTAATCCCTTGGCTGGTTAGTAACTGAAGTATCTTTCTAGTGCTAGGGTTTAATATTTCGCTGGTTTTTTGGTTTTTACTGTTGCGGATGGTTTCTTCGACATCGAATAAACTGTGTTGCTGGTTCATATCTTTTATGTGTAAACAAATACTGCCAGCTAGAAATACTTCTAACTGGCAGTGCTTTTTGATAATGAGTGGGTTTTGTTATGGCAGAAGTAGGCTATCCCAAACGCTTCTGGGCGTAACGTGATGCAGCAATTGCTGTCTTGCTTGAGTGAATTTAGCTAGTAGCTTAGTGCTTTTTAATTTCTGCCACCAGTTGTATTGCAGGTAGGTAAGCAACCATAACTGCGTCTGGTGATTCCAGCTTGAGATGGAGTTACTCAAACTGAGTGCCCTGAGGATATCGTCAGGAGGTACTTCCAGTTGACTTGTGATTTCTTGTGAGATGGAAGCTAACATTTTAATATTGGCGATCGCTTGACCAGGACTGCCCGAACTGATAGCTAGTATTTTTTCTGTTGCCTCAATCTGTTGGTTTTTAAGAACAGAAATAACCTCCTCATCAGTTAACCTTTGGAAAGGTATGATTTGACACCTACTCTTGATAGTTGGTAATAGCTTTTGAGGATAGGATGATATCAGAATAAACGTTCCAGTTTTAGGTTCTTCCAGCGTCTTGAGAAGTTTGTTAGCGGCGGTAGGGTTGAGCATATCTGCTTCGTGGATAATCACAACCTTTTGCTTGCCCTCGACTGCACTAGTTGAGAGAAATTCAATTACCTGGCGCACCTGTTCTACTCGGATAGCAGGGACACTTTTCTGCTGGGAGGTGTTTTCGGTATAGGTCAATACGGTTCAGTTAAGGCTGAAAATCATGTAAATTAAGCATTGTTCCCAAAGCTTAAAATTGTGTGTGGTGCATCTTAAGGATTTCTCGTTGGTGTGTCCTGATATACAAAGTGCTGACCTACTTAAAGCAATCGAGACGGCGATTCCAGCTTTTGTCATTGAACAGGCGATCGCTAATACCCAAACTCAAGAGGAGCGCAAGCGATTGCTACCAGCGCAATTAGTGGTAAGTCTGGTAATAGCAATGAGTTTTTGGTCTAAAGACTCAATGCGGGATGTGCTAAAAAACCTAATAGATGGGATGTCAGAGGCGTGGGTAAAAGTTGGTAAATACTGGCGTGTGCCGTGTAAATCAGCTATTACACAAGCTCGGCAGCGATTAGGGGCAAGAGTGATGAGCGATTTATTTCATCAGTTGGTAAGACCAATGGCCACAACTGAAACCATGTTCGCCTTTTTAAATGAGCTACGAATTGTAGTCATTGATGGTACTTGTTTTGATGTCCCAGACAGTGATGAAAATGCCAGAGTTTTTGGTCGTCCTGGTAGTCGTCCTGGGACAAAAGCCGCGTTCCCTAAAGTTAGACTAGTAATATTAGTAGAAGCAGGAACACATATAATATTTGATGCACTGATGTGTCCGTATCGCATTGGAGAGCGAGTACGAGCATTAAGATTATTACGTTCGGTCACACCAGGAATGTTGTTGATGTGGGATAGAGGATTACATTCCTACGCAATGGTACAAGCAACAGTAACCAAGGGGTGCGATTATTTAGGCAGAATACCAGCCAATGTCAAATTCCTTGCCGAAAAAAACTTAGAAGACGGCTCTTATTTGTCATCGATTTATCCATCAGGAAAGCTACGAAAAAAAGGTAGTCAGCCAATACTTGTACGTATCATTGAGTATACAATTGAGCATCCTGACAATCCTACTGAACAACTGACATATCGCTTGATTACTAGTTTATTAGATGAGAAATTTCCTGCCGAGTTGTTGGCGAGGGAATACCATCAGCGATGGGAAGTAGAAAACACCATTGATGAGTTGAAAATACATCTTCTGGGGCGAAAAACTCATGTCCGTTCCCAAAAACCACGAGAGGTTGTGCAAGAGGTATATGCTTGGTTGCTGGGACATTGGACAGTACGAGTATTAATGTTTCAAGCTGCAACCAGTGCTGGAGTTACTCCATTACGTCTTAGTTTTACAGGAACTTTACGAGTTATCCGTCGTGCTGTACCTAAGTTTCAACGTCTTAACTCTCAAGATTTGCCCCTTTTTTCGAGTGGTTGACCATAGAGATTCTGGATACATTGTTACCTGAGCGGGTTCATCGGTGTAACCCCAGGGTTGTGAAAAAACCTGTATCAAAGTTTCGCTCAAAAAAACCAAGCCACAGAGGTACTGGACAGCGAGTTGAGCCTCCCAATTTCCATATCATCAATAATGCTTTCAGCTTTAACTGAACCGTATTGCGACAAGGAGCTAATAAAGATGTATTTCCATGATTCAAAATCTTTTTAATTATTCATTGCCAGCAACACCATAAAATTGTAAACGAGCTGTCCCGATGATTGGGTTGTATGTTGACTGACCTGTTGAGATAGTCTGTACTTGGAATTGGTACACACCATCATAAAGAGGATTACGATGGGGTTTCAAGCCAATAGTGATTGTTTGACCGGGTGCGACTGGTTTATCAAAGGTGACAATGACAGATCGTGATTTATTTTCGCTATTTGCCAGGGTAATACCTAACTTTTGCCCCCGACGGGATAAATTAGCAGTATCAATATTCCCTTCAAAGGCGAAACTTTCTTGAGGATTGAAGCTAATAGCTTCTAAACCTTGTATTTGAGTCAAAGCTACTTGTTGCAATGAATCAGTAGCAGATGCTGGTACTGTTAGGGTGAAATAATAAGTTGCTTCCCAAGCACTTACTTCATTGTAATTGGTGATTGCAGACAACAAACGCGCTGGCTGTGCTGAGACGACTGCATAAGTTCCGGGAACGGACAATAAACACAGCCCTGTGCTAACAAGTAAAGTTTGACACAAAGTCTTAATGCTATTCATGATTAGTTGAGAATGGATATTTTCGCTCTTGCTTTTATGTTGGTCAGTTCAAGGGGCGACAATCGCCTGTAAACCAAGCCAGCTAAAGGTTTTGGGCTT
>NZ_JCACKA010000100.1:0-38196 GCF_059505145.1 Mojavia sp.
AGTTTTGTCGTTACTTGCAGAGACTAAAGTTTGTCCATCCGGACTAAAGCTGACACTATTAACAGGTGCATTGTGTGCAGGAATAGTAGTAATTAAAGTACCATCTCGTCTCCAGAGCTTGATAGTTTTGTCGTTACTTGCAGAGACTAAAGTTTGTCCATCCGGACTAAAGCTGACACTATTAACAGGTGCATTGTGTGCAGGAATAGTAGTAATTAAAGTACCATCTCGTCTCCAGAGCTTGATAGTTTTGTCGTTACTTGCAGAGACTAAAGTTTGTCCATCCGGACTAAAGCTGACACTATTAACAGGTGCATTGTGTGCAGGAATAGTAGTAATTAAAGTACCATCTCGTCTCCAGAGCTTGATAGTTTTGTCGTTACTTGCAGAGGCTAAAATTTGTCCATCCGGACTAAAGCTGACACTATTAACAGGTGCATTGTGTGCAGGAATAGTAGTAATTAAAGTACCATCTCGTCTCCAGAGCTTGATAGTTTTGTCGTTACTTGCAGAGGCTAAAATTTGTCCATCCGGACTAAAGCTGACACTATTAACCCAATCGCGATCTTTAACGCGCTTAGCAATCAAATTGCCGTTTCTTTGCCAAAATATTAGAGAAAAATCATTGCTAGCAGAAACAAATACCTGCCCATCAAAGCTAAAATCGATGTCGTTAACCGGGCCTTTGTGTCCATCTAGGCGATTCTGCTCGTGAATTTTGGAAAGTATAGTCAATAAACTGAATAAAGGGCTATAAGCAGGATATTCAGATAGCGACCTTTTATTCGCAACTAAAAGCTTTAACTCTTGGCCAACCTCTACTGCTGAAAGAAGTGCATCAATTTGGCTATATTCAAAGAACTGCCGCCATGTAGTAGTTCCTTTTTGCTCTAATTGCATTCTCTCTAAAGACGTTTGGCGGATAATTATTGCCTGTACTGCTCCGGCGATAGACAAAGCTAGAATAAAGAACCCTACATATATTTGTCGTCTGGTTTGGCGTTGTGCAGCCAGGAATCGTTGGTTTGCTTGTCTTTCCTCTTCCAATGATATTTCTACCTTTCTCTGAGCAGAAGAAATCATTTCCTTTGCTTTTCTCTCAGCATCTAAAGCAAATTGAACTGCTCGTTTATCTAGCTCCTGGCTGGCAGCTAAAAATCGGTAATCTTGGTCACTTAAACTTTTTCCTATGGCCCAGTCTTGAGCATCTCGTAATGCTTGCCCATGTAGTAAATATGCATCATCTTGGCACCCTGCTTCTATCCAAGCCGTTAGTTCTGCTGCATAAGGTCGTAAGCTTGATAATGCTTTATCAACGTAGCCTGAATTGAAAATATCTACATAAATGCGGTTATATACTTGTAGCTTACTTTGATGCTTTATTGCTAGTCCAGTGAGTTGTAATTCTATTTGTTCAGGGCTGCCATCTGCTGATACTTCGTTACATTGCAAAAGTTGTTGATAAATTCCTAAAATCCGCACTACATAGTGTTTAGTACTTAAAATACGATTCCATATCGTTTTTAGATGTTCTGGCTCATCCTGGGATTCCCAATTCTCTATGACATACTTTTGCACTAGCTGCTCAACATCTATTCTTCTGCTTTCTGACTTTTCAGAAACTAGTTTGCACAATTTCTGTGTAAGAAAAGGTTGACCACCCGTCCAATCTAACAATTCTAGTAAAACTGATTCAGGATTATCTACTTGCTCCGCTAATCCTTGAAGCAGTGCTATTTTAGCTTCCTCAAACTTGAATCCTGTGAGTTCGATAGCTCGACCAATATTAAATGGCGTACGCCGTTTATCAAGAATTAAATCTGATGGCGTTGCTACCCCTAATAAGCAGAAGGTGAGACGATTAAATTCTGAATTATCAACTCGTTGGTTATAGCAAGAACGAATAAAGGCGAAAAAATCATCAGTAGAAAAATCTAAACTTTTGACACTATCTATTTCATCGAAAAAAATCACAATTTTTTCGGCGGGAATCTCGATGAGCAATACATCTTCAATAAATAGACTTAGCTGTTGTAAAGCTGATAGCTCTTTATGCTCATCTCGCCAAACTTTTAAGTCAAACTTCCTTGAAAGGCTAAAGCCTCTAACTAACTCAACAACTAACCCCTTATACCACTGGGCTGCTGTAATTTGCTTGCTTCCCAGCTTTGTTATATCAATTGCAGCACAAGCAAACCCTTCAGCTTTTAAAAGTTGCATTGTTCTCACACGCAAGCTGGACTTTCCCATCTGGCGTGAGTTTAATACATAGCAAAACTCACCATCCTTTAGTGCTTTCAACAACTCATGGTCAGCCGACCGCGTTACATAAGTAGAAGCATCAGGTGGTAAGCTTCCTCCAACAGTATATTTGTACTCTATATTGTTAGTTGGGGCCATAACTGCTGTTAAGATTGAGTCATTTTCTAGCAAAACTTAAGGAAGTGTGGCTGTAAAATACTGCCGATACAACTCACAACTCGGCTTTACTTGATTACCGTCAAGTTGTACCAGTCCCATACTATCTAACTGATACATTAACACTGGTTCTAACTGAACTGGGCTACTAGCTGTGATAACTTGCTTGAATGATTGAGCTAACTCTGGGCGTTTTTGAATATATCCCAGGTAGCTCCGTAGATGGTCGCTATAGATTCCGCCCTCAGTAGGAGATGTTTGTAAAAGCTGCTCTAAGGAAATTTTTTCACGCCAAAGATAATATAAGGCTTGCTGGATTAGGTAAGGATGTCCACCTACCATCGCAATCAATTGATTAATATCCTCATCGGACAAACTCAGTCTGTAAAGACTAGCTAAGTGCTGAATTTGCTGTTGATTAAATTCTGACAACTTGATTGGTAGTCCTACATTAAATGGAGATTGATGGATATTTAAGGGAATATACACTTCTGTAGAGTGTGTAACTATTAGTCGAAGGCGTTCCCAGATCTCATTAATTTTGGCTTCCTCATGCCACTCCCTAAGTAATGAGAGAAAGTCTTCGGCAATATCAGGATAGTTGAACACTACATCAATCTCATCTAAACCTATAACAAGGTTACGGTTTGCCTGCTCCAGTAAATGCATTTGGATGTAACTAGTGCAACTTACTTTGCTACCAACTTCCTCATCCCAATAGTTTTCTAGGCTCGGTTTTTGATTGAGTTGGCGACTGGCATTGGCACAGAACCATCGCAAAAATTTATCCAAGCTTATAAAAACTGATTTTTCAGCTTGTCGTAGGTTAATACGTATTACTTGATACTCATACTGTTGTGTGTAAGCTAAAATCCTGTTCAACAGTGAAGTTTTTCCCATTCTTTTAGTACCTTTAATCCGAATTAGCGAACCTGTCCTCAAAATCTCCTGATAACATTCTGACTCGGTGGGAGGACGTTCTATATAGAAGGGAGAATCCAATGCTAATATTCCCTCTGGAAATTCTGGGCTTTTGGGGCTAACAGAGAGATCTGTTTGTTTTCTCAACTCCACTACTTGCCGAAAGCTTGGCTCAGTCGCCTCCTTAAGATTTGAAAAGCAAGATTGATAATGGCGTTCTAGAGTTGCCCGAAAGTTTGTCTTACTAACTCTTTCTCCGAATGTCTCTGACAACAGCCTCCAGAACCTAGGGCCAACATCTTGTTTAAAGTACTTGTCGGTATAACCATGAGCCTCAGCAATCTCTTGGTAGTTCTGTCCCTGCCAAGAACCCCGAATAATTAGTATGTCAACGTCTTTTAAACGTTTGCCTGTTTTGGCATAGACGGATTCATCTACAAATCTCAGAATATCTTCAAAATCCATGAGCGGAATGAGAAAGCTATTTGCTATGGGGTAACTCTGAGTTTATCTGAGTTTTCCTGATCTTTTTTTGATACACCTGATATTCTTCAATTTTCAAACTCAAGCTTACTGCCTCAAACTCCTGAGCTTATCCGTATTGGGGTTTCTAGTTTTATAAGCAATACTTTATTCATGAATTCAAAAGCAAGGACTTTTTGTACGCCACCAAAAAAATGTATGCCAAACATATTAATTAAGCCTTCGGGCGAATTAATTGAACTACCTCGGAATTCAGTCCTAACTCTTTTAGAAGAAGTCAAAGAAACTATTATTCCCTTTGGCTGTCGCGCTGGAGCCTGTGGCGCATGTGTTATTGAAGTACTGGAAGGCACACCAAATCTTACTGAAGCCAATTATATCGAACGGGAATTCTTGACTACTTTAGGTTATCCCGAAGAGTGCTATCGACTTGCATGTCAATGTCGCTTACAAGGTGATATCACGATTCAACCTGTTGGCAGCTAGACTATTTTATCCATCTCTTATTTTGTTTACTTCATCATCCGCTAATCACTAATAGGAAATCACCTATGTACAGTTTACCAAACACAGAATTAAATCCTGAAATACCTTTTTTAGAAACACTACAATCTGCTATTTTATGTGATGGAATAAATCCCTTCGTTGGACAAGATATTGATGTAAATAGCTACATCATTTCTTGTGAAAAAAACTTTGAAAGTGAATCAGTCAATCAGTTGTCTTATCACTTTGAGCAAGAATTTACAAGTACCGATATTTAGTGAACCTAGAACAGTCACTACTCTTTTATATTGGCTTGTGTAGTAATGTCTCACAGAAATTTATTAGTACTCAATACGCCCAAACTTAAATCTGGGGATGCTGTTCAGTATCTCAATCTTGTACTTTTAACTAATTTGTTCCATTTTCACAAATTTCAACAATAACAGGAGAAAAAATATGAATCGTTGTCAAAATACCGGCTTAATTCGTAAAAGACCTTTCTTAAATCCCATCGCATCTGCTAATTTGCGTCAGGAAATTGATAATTTAATTGATTTGCAAATTGATAAATGGGAACAAACAGTTCCTTTTGCCACCCACTTTGAAGGCGAACTAATAAATCAGCGTTATTATCAACGTCACTTGATTGAAACTGTTTGGCGTATTCGCCTTTTACGGGTAGTTGAATCCAAAGCTATAGCGGAAATCGCCAAAGAAAGCCCAGAAGCAGCACAGATTTGGGCAAACTACGAAATGGAAGAAATGCTGCATGATGAACTATTTATCCAAGATTTAGAAAAAGCTGGTATATCCCGCGAAGAGTTATTGAATACTGAACCATACCTGTCTACCAAACTATTAGTTGGTTTCTTCTCTTATCTATTGGATCACGAAGGATCTCTTGGCGTTTTAGCTTATTCCTATCTTGTAGAATATGTCAACGTCAAAAAGGAACCGAAGAAAATTGATGCCATGAAAAAAACCATTGGTGTCGATAAAATTGGCGGTCAAATCGCTCATTCTTATACCGATACTAATGATGACCATCCAGGTGAAGTGTGGAATGCTATTCGTTACATTATCAAGGACGACGAAGATATCGCTAGCCTGAAAAGGTATCTGCAAGAACAACAGGAAATTCTCGCTATGTACTTCCGTGAAATTTACGCAGACATCGTTGAGTCTGCTCAAAAGGAATCAGTAGCAGCATAAGGAAACTATGAATCAAACAGGTGTTTTATTACTAAGTCACTGCGGTTATTCCTTCATGGAAGAACTGATTAGTAATGTTGCTACACACAGTTTAGAGAGTTTTGTACTCTCTTCCCTTCCTCTCCCTGCAAATAGTCACCGGATTCAGGAATTGCAAGCAAAAAGTGCGTGGTTTGCAGTCACCGAAAACCATGCCCTTACCTGGGAAGATGTAGAACGGGTAATGCAAAAATTAGCAGCACAGGGTTACTCCATAGTTTGCTGTTTGAGTGTTTGGGAAGGCTATCGCACCTTTATGGCAAAAGCCAATCAAATCCTTGGTGTAGCTGATATCGAACCCGCCCAAGTCGAATTACTATTGAATAAATATGAATTACGGCAGCAATTAAATCAAGCAGGTCTGAGCCAAGTTGATTCTGTATTACTTAACGAACGCACATGGCTAGATTTGCAATCCAAAGGCAAATCGGCTTTTGTCAAACCAGTCACAGGTATTGCTTCCTACGCCACCTTTCGTTTAACCGCAGACAAAACCTGGCAAGATATCGAAAAGATTCAGAGTGAGATAGCAAGCGACTTGATATACAGCTCGATATTTTCTGCCAATCGTGGTTTTATGGCAGAAGATTACATTCCCGGACAGGAGTTTAGCTTTGAGATTATGGCTGTTGACGGACAACCGTTCGTCGTTGCTATTCATGAAAAGGTAGAGGTAGACGAATCTGGTAGTGCAGTTTTAGAAAATGCCTGTGTTGCACCACCCATTAGCTTGGATGAGATACAGCTAAAAAAAGCTAGAGCTTGGATTGAACCAATTTTTCAACATTTGCAGTTGCAATGGGGTTGCTATCATCTTGAAGCAAGGTGTTACAACGACCATTGGGAAGTAATTGAAATCAATCCACGAGTTGGAGGGGCGTTAATTTCCCCGAGTGTCAGTATATTGACGCTGGGGATCAGCATGACCCAACTATGGCTGAATAATCTGCTGTACCAAATAGATGAAGAACAGTTACAGCAAAAAAACCAACTGGCAAAGTTTGACCTGGGTACAGTAACTTATCAACCAAGTCCAATGAGCAGTTATTTTCGGGTTTATTTTGCCAAACCTGGTCGAATTCGCACAATTCAACAGAACATTTGCTGTTTAGAACCCGATATTGTGCAGGTGTCTTTAAAGGCAGGCACAGAGGTAGTGGAAACGGTGCGAGAAGTGTTTCTTGGACAAATTCTCTGGGCTATTCCTGAAAACAAAAAGAATCAGCTGCTGCCAAAATTAATCGCTGAATCTCGAAATACTATTCAAGTTGATTACGAGTAATGAGCTACTGAGCTTTTAGATTGCATATTTTTTCCTAAAAGCTATCAAGAGTCAAAAATTACTTTGGTCTGTTGACTCTTGATAGCTTACAAAAATTAGCAATCTACAGTTCGAGATGACCAAGAGAAATTCTACCAATTCAAAATCACCGTTCGCGTAGCGGCAACCACAGGAGAGGTTTTTCTCTAAAAGAGAAATGTTATTACTGCATAAACAATATGATGAATATCACAGAAAATTCCGATTCTTTTTTGCTAATTATTGATTACAATCTCAGCCGTATTGATGATGTCGCTTCTATGCGGAAGTATGCCTATGAGCGTTATGGCGTGAAAACACTTCTGCTCCGCGCCAACCCAGCTCCACATGATTATCGGATTGCTGACGTTGTATTAGCACTAGATCCCTGTAGCTCAGACTTCGTAACCGCTGGGCTCAAGTCACTGGAGCCTTTTCGCCAACAGTTACGAGGTGGTTTAGTATTCTCGGACAATGCAGTACAAAGTGGCGCCCAGTTATTAGAACAATTAAACTTGCCTGTAGATAACGCCACTTTAGCAGCTGGGGCTTTTTCCAAAATTCTTTATCGTCAGATTGAAGCTCAACATCAATCAATATTAGAACCTCAAGGCATGTTTATCCCTGCCCATGCCATTATCCATAATGCTGACGAGTTATTGGATTTTGTGCGCCATCATCCTGGAGGTGTAGTATTAAAACCTGCTTGTGAAGGCAATAACCGAGGAGTAGTGTTTTTAAATGCTAACGCAGATTTACGGCAAGCTTTACAAGAAGTTGAACCTTATTTCTCCGGTGGAATTATCTGCGAACAGGTAATTCCCTTACGAGAGGAATATTCTTTTGATGGGCTGGGACATTTGCACTTCCTGACAGAAAAATGTAGTGCTAGTGGTCGTTACCCAGTAGAAACAGGTCAGATTTTACCAGCCAGATTGAGCCAGGCTCAAGAGCATTTACTAACTCGTGTTGGTAAGTTAGCGAATGTTTTAGTAGGCCAGTGTAATGGGCCGTTCCATAACGAAATCAAGATTGACAAAGATGCTACTCAAGCCGGCGTTGTTGAACCCAACCGTCGTCCTGCGGGTATGAAGATTTGGTCGCTCGCTGAACGAGTGTATGGTTTGAATTTTTATCATCTTTGGGTTGATAAAGTATTAGGTCAGCCCTTGCCAAAGCAATTACCTACTCCGCAAGGAGTTGCAGCTACGATTATGCTTGGGTGTCCCCATGATGGTTATCTAGACCTAGCAGCAGTTAAAGATGAACCAGAACGCTTGTTTAACAGAGCTTTAAAGCTATACAACAAAGCTGCAATTAACCAGGAACTAGAATGGTTTGATTTTACCCTACTGCCAATTCAGAGAAACTGGGTGAGAGCTATTCCCAAAGATAATGGTGATTTTATCGCAATGGTTTGCGTATATAGTCCCAATGCCAAGCTAGATGTTTTCGGTTTGAAGACCACCATTAATGATTGTTGGCAAAAGGTTATAGGTCATTATATTTATCAAGAAGAACCCACGATGGTTTTGGCTATTTAAACAAAAATTGCCATAGGATATGAGGCATTGATAATGAGATTCTGATGTTCTAGTTGTTGACTATTCGCAGTGGCACATCCGTTGAGTTTATAGTTTTAAGGCTTAGTGACTAACTGTTTTTGTTATTAGTAAATTCAAGGAATACTCATGAAAATTTTGATTTTACATCGGATTCCATACCACAAAATTGATTACCATCGTGGCATCGACCATAATCTTCATGAAATCACATATGTTGGTACTGAAAAAGCACTGAGCAATATTCCAGAATTTTTGAATTGTAAAAAGTTGATTCGACCAGGGGTTACTAAAACTGCGGATGAAGTCATTGAATTAATTGAACAACAACAGTTGCAGTTTGAGCAAGTCATATCGTTATCTGAATACGAACTTCTGGATGCTGCGAAAATACGAGAACATTTTGGTATTCCCGGCTCTACCCTGGCGCAGGTAGAAAAAGTACGTAACAAAGTCATTATGAAAGCCATTGTTGGCGCTGCTGGAATTCGCGTACCTGAGTTTTTACCTCTATCACAGCTAGAACAACTGCCCAAGTGGGAAGGGCAAGTTGTTGTAAAACCAGTTGATGGCGCATCTAGTGAAAACGTGAAGGTATTTGCTTCTATTCACTCATTGCTTTTGGCTTTACAGTTGCAGAATACCGGAATTGATTTGCTGGATCGGGACAACCCGGATTTGGCACAGTTTGAAGTGGAAGAATTTATCCAAGGGGCTATTGTTCATTTTGATGGTTTAGTGCAGAATGGCGAAGTGAAAGTTGTACTCGGCAGTCAATATGTAGGGGATTGTCTGGGATATGCTAATGGTCAGCCTTTGGGATCTGTGCAAATTGATATTAGTGATGAAGATAAAGTATGGATCGGTCGAGTTTTGAGTGCTGTTGAACTTAACAATGGCAGCTTCCATTTAGAGGCAATTGCTAATAAAAAAGGTTTAGTATTCTTGGAAGTTGCTAACCGAGTGGGCGGGGCTGATGTAGTTGATACTTTTAATTTGGCTACCAATATTCATTTGCCTTCAGCAGAACTAAAAATATGGCTGGGCGAGGAGTTGGAATTTCCAGAAACTACTAATAGAGCCAATAAATTTGGTTGGTATGTTTTTCCTGGTCACCATTATCAAGCAGATTACTGCCGCATCTCTGGACATGAAAGGTTTCGCAATCATCCCTATATAGTACGCTGGAACCAATTGTCTACAGAGCAAAAGTTGCCCCAGCATATTACTTACCAAGCAATTGAAATTCCGCTAGCTGGTGTTATCGGTAGTGACAGCAGCGAGTCGTTACAGAGTTTTCTACAAGAACTATTTGCTCAAGTAAATATTGAACCAATCAAGAGTTCAGTATAACTCTTGGAAGTGAGTGCTTGCACTCAGATACCAGTCTTTGTAACAGCCTTAATTGATGAATAATTACGACAGGTAGGCAAGTTGTGAATAATTTCAAAGTTATTCAGTTTTTAGTATCACGTTTTTGTTCAGCTTTGGGTGATCAGTTTTTATTGTTTGCGGTTCCATTGATTATTTATAAAAGCACTCAGAATGTTTCACTAGTTGGGTTGGCTTTTTTTATTGAATGGACTCCGCGAGTACTTTCTCTCCCTATTGCTGGATCTTTTAGTGATCGCTTGGGCGGCAAAAAAGTTTATTTACTCGCCGACTTTGTGCGGATGACGGTTTGTTTGTTGGGTTTCTTGTTGATCAAGCTATTTCCCACTAACATATTCGTCATTGTCAGTCTGGTGATGAGTATTTGCGCGTTTTTTTATGCACAAGCCTTTATTGCAATGGAATCCACGGTTCCCAAATTGGTAAGTAAGGCAGATTTACCCAAAGCACAAAGCATCCTTCAGGGGATTGACCAAACTTCTAGCATTTTTGGCCCCGCGCTAGCTGCAATGTTGGCACTGTATTTAAAAAACCAAGATTTTTTATTGATTGCCGCAGGACTATTCTGTTTAGGTTTTCTAGGTGTTACATTGTTAGGTTCAGCCTTAAATGTACAGATTGCTAAGTCAAGTAAAAAGCAGATTTGGCGTGATATTGTCCAAGGGGCTAAGGTACTGCTAGACTATCCTAACCTGCTGACCTTAACGGCACTCAGCATTCTAGTTAACCTAATTATTGGCATAGCGCTAGCAACTGGTGCGCCATTAATCACTGGTACTTTTAATAAGCCTGACAGTTACTTTGGTGTGTTAAATACCACTGCGGGTCTGCTAGGGGTAGTCTCCTTTTTCCTAGTGCCTAAATTAACCAAGCACTTTAGCGTGTTCAGCCTGGGTATTACTGCCTACCTTGCCGTCTTGTGCGGAGGTATGTTAATGGGTTTTGCTAATAATTTTTACCTGTTTGTGCTGGGTTATGCATTAGCCTCCGGTTCTACTGGTTTGTTTAATGTATACATCCGTACTGAGCGCGTCCAATGGATTCCTAGCCAACACTTAGGCAAGACTGTAGGGTTAATTGTGCTGTTAAACCAATTAAGCCTACCAGCAGCAGGTATATTGGTAGCCGTAGGTTCTGGGCGCGTGGGAACCAAATCGTTATTTATTTTGAGTAGCCTAGTAGCCGCAGTGTATATTGCCTGGATATACAAGCCTTTGAAAACTCAATCGAAAACTAATACGTAATATTTATTTACGAATCCACGGGCCCACATTCCGCAGGTGCGCTCGTAAATGCTGCATTTTAGAAGTATGACAGCATCACTATTAAATATCAGGGTACAGGAAATCAAACATAAGGCCCATTGGGGACAAGTTAAAAGTAAGTAAATTTTGTCAATACCTCTTTGAGAGTAAATATATTTGCATAAGAATGATAATCGTAGCTCAGGGGAGGAGGCGAGCGACGCTCGCCTCCTCCCCCACCCTCATGTTTGATTATCATTATCGTACTGGCTTGCTAGGATGATTTGCTGACCAAAAAATTATGTGAAACTCAGTTAAGACAAATACTTGAGCAATTGTAAAAAACTGTGAGTAGTAGCCGTAAGACCAATCGAGATCATGCCAAAAAGAAGCAACGGCCGATGGTGGAAGACGAAGTAATAGCATCGCATCTGTCGGCATTACTAACCCCAGCCATTACATCCCAAGAAAATTACTATCGGCAACTAGGATTAAGAGACAGAATTCTCAACTTAGCATTAATGGTAGCGGCGGTATTAACCCTGCTCTGGCGTGATGTGGCTGGAGTCACAGAATTGACCAGAATGTTAACGCGAGAAGGTTTTTTGTGGTGTAGACCCCTTGAGGTTAGCCAGCAAGCAATATCTCAAAGGTTTTTAACTTTTCCGGCTCAATTATTCGAGAAAGTATTTAAAGATTTATTGCCACATTTACAAGCTTCATGGCAAAGCAGAAACCAACGTAAAATCCCAGAAAGTGTTGAATTTACTTTGACGAAATTTGAAAAGATTTGGATAGTAGACTGTTCAACTCTAGAAGCGTTATTTCAAAAACTTGAAAGTTTAAAAGATGCACCTCCTGGTAAGTTAGCTGGAAAGATGTCCACAGTAATAGATTTAAAAAATCTGTTGCCTGTGGAAATATGGTGAGCGTGAGAATCCCAGAACTGCTGATACAAAGTTTGAAGCAGATATTTTAAATTTAGTTACTCCTAATACCCTGCTTTTATTAGATAGAGGATTTTATCACTTTAATTTTTGGCTACAACTAATTGCTAAAAATGTAAACTTCATAACCCGGTTAAAAAAGGGAGCAGCGATTCATGTCCAACAAGTGTTTACAGATAGCTTTTCTTTACGCGACCGTCTGATACGTCTTGGCTCTGGCACTAAGAAAACTCCGTTTGTTACTTTACGTCTGGTCGAAGTTCGTTCAGCTAAGACATGGCATTCTTATTTAACCAACGTACTTGACCCTACTGCTTTACCTCCATACGTTGTCGCTGATTTATATCGTCGCAGATGGCGGATTGAAGATGCTTTTAATACTGTCAAGCGGCTTTTGGGTTTAAGTTATTTATGGACTGGTTCAATCAATGGTGTTCAATTACAAATTTGGGGTACTTGGTTATTTTATGCTGTCTTAGTTGATTTAGGTGATGCTGTAGCAGACGAACTTTCTCTACCTTTTGACTCCATTTCTTTAGAGATGATTTATCGCGGTCTTTATCATTTTTATGTGGCTCATCAAAAAGGTTTAGCAACTGAGCCTATTAAGTATTTCGCTGCGCCAGAAAATCAAGATTTAGGTATTGTTAAACGACAACGAAAACCAAACATGAAGCTCATCGTTGCACCCTTCCCTGATAAACAACGAGGCACACCTGGATTTTTCTTTCAGCCATCTTCTCAAACCCCCTTGACAACTACCTCACAACCTTAACTTGTGACCAATGGCTTTGAAGGCATTGGCAGCGTCGTCCACAAGAACCTTTCCCCTTCCGACTGTGCAACAGGTTCATAAAGTAAATCCGTCTTTTTTAACCAAAAATCTGCCTGTTCTAACAGCTGGTTAATAGCCATTTCTTGAACCATTGGGGAGCTATAAATCATTTGCTGTAGATCCATAGCTATCTGTTTTTTGCCCTGACCATAGTTTGGGTCTAACCGTTTACGCCGTTTTGCTTCACCCATTACCTATGCCTCTGGATTCATCTAAAATTTCCCTAATAAATTTGTGGTCACTCACGCTGAATTCAATTCAAATTACCACAATTCAAGCAAGTCTTAACAAATAGGCGGCGCAGCGGAGTGTCTGCCGCTGCCTGCGACTATTTCGGTAACTCAACGAGTGGTCTTGTGGCAGTGACAGACACCGCCTATTTGAGCGAAGCGGTTAAGACTTGCGCCACCAACTAGAGGGACAGACCTTTACTGGATCTTCTTTGTTGTTGCTGTTTTTCTTCTATAATTTCTTGCAATACCTGGTTGCAATCGTGCCAAAACTGAATGTCATTTTTCTCTAATTCCCCTACATTAATTGCTGAATACTCAAGCTCACCTGACTGATTTCGGTTGAGTGACACGCGAAAAATTTCTCCGCGTTCATCATGAGTAAATACTAATTCTTTTCCTTGTTTTGACAGTGTTGCACGTTTAAACCTAAGGCTATGTTCACCTTTTTCTTGTAACTGCCAGTTGAGTAATTTCACAGTAACAGGGATAGCTATAGCTAAATATTCCGACTGCAATTGCTGTTTATTATCGAGTTGCTGTTCTGGTTGTTCCTGCCTGGATGCCAGTTTATTTTGCGCGATTAGCACTAATGCTTTAGCTTCATCATGAGTCCATCCGGCGGGACTGACTAGAATAATTTCTTCCACATTTTGTACTGGCTGATTATCTAATAATGCCCTATAAGCAATTTCTTTATCTCGGTCTGTCACTAATAAAGAGTGCAAGTCAGCACTGTAATATTTGTATAACTCGGCTGATACCTCTGGATTTATCTTTGGTTTTGGAGCGATTAATTTTTGATTTAATGCTGCTGTTAGCTCTTTATAATTCGCGTTAACTTCAGCCAATCCCTGACGATATTGCTCAATTGACTGGCTCAATAATGGTACGGCTTCTGTTAGAACTGACTCAACGGCTGATTGCTCAACATAGTCAACTATTGCCTTGATTGCTTTCTGCGATACCAAGTCTTTTTCTGCTTTAGTTAATGCTGCTGTTAGCTCTTTATAATTCGCGTTAACTTCAGTCAATCCCTGGCGATATTGCTCAATTGACTGCCTCAATAATGGTACTGTTTCCGCCAGAATTGACTCAACTGCTGACTGTTCAACATAGTTAACTATCGCCTTGATTGCTTTTTGTGATACTGAGTCTTTTTCTTTTGGAGTTAATGCTGTTATTAGCTCTCTATAATTCGCGTTAACTTCAGCTAATCCCTGGCGATATTGGTCAAATGACTGCCTCAACGATGGTACTACCTCTACTAAAACTGACTCAACGGCTGACTGTTCAATATAGTCAACTATCGCCTTGATTGCTTTTTGCGATACCAAGTCTTTTTCTGCTGGAGTTAATGCTGTTATTAGCTCTTTATAATTCGCGTTAGCTAGAGCTAATTCCTGGCGATATTGCTCAATTGACTGTCTCAATAATGGTACTGCTTCTGCTAGAACTGACTCAACTGCTGACTGTTCAACATAGTCAACTATTGCCTTGATTACTTTTTGTGATACCGATTCTTTTTCTGCTGGAGTTAATGCTGTTATTAGCTCTTTATAATTCGCGTTAGCTAGAGCTAACCCCTGGCGATATTGCTCAATTGACTGGCTCAATAATGGTACTGCTTCTGCTAGAACTGACTCAACTGCTGATTGCTCAACATAGTCAACTATTGCCTTGATTGCTTTTTGTGATACTGAGTCTTTCTTTTCGTGTGCCAGTAAGGATAAAGCAACACTTTCATCCTGACATACCTCTGATGATGCCGGGTATATCTGGGGATTAATTTCAGCTATAGCTGGAGAATTAACCACAGATATTTTGGGGATTACCTGCTGATTATGTTGCTGATTATTTACAGATTTTAAGAATTTATTTAAGCGTTTAATTTCGTTATCGTCCCGCTGAGGGTCGTAGTTTATTCCTAATTCTGTCTGGAGTTTGCTGAAAGAACACTTATATTTATTGAGATTACCTCCTTGTTTCCAGAGCAAGCGAAGGCTACCATCTTCATTAACTGAACCGACATCAATCCCAAACTTAATACCCCTTACGCCGCCGTGACTGTAATAACTAACCACAGCTTTAACTTGATACTCCCTCCATAATTGCTCAATAAACTGAGGCATTATTGGTTTATTTACTGCCACCTCTTCAATCGCTCGGCGCATTATTTCTTCACCGGGAAGCCCCAAATCCTCGACTCGTTCTAGTTGATTTCGAGTCATAGCTTTACGTTTACTTTCCCAACTACAAGGGACAGGTGTTAGTTTAAATTCTCGCTCTAGTAGTCGGGCGGAGTGTTCCGAATGGGCGTAATTATTCCAGGTACGAATAGAAAGACCATCTAGGTTATTAACTCTAGATGCAACGATATGTGTGTGGTCGTGTTCTTTGTCAGAGTGCCGCGCTATAAAAAAGTCATAAGCTGGTAATTCTGTCTCAATAAATTCATCAACTAGTTGGTTTAGCTTGGTGTCAGATATTCTTTTTAGAGGCTGTTTAACCTGGGATTCTTCCCCTTTTAACCGCGACAGCACAACAACGTTGGCAAAGTGTCTCTCAGATATTTTGGCTAATTCTTCCTCATTAAGTGTCCTGTCAGTTTTTGGTATTGACAGCATTAGGTGATAGCACGGGTCTTGGAGTTGGGGGTTGAGATTGGCTGATAATCGGAATTGCTCAACTAGTTTATTAGTTGTTTTACCATACATATTCCCGCCAATAATTTTAGCTTTCTCTTTATCTATGACGTATTTAGTAGTGCCACGAAATGACTTATTAGCTTTAATTTTGGTAATCATTTCGCTACTCCTCGTCTGAGATTGATTGAGATAAGCTGGCGTGAGTTTGTTCTAATAAGGCAGTTAATTCTTTAATTGTTTGCAGATATTCTTTAACATCGCTGGTTAGCGGTTGCCTACCAATTTTCACCGCTTCGTTAATCGCTCTGGTTTGCTGGTTGAGATTATTCCCAATTTTTTTTAGTTCGTAGATAGCTTGTCGGTTAACTTCTGGAATAGTTAACTTTGGGTGTGGCAGGGGGTAATCAAATAACCTTGCTCTTATATAATCACTTTGTACCACTCCATTACACCGTTGTTCTAGCCTTAATTTCTCTGCTGTGCTGACTCTAAAGGTAATCGTTATTTCTCGCTTATCATCGGGTTCTACTACCCGATTACTTAGCGCGATCGCCAGTTGATCACTTAAAGCTTGGCGGGGGTCAGTTTGAGTCATAACCTACAAATAATCTAGGAGTAATGGGGGTTTGGGGGACACCCCCAACAAGCAATTCACGCCGCTTTACCCGAAGGGTAAAGTAGCGCGCAGCGCGTTACGGCGTATTGCTTGCCTATGCCTCAGCGACGGGGTAGGGCAAACCAAAGCCAGGGGGCAGTCCGCGGATATGACTGCAACACCATCGTGCGGAATCTGGGGCAATCCCTTAGATAAGCCATAGGAGCTAGGGCTGGTGATAGCCCAGAACTTATTTTCTGTTTCTGCTTTTTTTAGCCTAGTCTACCTTAGTAACTCTGTAGCTAATACTTGTTGACATTCCTCACATCTGGACAAGATTCTTAAAGTTACTGTGTCTAGCTCTTTTTTACAATGGAGGAATTTATTACTACCAAGACTAGGGTGTTGGGGGTAGGGTGTGGGGTGTAGTGAAAAGTGCATAATCATCATCTTTTTGTACATCCTCGCCTCTTACCTGCATGGATTAAGCCGCAAGGATTCATTGATATGAATTCCTACCCAACACCCAACACCCCATACCCAACACCCGATATTTTCCGACTATGCCCCGTAAACCTAAAGCTGTTCCTTTATCCAAGCTAGAAGATATCCAATCTAGTCTTAAACACAAAGCTGCTACTCCTAAAACTATCAGTCTAGAGGAGTTAATCAAAACTCTCGCTCAACCTATTCAGGATATGTTGGATGCTGGTTATGACTATGAGGATGTTGCTGATGTTTTCCAGGGGCATGGGGTAGAACTCGCGGCCAGTGGAATTAAGAGTTTCCACAAGAAAGCTTTGACAACGGCTGCTAATACATCTGGTGATAATTCGCTTGGTTCACCTGAGGAATTAAATTCTCAATCATCATCTCAATCGACCTCACAAGAGATTTCTAATGGTGATGGCTCGTCTAGTTCATTGCCCTATACAAGTGAACAATCCTCGGATTCAACAAATAAAACCACTAAGGCCAAGAAAGCAAGAGCTAAGGAGCCAGAGAATAAATCCAAACCAACTAGCCAACCAAACAGGTTAACTTTTGAGCCAAAAATTTACAGTGATGATGAATTATAAACGACTAACTATTTCAGACAAGCAGTAGTGTTTTTTGAGCCAAAATTGATTTTATAGTCACAGCCTTCAACAAATACTACTAAAGAAATACATTTGTAATCTCAGACTGTACTGCGTCTGTATTAGAACATACCTCTAAATGGTCTACGAAAATTTGCGGCTGTTTGCGGCTGTTTGCGGCTGATTGCGGCCAGTTGCGGCTGGAAATCAGAAAAGCCAGTAATTTCGTTTGCGGCTGATTGCGGCTGATTGCGGCTGATTGCGGCTGATTGCGGCTGGAAAAAAGGGGTTTTCGGGTAGGTTATTTTAAAGGTGTACTCACTTTACTTTCGCGCCCCAAAGGGTGGCTTCGCCATCCTTCGCTTCGCTCAGGACACAAAAGTAGTTCGCCCTACGGGGTTTTTTGGTAGTACAAAGTGCTGCATTTGTAGCATAAAATCTGCGCGTTGAGAAACGTTTGGGGACTGAGCCAAATTAAAGACGACAATGAACAGCACTGCAATTAAATATTGAGTGCAAATATTAATTCAACAATTTATTTGGTTTATTTCACATTCAATCCATTGGTGTAAGTTCACAGATGGGTCGCAAAATGACAGCATTGTTAGTTAAGTTATTGCATCTAGCTCTACTGTCTAGTGTCAAGCTCTGAACCTGAAATTGGTCGTCAAATCCAACAATTGTCACAACACAGCCAATTAGTTCATCTGCAATAGATTCGGGTTTAAGTTGGTCTGGATCTCCCACAGTATTTTTAGTATTAAAAGGCATACCAGATCCAGACAATTCACCATGATCATGAAGCTGTTCGCGTCGTGTGGCACGTCTCTCTAAAACGGACATCAAGCTGTGCCATACAAGAGAATCAAGTCGGCAGACTTTGATTTTTTGCTTTTCAAAACCCGGCTCAAACCTCGACCAACGAAATGCAATTTTAATTCCGAACTGCGAGAGCAGCTGATGTACAACCTGCATATCACTAATTTTTTCGCTGATAGTGCGGTTGAGGTGAGTGAGTATTTCCGGGGCATAAAGACGTATTTTATCAGCGTAGGGTTTTAGGTCGGCTTTCGTCCATTCTTTATGAGGATCTAAAAAATCGTTTAATCCTAATGCTTCGCGGATTTTTCGCCGCAGTGCTGTACCGGAGATATCCCAGGGGCAAACACCTTGATTCCAAGAGGCTTGTTTTTCTAATGATTTGGCTGTTTTATCGAGTGATAATTCTGGATTGAGTTGCGCCTCTAAGTTGAGTAGTTCTCCACGTCGTTGGCCACTTTTATCCCACAACACATCTTCTACTGTTAGCTCATCTAAACAGTAAAAATCTTTGATATGGAATTTTGTTACTGCTAGTGTATCTTCTGGCGAAATGGCTTCTAAGGATTCTAAAACTACCACCTCTGCATAAGTTAAATCGGCGGCGGCAACTATATTTTGAGCTTCAAGCAATTGAATTTCTTCTTTGGCTTGCTTTAACAAAACTTTGACTGCTGATTGGGATTGCCGCTCATCGATTTTGATGTGATGCCCTTCGTGTTTGAGTCGAATTAATAGCGCGTCCCTTAGATTCATCATCGAATAATTCTGCTCGGCACTAATTCGGGCATAGAGATTAACATGGGGGTTATCTTGCCAATTGTAATTAGCAATTTCTCCAACAACGTCAGGTCTGAGGTTGGAACGAATTAAGCTAACGGTGGCATCGGTTCTTTGTTTTAATTGGTTTTTAATTTCGAGAGAATTGCAGTCGCGCGAAACTTTACAGTAGTTTGTACCACGTTCGGCACACCAAACCACACGGTCTACATTGTCTCGTACCCGAACTAAGGATTGGGACATATCCGCGTCGGTAGATGATGCGCCGGTGAAAATCCCATAGACTTTTTCAATGACATCTAATAGTTCAATGCTGACTCCCGTGGCGATTGTGGGAGTACAAATAATAACGTCATATAATCCTTGGGCAATGACAGCATCGGGTGTTTTCATAAACCGTTTTTCAACTGTATTGCCGCTGGTTTCAGAGTTAATTAACAGGATTCTAATTTCTGGGATGGCTTTAAGTAGCAGTCGCGCTGTTGCCTTGCTAGTGGCTTTGCTATCTGTGGTAACATACAGCGTCTTGCCAGGCTGTAGTTGACGCGCCGAGGTAATTAAATCGTTGACGAGCGCAGATTTATCTTTAGCTTGAATAAAAGTTACATGGTACGGTTGGGGTTTATAGTCGTTGCGAATTAAGAAAATGGGTGTACCATCTCCCTTCAGTTCTCTAAGGTAGTGTAGGGTCTGGTTATTTAAATCAGCATCAGCAGCAATAATCCTCCTGGCCACTCTAATCAACTCACCAAACCTTGCAAGTAATGCGGGGCGTTTGCCGTTGCGATCGCAGGTGCTAGAGGTGAGTAAGTGACGCACTACCTGAACAATTTCATCAATAATTAAGTCACAGCCGACAAATTTTTGTGGGTCGATAGCTAAGAGTGAATCAACACAAAAACCAATTCTGAGGGTATAAGCTGCGCCTTTGATAAAATTACCGTTAAATTTATCTAAGTCGCCACGGTAATCTAAGTTAGCTCTGGCACATAAATTTTGTACCAGTGCAATTCTGTGGCTGGCAGCTAAGACTTTCTGAGAAACAGCTGTGGTTTTGGCGATAAACTTAGTTTTACCTGTCCCTTTGCTGGAGTCGATGCCAATAATCCCTGACTGGGGTAAGTTTTTGATTTCTAAGGTGGATAAGTCAGCTGTGGTCAGTTGTAATGAGGGTTCGTAAGTTAAACGATTTTCTAAGCGTTGCCACAGTTGCCAGTGTGTTAGTGGTAGGGCTTGATTTAAAGCTGTTGACCAAGCTTTGATCCCAGCGTTAACTATTAGGTCATCAACACCTTTACACTGTCCAGAGTGACCCTTCCAGATGGCGATATCAGTCTTGCTGCCAGCTTTCATCAGTAATCGGCTAAAGCGATATATGGCAGCGTTCACCCGTTTCTGAGTGGCTGTGTTTGTGTCTTGGTCAAAGGCTAGGGTAATGTGTCTGTCTTTAACAGCAAATCTTGCTATGTCTTTTATCAGGTAAGGTTTGATGGGGTTGCCTAGTGAATCAAGAGTGCGGTAGCCACCGTTAATGCCGTAAAGGGCGATGGCTACGTATCCCTCTGACAACAGGCATAAAGATTTTTTACCGCCTTCTGTAATGATGATTGGGATTTCTGGGTGAAGCTCTAGCCAGTCCCAAAAACTTTCTCCTGCTGGTGGCACTTCCACACTGTAGCGGTTGGCAATTAAGCGTCTAGTTTCTCGGTTAATGGCAGGCAGATAGGCGCGTGAGCCGTTGCCAATTGGGGTTTCGTATTTTTGAAGTTTGCCTTTTTTCGTGTCGGTTCTGGGGTTACTCAGTTTGGCTTGCCAGGGAGTGCCGTCTTCGTTCAACAGCAGTGCCGCGTAAAGTCTTGGTTTCGCTTGATGTCCAAATCTAGTGTATTTCCAGTTCAGTGCATCATGTATTGGGGTAGCAACCTCCCCGCCAGCATTGATTTCTAAGTCAGAGATGATGCGGATGTTTTCTCTGTAGAGTGAAACGGCGATCGCGCTAAGAGCAATAAATTCTCTTTCGATTCGGCTAGTAAACTCCTCGATGCTCTCGACTGGCAATAAGTTTTGAGCAGATGGTAGAACACTTGATAAATTTTTCAATTTCCTTCTCCAAACTGGGGTGATATTGCCCTCGCCCAGAAAAGACTGTTGTTTAACTTTTATCTACGGAAATATAGGCGTAACTTATGCCGTAGGTTGAAGGAAAAGAATTAAGTAGTTTCGCTAAAGCCTTCATGCCTGTTCCTTTTTTCCCTAGAAGGTATCTGTTGGAAATAAATGATAGACACTTATAATTAAGGAAAGGCACTACTCCACTAAGGGCAGGCTCCACAACTAAGAGCTTCTCCACAGTGAGTGTCTTCAACTCTGTCTTTTCTGGCGGGGTGAAATGTGTGGCAGGTGTTGGTAGCACCGAAACCACAAAATACGAGCAAAATCAAATGAGTAATTTGAGCCTGAGTCTGTAAGTTGGTAGCTTGCAGACTTTTTGGCTTATTAGCTCAATTTTCTAGTAATTAAAAACCATAAAAATCATAAATAAAACTTAGTTGGTTGGGTTTGAGATGTTGTTTGCTAGTCAGCTGTGCAGTTTGCAGCAGCATTGCTTTTATCCGATCAAGTCTGTCTGGTTGGCCTATGGTGTTGGTCATGCACTATCCTTTCTAGATTCTTTTTGACTTTTTGGTTTGCTGTATTCATCAATAGCTTTTTTAGTAAGGGCTAACACCAAACTTGGAACGGTACGATATTCGCTATCTGCCCATTCTTTTAAAACCTGATATTCCTCTTCATTGACTCGGATAGTTATGGATGGCTTTTTGGATGGCACTTTTAGCACTCGTTGAATAATGCTTCATGACATTCACAATTATCCAACCTAAAGACAAATTCTTCTAGGTGAAGTATTTATCAAAAATAATCATTTCTATTGACAGGTGTTGCACCTGTTGATTACCATAACAGATAAGTCAGGCGACCGACAAGCATCGTTATTCAAGTTCTGTCCACCGAGTAAGGAAAGGCTTATAAATCAATTCTTTTAAGGCGTGGGCGCGGCACAACAACGATAGCTACCAAGTACCTGACTTACATCTGCCAGTAGCTATTTTTGACCGTCAATCACTATTTGCTCATTAATCAATAGATGCTCTATGAAAGCGTCAAACTCTGCACGGGGACTTGATTTAGACTCCCCTGGTCTGTTTTGCTCTAGTTATGTTACAAAATCTGAACTTGCAAGAATTCTTAACGTTGCTCGTTCAACTTTAGTCAGTTGGGACGGTATTGCACTGTACCGCATAGATAGTTATCGCCAAGCCTATCCAGTCAAAGCCAATGGCAGTACAGACCGCTCTTGTCCGTTGTCACCATACCAATCTTGGTGTTTGTCCCGTATTGGTCGAGTCATGCAAAATCTCAAATCGGCTGAACGAGTCAAGAGCTATATCAAAAAGCATCCCGAAGATTTTAGTCCAGCGAAGTTTCAAAGCCAATTTCATCAAGTAACCAGAGGTAATGCAGCATGAATACGAAAGATATGATTGCTATTAAAGAAGTTTGTTCACTCTTGGAGATGCCAGAGGAAATTATCAGATTCTCCTTGCAAGAATCACATCCAGATGATTTTGATAGTCTCAAAGAAATTAGTTTTGCTGAGTTTGAAACATTAGCTCAAATCCTCAAACAGAAAGCCGAACAAGAACAAACTGGAGAAATAGCCGCGATTGCGCCATCAACTAACAATACTCTGCCAATCCAAGAACAACAAAAAATCATTAATGGTGCATTGAATGCTTTAAGTGAGTTTGCAGGGAACTACACATTGACCATTGATAAAATTACTTCCACCTTGGCATTTATCAGTGGACAATCAGTTGTTAATAATTTCGTTCACATCCACTCCAACACAATTAGAAGCGGTTTAGAAGATTATTTAGATGAGTTGGCAGGTGAGTTAACTGCTGCTGCTCACTCAATCAAAGGAGTTGATGCTAACGATTTTTTAGCTCAACGGGGCATTACCCCGAAACAACGAACTGCTCAGAAGTCATTAGAAGAAATCATGAATCTGGCAGCAAATATCTAAATATTGCCTACAGATTAGCACTCTCTGACAGTCGCTTCTTATCGTTGTTATTCAGAATTTCAAGATCAAGAAAAATGCACATAATCACTGAGACTTGTTTTTATTCCGGTGTGGCTACTCTGTCTCTAATTGGTGGGATAGCAGCAGTTATTTCCCCTCTAGGTGTGGGTTTATTTGCAGTAGGATTAGCAATGTATGTCAGCCAAAATCGACGCTAACAGGGACTCTTTAGAAACAGCATATCAGTGGCAAGTATTTAACGTGAATCCGCTGCTTTTAATGGGTTGTATTGTGATTTCTGCATTTGTTGGCAGCTATGTATATACCAGTTGGCAGCAAACTAAAAATCTTGGGCAATCTCCAAATATCGAGATTAAAAACTTACCTCTTTGTAGCAGTGTAGGCTCTGAATCAAAACTGAAGTTTTCAAGTATGAGGAGGTGAATTATGAATACTCAACCACTGCCAGAATTAATTGCACAAGCCCAACAATTAGTAACCCAAATTCGGCAGCATCCACAATATCAAGGCTTACGTTTTGATTGTGACGTAACCATTGGAGATATCAGTCAATTTTTCAATACTCTGCAATGGTCAGCCACAGCTTCAACTGTGGACATTTCGAGAGAAGGATTTTTTCAGTGATGGGAGAGCGATTGCAATGATTGGTCGTCGGTGCAATCGCCCTACTCGCATCTACGCATCATAGACACAAAAGGATTGTAAATCATGACGAAACCAATCGGGTATTACTGCGCTCTAACGCCTGGAGATGGAACCTATCTGGACTGGCTGCAAGATACTTATGGTTCTTGTCTTGAGGGGATTAATCGCATCGAAAAACTGCATTTTTTGAAAGCGATAACTGACAACTTAATCGCCTCTGAGACTGCTACAAAAGGACAATATTTACTAGAAGAATCGGCCCAAACGATCCAGAAGCTTCAAGAGGATTTGTATCAGTACACTCCCATAGGCGACCACTTGGGACTAGCAGAAGCAATCATCAACCAACTTAAGACTCAACAATGAAGTACCAAAAACAAGCCATGCTGGGGCTATTGGGATTGGGTTTGATTGCTGCACCTATGTTTATTAAACTGCCTCAGCAGTTCTACATTTTTTCTGCTGTGTCGGACTTAGAAGCCAGAGAATCTGTTGAACGCTCACGCATAGAACAACGCAAACTGACCAGCGACAAACTGAACTCTACTGGCATATTACCGACCAGTTTAAAACTCAGAATCAGAGGCTATTTAGACAACCCAAGACGTAACCCAAGACCAGACACCAGCTATTACCAAGAGGATGAACAAGTTTATGTTTATGATTCATCTGGTCGTTGCATAGGGCAAATTTCAGAACGACGTTGGCTTTGGAAGTATCACTACAAAAATGTCTGCAATTTATCCCCACAATTGGAGTCAAGTAAATCATGAAAAGTGCAGAATATAAGTCCCCAAGTGATTCACACTCAACAGCTGCAACTTCCCCAAAAACTAGCAACAAAGGAGTCAATAATTACGCAGAAATCTTAGCGCAATGGATTGTTGATATCATTGCCCTGCCCGTAACGTTCATTACCCACATCGTTGCCCAGTTCGTCACGCCAGGGTCATCCGGCACAAAGATACTTGGTGCAATGGGGTTTTTTCTTGGCACACTCCTTAGTTCTGATGGAATCTGGCAGACCCTCTTTCAAGGCGTTCCGATGTTCTTGTGGTTTGAAAAAACTTGGATTGGCTGGAAGGGATGGCTAACGCTCCCGTTTAACCTGTTTTTCTGGCTGTCACTTGGCATATCTGCTTTAGTTCAGGTGATGGAGGCTCGAAGCTTACGGGGTAAGCGACCAATGCAAGCTCGAAGCGAGTTTGAAGAATCGAAACAGTACACCCTAAGCAGTAAGCCGACTGCAAACATTGACCTAACTACCGCACTGTGGCGTGATTATAAGGTGGCAGGGATGAAAGAACGCCATGCTGGAGGCGCAATCGCACTGTTTTTCTGGCTATTCGACTTAACCACAACTTTTTTTGGTCGTAATCCCTTCGCGTACACCGACCCTGGCCAAATCTTGGGGTGTTTAGCTTACAACTTCACCACCATGATGGCAGGCGAAATCGGTTACACAATCTGGCGACTAACTAAATAAGTAAGTAATTCACTGCCCTCTGCCAAAAAGGGTGGAGGGCAGTTTATTTGAGGGATAAACTATGGAATTTTCACCCGATATTTATCAACCAATACCACAGCTGGCCACAAAAGAAACTGCCTCATTACGGGCTGACTATCCCTGCATCGAACACCTGGAAGCGGGTAACATCGCCCCTTGGCTGGTAGAAAGGCTGGATCAATTATTGGTTCGTGCCAAAACTGAAAGGGCAGGGATGAACTTAGCTAAATGCGTTACTTTAGCAACGGCATCAATTGGGGCGGTTTGTTATGCCACCTCTCCACTGGCCCCCATCGGTGCGCTAGTTGCTGGGTTGGGCTATGCTTGGTCAGTGGTGCAAGACATGACCGATTCTCATCAGTTTGCGCCTATACCTTTTGTGCGGGGTAACTTCCTAGAATTCTTAGCAGCAATGGGTGACAGCGAAGCAAGAGCCGAATGGTTTGCAGGAGCGAATGAAATTGTGGATTTAATGAACCACCTTGCGCCCCTGGAGCGTAGTGAATTTGTGATGCTGCGGCAGTACACCAGCACCTTAACCGATTTTCTCACGGGCGTAGAAGCTGGTAAGCGGTTCTATGCTTACAGGTGGCTGCTGGACAATTTCACCACTTACAGGGGCGCATTTCCTACTGTTGAGCAGTTGTGCAAACATCTGGCGCAGGTAGCCCCTGACCCTAGAATTGACCATAAACAAGTCACTCTAATTCAGCAACAATCCCAACTGCCACAAGCCAAAATACCAGAACCAAAATTTACTCAACTGCCACAACCAAAGTTTATAGAGTTGCCCAGTTCCTCACAGCCTGAACCGACTCTAGCCCCAAATCAAGCACCAGACCTTAAATCAGTTTTGACCCTGCCACTGCACAGCAGAGCGATCGCAATTATCGACGCACTAACTAACAGTGGTTTTGATATCGCCAAGTGCATTCGTGACCAAATCACCGTGATTGCAGGCAATCAGCGAGGGGGTAAGGGTACGCTGATGGCGATTTTAGCCATCCTCAGTAAAGCACTGGAGCCAAATACTAAGATTCACTATTTCACCGCCGGAAGTGACATCTACCCGTTTGCCTGCCACCACTTAGTATGTAGACTGAGTTACCCTCAATTGGAGGGTGCAAAGGCTGATGCTCTTGTGGCAGGCGATTTGTACGAATATCTAAGGGAAATTGACAACGCCAACCAGAATAGTTACACAGATATTATTCTGGTGATTGATGAAGCTGTGGCGTTGTCTGACTACCTCACGGATGAGCAGAAGCAATGGATCATTCGCTTCCTGTTCACTCGTGCCAGCAAGAAGGGCGCACAAATTTTCGTTGTGTTGCACGGCAAGAATCTTACTTCTTGGGTCGGCACTAAAAACACCGCAGGTTTTGGCGATACTTTCAAAAGTGGGGCTACTTTCATTGGCTGTGAAGCCACGAGTAAAAAACTGTCTCCACTCAAGTCAATCTCATTGGCAACAGGGCGGTACTTCCTGGCTGACCCTGATAGTTTTGATAAGCCGATGGCTGGCGGTGAAATTGGCACGATTCCAGAATGGCTAAAAACACAGGTGAATCCTCATTCTGGACAGCCTGACCCAGCGCGGACACTGCTTGTTTATTTTCCTGAGTTGAGCAGTGAAAACCCTGGTTTGACTGATTCTGTACCAAGCAGCGATAAGCCACAGGATGAATTTTTGAATCAGGCCAGAGCATGGCTAAATGATAATTGGGTGATACCGGATGCACCACCGCCCACTTGCCCCCCAAATCCAAGCGATACCGACCGATACCAACCGACTGATAAGGCTTTTGAGCTTTTGGAATCGTCAGGAATCGATACTGAAAACGATACCGGAATCAGTGATATTATCCCAGAAAACGGCGATTCTAAGACCTTTGGCGATGATACCAAAATCGATACCGAAACTCGCTACACTCCCGCACAATTGACTATTGAACAACTGAATGGCATCATCAAGCAGATGGTGGATAAGAAGATGTCGCAGACTCAAATTATTCAATCGCTTTGGGGAGTAGAGAAAAACGCTAAAGGCTGGAAGCAGGCTTACACCGAATATAAAGAACTGTTTCCATGATCCATGCCAATGTTCTGAAAGAATGTAAATGGCTCTTCCGTCCTACTATGCTAACTTTTAGTTAGGTATCAGAACTTGACTTAAAAATTCAGTTAAATAGACGATTAAGCATACTAAGTAATGAAGAGCCTATTTTATTGTTAAATTATTAGCTAATGATGTTGTTTTATTCACTAGTTTAGTAACATCATAAGAAGTAATTTTTTTATTTTGCTGCTTTATTGGGCAACAATGTAATTGCAGTGTATTATTTTATATACCAGTATGAAATCGCATCTATTTCTAAAATATGGGTATCCTATGATGTAGAATTATCTTTTTATTCATACATTTGAACAAAAGTAGAAACTGCTTCTTTTCCTATCTTTGCTAAAGCGTTAGTAGCCTTATTTTGTACATCTGTACAATAATCAGAATTATTAATTATATTAATAATATTTGGTAATGCTGTTTGAGCATTTGACCCCATATCTCCTAAAATTCTTATAGCTGTTAAGCAATCTTTTTTATTACTTGTATTTGTTAATAATTTCAACAATTCGCTAACTGCATCAGCACCAATCTTTTTGATAGAGTCAGTAGCCCCTGACTTAAACTCTTTATGTTCATTAATTATAAAATCTATTAACACGGGTAAAATATGCTCGATTTTTTCTTTGGAATTAGCAAGAGTTATCGCAGCATAATAGCGGAAATTTTCATTAGTATCTTGTAATGCTTTTTCAAGAAGACTAATTTCTGTATCTTTTAATTTTAATATATCTTTTTTATCTTCCACGTCTGAAGTCTCTATCTTTTTGTTTGTTCTCTTAAGTAGATTCCAGAACTTAAATTTAAAATCAACACAATATTCAACCAAAGCAAAGGTAAAATCTAGAATATCTTTAGCATCTTTTTCATTAAACTCTTTTAAAGAATGTGCAGCATCATTGCCAAAATCCTTTAACGCTTTAGCCCATTCATATAGCATATTATCTATAATTTTTTCATCTCTCATTCTTTCTATTTTACCGTCTAAAGTGTATCGTTCTTTAATATCTAACTGTTCTAAACATAAGCATTCTATGGTTTTTCTGCACATTAATACACTTGGTGTGTAAAGTTTTGATTTAAAACATTTTACAGCTTGCTTATATGTATTCTTAATTATTACTTCAGCTTCTTTGAAATCTTTAGATGATGGATATAAATATTCTTTTTGTGGTTGGGGGGCAATAAATATTATGTCCCCATTAGAATCTACACCATCTTCTTCATCATCAGCCTCAGACCATTCTGCCTCTTGAATAATATTAAAATTTTCGCAATAAGAACAAACTAAAATATTAAAATTATAATATATTTGTTCTGGAGCTTCAGTGGTAATAATATCTTTAACATAAATACCTTGAGTGACAATTTTCATTAATGTATTATTACCACAATGCTCACAATATATTGTTTTCTCAGTAAGTTTATATTCATTTACTTTCCAACGTCTCACGTTAAGTTGCTCCTATTATTAGAAAATAATAAATTTAATGACTTTGATTTAATATATGTTTAAGCAATATTTTCGTTGATGATATTTATCCAGTAATTTCCTTATATAAACTCATTCATTTCCTCACATTAAAGCGTCTACTAGATGATTGATAAATTATCCAATAATCTTAACAGTTCACTTAATGCCTTTTTAAAATACATCTACCTCTAGCATAAATTTAGGTAAAAGTTATTGAGAAAGCAACGTATATGTATAAGTAGCTTGGTAATCTACTTGAGGTAATTTGTTATGACGACAGATCAATTGCCTTTCAGTGACTTCACAATAATAAGGATGAGCAACTCGCTCATCGGTTGCAATAAACTTATTTCCCTCCCAACGAACAATTTCAAGACTAAACTGATAATTTAGCCTGGGAAATTTTGCACTCATATTATGCTCACTTAAAACAAGTTCTCCATCGTCTGGCCCTCCAGACTTAGATTCTCCCCACTGTAACCAATCAACTTTAAATTTCACAGGAATAGGTTGGTTTAAAGGAAAGCCAAGTTCAGTTAACTTCTCTTTTTGAAGAGAAGAACAACTGGCACATAAGCTTAAAAGAGCCAGAATACTGAAACGCAGAAACATACTCTGTCTCAACGTTGAAATTTTTACCATAGTCTTAATCAGTCCAACTTCGGGCGAGAACTCATAAGAATTACTTAGTCAAAAATAAACAATTTATCCTAAAATAATTTACTAGTAGTTTATTTTGTATAGAGTAAATCCTGAATTTGAAAATTTCTCAATTATAAAGTTGCCTTATTTATACAGTTGACATCAGCTACGTTTGTGATTAAGTTCAAAGAATAAGGCATTGAATTAAACTAAATTGCCCTAGTAACGGGGCCGCTTAGTTTAACGACGTTCTTTGAGCTAACGGAAAATAAAGCTTTTCACCCTCTACGCGGTCGATATTTACGCGCTTTCCCGCAGAACTACCCAGGCAAGTAAAGAGGCTAATATTGCTCTTGCTTGGAGATCGCAGTTCTTCTTGAAAAAAAAGCGGACTGGTTAGGAATTGAGAACTGTTCGCAATAAGTTTGACACGGCTCGTTTCTTGACGAAAGAATAGGGATCAGAGCGCGGTAAACTGTCAGTAAAAAGACCCTAAAAATGCTGTTCTAAAGTTAGTTGAAATATATCAGCTAATTTCCAGAGTATGGATGCAGCCAACGTTCTAATTGCCAATCAACCTTACTTGCATTTCTACTGCCAAAATATACACGGCATAGCTCTTCAGTATCAGGCTCTAATAGTGAATACTCCCAAGTCTCACCTATTGGCCGAGCCTCGGCGATTACACGAATTATTTGCTGTCCTGGGCTGTAAACTTGTACCTTTTGCCCTTTACGATATTTGGGACTCATAATGCACCGAAAACAAACAACTAAGACTTTAAGCGTTTCCAGTCTAACCTAGCAGGTCAAACTTGCTACATCCAGACATCTAGTTAGTAAAGTGGAGTTCAGAGGAAACCGAAGGGGGCGATTGGGGGTATGAGGCGTAATTATCTAGCTAAATATGGGAACTATTTATAGGTAGTTTTTTAAAGGCAAGTAGCTTATGCCTCGTGATTTAGAGATTCTTAAAAAAGGCGATTGGTTTTTGGCAGAAGGTCAAAGGGATAACGGAAGCTTTGGCTACCCTATTTACTACAGACACGCAATTAGTTATTCAATCGGTATGAATATAACCAGATATGATAAAAATAAAGATTGGGTAGCTGAAGAAATAAACAAACTTATTAAGTCTGTAAAGGATAAGCAACCATACAAACATGATAATTTTCTTGAGTTGCACCCGCTTACAGTATCTGTATTTCAGTCTAAAGGTTTCGTTCTAGTTGACCAAACTAATTCATACTATCCGCTTATGTTTTATGACGATGATAGCAACAGAGACGGAAAGGAAAGAGTTTCATCTCTTACATGGTCTTTAGATGCTATTAGTAAAAATCTAGACGAAGTTTATGCTCAACTCTATAGATTAAAAGTAGAGGATTGGACATCAGATTTCCAAGACGAACTTTTAGAAATTTACGCGCATAAACCTAGTTAATAATAGCTTTAAAAATTTGCGTAAATGCGAGGAGAACAGCAGTGAAAACTTGGACAAATCAGGATGCAGGAAAAGAAACCTGCCCACAGTGTGACTCGGTTTACTCAGTAACAATTCATCGTCTGCCAGCAAGAGATAAAGACAGCTTCAACTGTGTAGTCTGTGGTTATGAGATGCAGAGTTGGAATGATACAGAATTTCCAAGTTTCAAACTCGTTCAGCGTGGTCAGCCTCCTGAATAACACGACAGACCAAGGAGGCTAACACTCAAAACTTTGAACTGAACAGAGTAGTAATTATTTCAGTATTGTTGCTTACTCTGTGCAATTCATTTAAATAAATTGCACTAAATTAAAGAGTCAAATCGTTGCAGGCTAAGGATCGCAGGGTCTACAGTCTGTTCTGAGTGAGTAAAAAATTTCATTTCTTTACTCTTTCTTACTTACTCGCACTCTGCTTTATAGATAAAGCCCTCATAAACTCTTTAAGGGCATTGATTAATATCTATGTCACAAGCCCAATCGAAAGCAGCAGCGTAATTTCAAGAGAAAACATCATCCCAGCGTTAACACCCCAGATGGCATATCCACGACCAACCGTCGAGTTTTTAACCACTGGCGACCAAGTAAAACTTCTGACACTCCTTGTCCCACATGGACTGGAATATCAAATTCCTGTCCATCAAGAAGCACTTTTCCTAAATAAATGTCAAATTCTGCTTCGCCTTGGGCTGTGAGCATTGTTTGCTGTTCTACATAAATCCAATCAAGTGCTTCTAAATCCTGGTTATTAATTGCCAGCCACCAAGAAAAACCTGTATCAAAAAGTGCTTCTACTGCTACTTCTAATCCATCAGCAGCTATCAACTCGATTTCAAAAAATAATTCATCCTCCAAACCAAAGTTGCCAGAAATCATATCCTGCCGCACGTCCCAGTTTCATTGATGCGGAAAACGTGCAGCCTCATATTCGGGTATTTTTCATGTGCTATCTGGGCAACTGCTAAGGCATCCTCATTAATAAAATATTCCCCACTTTCTGGTTCAACTGCCACATACCAGTTGTAGTGAGTTTCAATTAATTCTGGCTGCAATTTTTTAAAGATTTGTTCGCAACGCTGCTTAAATTCTGCTTTTTCAGCTTTCCATTGAGCTTTCTTCTCTTCTGACCACTGAATTTGGGGGAATACTCTCCCCCGGCGCACTGTACGAGTAGACTTGGCTTCAGTCATGGTTGGTTCTACTTTACTGCAATATCTATATTGAACAGCACATCCACACTACTTGGGGTTTATGCTTGGCTTGTTTGGTCTGGAGAATTATACTTTAACTAAAATACAATTTTACTTTTGTACAAAAGTAAAATTGCACTATAGTACAATTCTACAAAAGTGAATTAGTATATTGGTTACTTTGTACTTTAGTATTTTTATGTAATTGTTTTATGCCAATTCCGCCAACAGTCGTCTCCTTGGGCTTGGCTGGGGGTCAGGGAAAGTCTACGGTAGCCTTGATGCTGGGGAGGTATTTGGGTCGCTTGGGAATTCCCGTTTTGTTTGTGGATTGCGACCCTCAATCTAGCTTGACCAGTTTCTTAGGGGTACAAGTACAGCCTGATACCCCAACATTACTGGAAGTTCTGACACAACCAGAAGAGAAAACAAAAATTCTTGATGCCATTGCGTCCGTACCTGACGTTAAACTGGGCGACCGTACCATTAACAATAGCAACCTGTTCTTAATTCCTTCCGATGATGGTTTGGAGAGTGCTAACTATAAATTGGCCTCCAGTGGCTTAAGTCTGTTTATTTTAAGAAATCGCCTCCAGCCAATTGTGAGTAATTTCGGTGTGGCAATTGTAGACCCACCCCCGGAACGTTCACATTTAGCGCAGACTTCCTTGGGTGCTGGTGATAGGTGGGTGATTCCAGCAGAGTCAAACGTCAAGGGAGTGCAATCGCTGTTGCGGACTATGGAATTAATCAAAGAATTTAAAGCAGCCCTACCTTACGGTGAACTACTGGGTGTAGTGCCGTTTCGCGCACGCTGGACTGGTTTGCATCCAACAAACGCTACTAAAACCAGTATTGATACGATGCGGCAACTGGTGGGGTCGGAGTTAATGTTGCCGCATATTTTGGAATCAGATGTATTCAAAAATGCCATCAACCAACGGGTTGCACCAACAGACTTAGGACAGCCAAATCTGGAATATGCGATTCATGTCTTAGCTCAACGCCTTAAGCCAGCTTTGCCAAAAGAATATGCCAAATTAATTCCCTCTGAACTAGCGTAATAAATTTTACTATTAGGTGAAAATATGAATATCCTAGATGAAATCAGAAATAGAGCGGTTGCACCAACAGTTGCACCACGAGAAGACGTGTTAGCTCCACAACAGCAGGATTTACCTAAAAGCGATGTTGATGTGACCTCGACTGCTGATAGTTCCGTTTCGGAACTCACAAAATTAGAAGAGCAACTAGCGAACTTCCCGGAAATTGCGCCTAGAGTACCTGTACGTTTAGAAGCTGCAATCAAGGAAGAACTCGATGAGCTATGCAACAGAGAAAAAATCACAGTTGAAACGCTCCTGGAAGCTTTTTATGTTACTTGCAAAGAAAAAGATTCAGTCATGAAACAAGTCATAAAAGAAGCCAAAAAACGGCTCAAGAGTCGCAAAGAAGCCGGGAATATTCGCTCTAGCATGACTCGTTTAGCTAACTTAGCCAAGAAATTAAAGTAGCAATCAGTCCTTCGGGCGAATACAGACACAATATCTAGATGTAGTGCGCCTTACAGCCCTCATGGGTGGAGAGAAAAACAATTCTCGCACCCGGTAAGGGCTGGGAGTTGTGCAGGGAGCCACTTTGTTAGAGGATCTATGGAAAAGCACCTACCAGACAGTCTGTGAATACTCCTGCGATCGCTGACAATTTTAATCCTGAATCGCTGGCGTTAACCCAACCAGTACCGCTTACTATGCACCCGGCTGAAGTTTACCTTAACAGTCTTGGTGAGGGTTCCCGGCGGACGATGCGAGAGGCCCTAAATGCGATCGCCCAACTACTAACCAGTGGTACTTGTGATGCAAGCACCTTGGATTGGTCAAAGTTGCGTTACCAGCACACCGCCGCAGTTAGGTCTGTGCTGATGGAAAAATACAGCCCAGCAATGGCTAATAAAATGTTGTGTGCATTGCGGCGGACGCTCAAGGAAGCTTGGCGGTTAGGGTTAATGTCCACAGATGAGTATGGACGAGCAGCTGATATTGAGTCGGTGCGAGGCCAGAGTTTATTGAAGGGGCGCGAACTTGATCCCGAAGAAATTGCTGCGCTTTGGGATGATTGCATTCAAGATGACTCAACATTAGGTCGCAGAGATGCAGCACTGCTGGCAGTTTTGACGGTTGGGTTGCGTCGCAGTGAGGTAACTTACCTTGATTTGAGTGATTTTAAACCGCGCACTCGCTCATTGACAATACGTGAAGCTAAGGGGCGGAAGGAACGAATTGTCTATTTACCTGAAGCTGGTGTGCAAGCAGTCCTTGATTGGTTGTTGATTCGAGGTAAAGCACATGGGCCGCTTTTTTATCCTTTAAATAAGGCAAATAAAATCATACCAAGGCGGATGAGTGAGCAGGGGGTGTTACGAGCATTGCAACGACGCGGCGAAAAAGCTGATGTGGATGCGTTTACACCTCATGATTTTAGAAGAACTTTTATCGGTAATCTATTGGATGCTGGCGCAGATATCGTCACGGTAGCGAAACTAGCAGGTCATGCGTCGCCAAGTACCACAAGTAAGTATGATCGGCGGGGGGAAGCCGCTAAGAAACGGGCAATTGATTTGCTGAACGTGCCTTACAGTAAGCGGAAAAATCGTTAGTTTTACTAGGATAAATATTCACATTAATATTATGTTGAGGTAACTGGAGCTAAACAACTTTGCAGATGAAAGCTTTATTTGACCGACTAAAACCTAAATTTCTCCAGAATGGTTGATTGTTCCGTTCTTTTATTAATTAGAATGATGGGAGAAAATAATTTTTTAAAATAATTAATGTCAGTACTCACCTCAATTGCTCAGATTGATCTACGACCAAAATCGGGCAAGACTTATTTTTCCATTGATCGAGAGTGGCGGGAGGAGTTTATTTACTTCCTGATGGTAGACCGCTTTCATGATAATTCTACCCGTATACCCATTAATCAGTCAGGACGTTCTCTCGGCATTCAAGCACCTGACAATAAGTTTTATGGTGGTAAAATTCAAGGCATCACACGAAACCTTGATTATATTGCTGGGCTAGGCTGCACAGCCATTTGGCTCTCGCCCATTTTCGAGAATAACGCGGGCGCTTATCACGGCTATAACATCAGCAATTACCTCGATGTCGATCCTAACTTTGGAACAAAGCAAGACCTCATTGATTTAGTTGATGCTGCACACAATTACAAAAGAAACGGCAAAGCATTTCCCATCCGTATTATCCTTGATGTTGTCATCAATCACTCTGGTGACAACTGGGCTTATCCAGGCGACAATGAGTATAAATATATTGATGATCAACAGTTTTCAATTGACTTTTGGCGCAGGAATGATCGTCCGATTCCAACTGAGCTACGTAAAGATTACCTTTATCATCGACGGGGACGAATCACTGAACAAGGCTGGGATCGTTATCCAGAAAATCAACACGGCGACGTAGTCAGCCTCAAAGATTATGCCAATGATGATGATTCGGCTGGCTCTGAACTAATTAACATTCTCATCAAAAGCCACTGCTACTGGATTCGAGAGGCAGACATTGATGGTTTTCGGGTTGATGCCGTAAAGCACATGGGCGAATTAGCCTGTTCACGTTTCTGCTCAAACATTCGTGAGTATGCATATTCCCTGGGCAAGCGCGGCTTTTTCCTATTCGGCGAATTGGCGGTCTCCAGCGACGATATATACGACCGTTACATTGGGCAAAACACCTCGCGCCAAGATAATAATAAAACGGTATTTTTTGGACTCAACTCGTTACTTGACTTTCGTTTAGCTTCTGGCAGATACAACGATGATAATAATGCTCCACTGCGCGATATTATTAAAGGTAGCAAGGGGCCAGAAACGCTCTTCAACCGGATTGAAGCACAACGTGAGCGTGCCTTAAATCGTGGAGAAATTGGGCGATATTTAGTAACATTCATTGATAACCATGATGACTTTTGGCAGCCTGGAGGACGGTTTGCTGCTGAAGCTTCCGATGCACAGGTAATTGCTGGCATCGGCTTTTTGCTTTGCTCACTTGGCACTCCTTGTATCTATTACGGAACCGAGCAAGGTTTTGCAGGTAAAGGTGGCGATAACCATATTCGTGAGGCAATGTTTGATTCAGCAACCACGGCTCAAAATCTACTAAACACTAACTGCACTATCTACCAGGAAATTTCCAAAATTGCACAGGTCATGCGGGCAACAGAACCGCTTCGCTTTGGGCGGATGTATTATCGGCAAATTTCTGGAAATGGCAAGGATTTTGGTTTTCCATTTGGCAACAGTTACACATTGGCGTTCTCACGCATTACTTATGGACGAGAAGTGTTAGTAGCTTACAATGTGTCAAATCAAAACCGTAACGATTTTGTAATTGTAGATGCTTCCATCCACAAGAAAGGCGAAACCATGAGTTTTATATATGGTAAGTCAGGTAGTGTAACGGTGCAGGAAGCCCCAAGTGGAGCACTGTATGTTCAACTAAATCTCAGATCACATCAATTTGTAATTCTAGAATAGTTCAGATTTAGCCAACTTTAATTACCAATGTAAAGCAGGACAAAAAAGGGTCTGCGTTACATTGGACAAACTTTGGGAACATCGCTGTGACTCGCTAAGTAATCTTTAAGCCACTTACAACCTCGCATTAGTAAATCGTCTAGGTTAAGGCTCCATAAAATGATTGTTCCGTCAGTACTAGCGGAAGCTAAAGTCTGTCCGTTAGGGCTAAAACTGAGGCTGTGAACTGGGGCATTATGACCAGCAAGTGTAGTGATTAGAGTGCCATCTTGTTTCCAAAATTTAATAGTAGTGTCATGTCCAGCGGAAACAAGAATTTGTCCATCAGGACTAAATATGACAATATCAACCGGTGTACCATGATTGAGAGACTTTACTAAGGTTCCATCTAGTTTCCAAATCTTAATGGTGTTATCAGCACTAGCAGACACAATAGTCTCTCCACTTGGGTTAAAAATAACACTATTAACTGGTGCTGTGTGACCCCTAAGAGTAGTAACAAAAGTTCCATCTCGTTTCCAAAGCTTTATATTTTTATCACCATCAGCAGAAACTAAAAATTTACCATTTGGACTAAAGCTGACTTTGTTAACTGGGGCTGTGTGACCTCTAAGAGTAGTAACAAAAGTTCCATCTTGCTTCCAAAGCTTAATAGTGTGATCGGCACTAGCAGAAGCTATCAACTGCCCATCAGGACTGAAGCTGATTCCATTAACTGGGGCTGTGTGACCTCTAAGAGTAGCAACCAAAGTACTATCTTGCTTCCAAAGCTTAATAGTGTGATCGGCACTAGCAGAAACTATCAACTGCCCATCAGGGCTGAAGCTAATATCATTAACTGGGTCTGTATGACCTCTAAGAGTAGCAACTAAGGAGCTATCCCGTTTCCAAAGCTTTATCACGTTAGCATCATCAGCAGAGGTCAAGATTTGTTCATCAGGAATGAAACCGCAGCTACGCTGTGAGCATCCTTTCCAACTACCACTAGCAGAAGCCAAAATTTTTCCATCAGGGCTGAAGTGAATGCTGTTAATTGCAGCGTTATACTTGGTAAAGCGAGGAAAAGCACTATTGAGGTTCAAAAATTTAATGCTGTAATCAGAACTAGCAGAAATTATGGTTTTTCCATCAGGGGTAAATCGAGCTTTGTTGATGGGAATACTATACTCTGCGAGAGTAGTAATTAAACTACCATCTCGTTTCCAAAGCTTGACAGTTTTGTCGTTACTTGCAGAGACTAAAGTTTGTCCATCCGGACTAAAGCTGACACTATTAACAGGTGCATTGTGTGCAGGAATAGTAGTAATTAAAGTACCATCTCGTCTCCAGAGCTTGATAGTTTTGTCGTTACTTGCAGAGACTAAAGTTTGTCCATCCGGACTAAAGCTGACACTATTAACAGGTGCATTGTGTGCAGGAATAGTAGTAATTAAAGTACCATCTCGTCTCCAGAGCTTGATAGTTTTGTCGTTACTTGCAGAG
>NZ_JCACKA010000101.1:0-37996 GCF_059505145.1 Mojavia sp.
ATCAACTTGTCAAGGCAACCAACACATCCATAAAAATGGGGCGCACTCCACCAGCCAATCCAGAACTTCTAAGAGAGCTTTTAGAACTGCTGCATCAGTGCAGACGAGACATTGCCTCAGATGACATTGAAGACGAAGATTCGGAAGAGGAAGACGATGATTGGGAAGCAGACGAAGGGTAGAGGTTTTCGCAAGCTGTTAGATTATCTACAATCTCGTGAAAATGCCCAACTCATCGGCGGCAACATGAGTGGGAGAAATGCCCGTGAGTTAGCGCGTGAGTTTCGTCTATCTCGACAACTGAATTCTGATGCAGACCGAGTTGTTTATCATGTTTCACTATCAGCTGCTAAAGGTGACAAATTAGATGATGAAAAGTGGACTGAGATTGGCTCACGCTACATGAAGGAAATGGGCTTTGATGCCAATCAGTTTGTCATCTTTCGTCACCATAACACCGACGACGACCACATCCACATTGCAGCCAGCCGCATCAGGATGGATACAGGGCTAGTAGTGCATGATTCCTGGGATTATGTACGCTCTGAGAAAGTGCTGCGACAAATCGAAATTGATTATAATTTGGTGCAAGTGCAAGGCAGTAGAGAGAAACTTCAACGCACACCCAGCACCGGACAAATCAGGCGCATAAGGCGAGAGCAAGAAGAATATGAACTAGGTAAACTTGAACGGCCACCAGGACGCACTATTAAAGAGGAACTTCAGCAGGCAATTGATAGTGCCGGAGTTGATAATCCCCAAATGCCAACGCTGATCATGCGGTTGCAGCAAGCAGGAATTAGCGTCAGGACAGGTTTTACCAGGAACGGTAAGTCTAAAGGAATTTCTTATGAAAAAGATGGGCAGGCTTTTAGTGGTACACAGTTAGGCGCAGCTTACACATGGCCAGGTTTGCAAAAACATCTTGGCGTTGATTACCAACCAGAACGTGATGATGAGCCTATTAATGAATTGCTGCTCAAACCTGTGAAACCACTCCCAGTTGAGCAGTTAGAAAAACTCTTTCAAGATATTGAACGCTTTCAACAACAGCCCCAGTTTACTCCACCACCAGAGGATATAGCTCTGTGGCCAAAATTGTATAAATACTTGAGTGAGAAACGCGCTATACCAGATTCTTTTATTGAAAGATTACACAACCACAATTTGCTTTACATCGATGAGCAAAAGCAGATTTTATTTATCAAACGTAATCTGGATGGTGAAAAAACTGGTGCATTAGTTTGGTCAAACCCCGGACATAATCATCACACTGTTGAGTATGACCAAAACGCCTCTGTTTCAAATGGTTGGTTTCATATAAATTTGGGGCAAAACTCAGAACAAGAAATTAAAAACGTCTTCTTATGTTCTTCACCAATTGATGCGGTGTCAGTAGGCGTGTATGTCCTAGCAAAAACAGGAGCGTTACCATCGATGAGAACAATGTTTATGGTAGCTGATGACCCGAACAATTTACCTTTGGAATTTCTCAAAAATTGCCATAGGGTAGTTCTGGCATTCAATAACGATGAGCAGGGGGAGAAAACTGCTAGTGTAGTATTAGAATTGTTGCCGAATGGTCAAAGATTTAAACCGACTTATCCTGATTGGAATATTGAATTAAAAGCTCATTTTTCTGAGGTGGAACAACAACGCCAACAGCAAGAGCGTAGCCGTGGTTTTAGCCTGTAAGCCACGGGGAGCGTACACTTGACTCCTTTGTTAGTTGTGCTGGGTTAAGTTCAAGAAAGAATTTTTGAAACACAATTGCAACATATCATGATTACGCATTGTCAATAAGACCCAAGCTTATTGACAATAAAAATTGCTCCTAAAAGTGGCTGTAATTGACACTGGATAAGAGTTACAGAAGATTTTTTTCAAAAACCCTGTTCGGCCAAACTATCAAAAACTGGTCATTTTTGTCCTTTTGGACGGCCGTTGACAGGTGGACATTTGTCAACAGAGCATGACAATTGAGTCAGGTTGGCGCTTACTGTCCGGCCAAAAGTCCAAAAAACCACTGTTTTTGATGTTTTGGACGGCCAAAAATATTAGTGTCAGTTTAGACTTATTTACTACGGTTAAACTACACTAAGTTCACGGAGTTATAAGTGTTTAGTGTAGTTATTGCGTTAGACGAGTTTCGATTTCAGTTAACGCTAAATATATAGAATGGCTCCTGAACTCACAGTGGAGATTTCAGATTTACTCACTCAAGGAGTTAATCGATTGAGCAGTTTTTTGAAGTATAGTTGCAACATAAATGTATTATTAATTCTCAATAATTTTGAAGTTATTGAGAATGAAACAGGCGTTCAAAATTTGCTGTAAGTCATAGTCAGTAAGCATTACGCCAGAAAATTTCTCGAAATGTCTTATGCTCAACTGGTAGCAGTAGGGCCACCGTATTGCTACCAGTTGGGGAATCATCAAATTTTCAACAACTCGCTTTTTTACTGCTCAACTGGTAGCGGTGTGTCACCAGTTGAGCCACTCTATAGCTACCAGTTGAGCAAGGTATTTAGAACTACTATTTCAATACTGCTAAACTACATAAAACCTATGTAATAAGTGGTGTTTACAGCAAGCTTTGGTGTAACTCACAAGTGGAGTGCAGTTTTTATACTACAACTGTAGTTATTGAGTATTATTTGTTGACGTTGGGTCAAAGTTTTTTAATTTTGGTTCAAAAAATCTGGCCAAACTTTTTGGCGTACTGTACGTCAAAATCTCATACCACCAATCCTATGGGCTGACCACACAACTGCCACAGATTCACCGCAGAACTACCACAAATCACTGCTGAGAACTGCTTGCTAATTTCCACAGTCCTACCATGTACTTGTCCTCTGTTAGCCGCAAACCTCACATGAAATTATCATTAAAATATTGAAGCTTTTTGCTACCCAGAAAAACCAATACTTAGAAAGCGCTAGAGGGCGATGGGGCGATCAGAGATGAGGGGCGATCGCGGCTGAAATTTTCACCGTCTATTTCCCGTCTTTGGCTTTGTGGGCGTGTAGGGCGTGGATGTGGCATGGTGGCGGTGGCTGGCGGTGCGGCTGGCATAACCTCAGCCCCTATTAAAGGTGAAAACGCGTCAATGAATTTTGTAACCCTTGCTATATAAGCGTTACAGCGTTTGAGGTTTCTGACAAATAAAGGTTTTTTGAAAAAAACCTTTATTTGTCAGTAAAATTATTGAGAATAGTGTCAATAAGCTTGATTTAATCTCTGGGATATCTGCCTTTTAAGGGTGTATGGTGGCGGTGGCGTGGCATTGTGGGCGCGGCTCCTCACCTTGCATAACCTCCGGTCGGTCGGAGACCATCGCTCCGAGGGGTGGTTTCACCTGAAATTAGGTTCTGAGGCAGACGACAAAATCGAGAGAGTATTCTTGTGTTCTTCCCCCATTGATGCGCTGACAATGGCAGAAATTGACATTCAAGGACACAAGGGGCAACCAGCAGTTAGGACAATGTACATGGCAGTGGATGACTCAGATAACTTGCCCTTTGAGGTACTTAGAAATATCAACAGGATTGGGCTGGCATTTAATAATGATGATCGGGGAAATGAAGTGGCCCAAGTCGTGAAGTCAATGCTGCCCCAGGCTAAAAGAATTGCACCGTCGGGGTGAACTTGGAATGAGATTCTTATTGAACAGCAGCAGCAAGAGATACTGGAGCTTAAGCAACGCTCTAGAGGTTTTAGTCAATAGTTTAGTAATCCCTCGACGCAGTGAAGTGGGCGCGAGGGAGGGGCTTTGCCCCGTCCCTCTGGACTCCCTCCCCAATGCCAGTTGTTGACCGAGCGCTGTACAAATTCCTTAGTGCGGTCAACTAGATTTTTCGCAGCGCTCAGTCACCGCTTCGCTACAACTGGCTTGTGTAAGAAAACCAGCTAAGAAACGGCGACTTTGTAAAAGCTGTCAATCGCTTTTGGTAAAGGTTTCAGGTAGCCACGACTGCGAAACTTCCTTGCTCGGTCGAGCCTATTTCTTAGTTTTAATAGGCTTCTGTATATTAAAAAATAATTTTAATAGGGGTAAGTCTATATATTATGAGCCAATTGGTACATATAGATAAACCTCCGGCAATTACACAACATATCTATAATTTCTCTATAGAATGACTTAAAAGTCACAAAATAAGCATAAATGCTTAAGAAAATGCAACCATAGATTAAAGCAGCATAGTGTGCCAGAGAAGGCATCCTTAATCTATGGATTATTTTGATAGGTGTAATCCCTTATATCTTAAAGATGGTGGTAGATCGATATCCCTTGGGTTGCAAAAACCGCGAAATCAAATGTTATTTGAGCGGGTGGGGCGACCAGAGTATGGGGCAATCGCCCAAACCTTTAGCGACAAAGGTTCCTTCGATGTTCAACTCAGCAATAAGCAGATTGGTATCTAAAAATGACGTTATCTACGTTGCCTAAATGGGCGAGCACAGGATTAGCCTTTCCCCTGATCTTTCTCAATTGCTGGCTACTCTATCGGTTGGCTACACTTTTACAACCTGTCACGAGCATTGTGATTACGGCTTGCTTAATCGCTTTTCTGCTCGACTATCCCATCAAATTTTTAGAGAAACGCGGTGTCTCGCGAGGGTGGGCGATCGCCCTGGTATTGTTAGCCGCTATGACGCTAACAACCATTCTCTTTGTTTTTCTGGGGCCCCTCGTGTGGCAACAGCTCAATGACTTTGCTGAACGGTTACCGCGATGGATTGAGCAAGCAACAACGCAGTTGCTTTTGTTAGAAGAGCAACCCTTCTTGCAAAACTTGCCTCTTGACTTAGATCAGCTTACTGTTGAAGGAGCAAACAGGCTTTCAACCTCTTTAAGTACTGCTACAAGCCAAGTCATTGACTTTACCCTAAGCACTATCAACAGCACCCTAAACTTGTTGATTACCGTAGTGCTCAGTATCCTACTTGTTCTCAATGGCAAACCACTCTGGAACGGAACTTTGAAATGGCTCCCTGAGAGATGGCAGACTCAAATTCAAGACTCTTTACAACCTAGTTTTCAGGGCTATTTTTCCGGGCAGGCTACATTGGCATTGTTCTTAAGCGTGGCACAGTCCATTTCCTTTATTCTTCTAGACATCCCCTTTGGTTTGTTATTTGGGATCATCATCGGTCTTGCCAGTGTGATTCCCTTTGGTGGTACGGTGGCAATCTTGGGGGTTAGTGGTTTGCTAGCGGTTCAAAATGTCTATTTAGGGATCAAGGTATTGACTGTAGCTTTTGTGTTAGGACAGATTAATGACAATTTGATCGCGCCTCGATTACTTGGGAACGTGACTGGGTTAAATCCTGCAATCGTGATTGTTGTTTTGTTAATTGGGGCAAAGTTTGCCGGATTTCTAGGATTACTTCTGGCAGTACCAATTACAAGTTTTCTCAAAAAGATTGCTGATGCTCTACGGGAGCCAATCATTGGTCACTAAAAATAGTATCAGGTCGATGAAATAAAAACAGATCTGTTTGTTGACAAACCGCAGTATAAATGTCGTACTCAGTCTGTGAAATTAAATTTTTAATTTCCATACCTTACATTTTGCATCAATATGGACGGGGAGCCACCGATTTTCTGCGATCACCATTTTCTCCCCCAGCCTCCCCAGCCCCCCAGCTTCAACTGAGCAATAGAGATGCACAACACTGGCTGTTATTACCCTTATCAATAGCGCATTTGCAGTAGATAACGTTAGCTGTTTCTTATCTATTGCTTACTTTTACTTTTTTATTAAAAATATTAAAAAACATTTTTCAAGTAAAAAACCAAAAATTGTAGCTTATGGAGAATTTAGAAAAAGTAAGTTTAGAGTCTAAAAGACTGATTTTACAACCGATTTCGTTGGAATATACAGAAGATGTATTTCGAGAATTTACAAGCGAAATTACCACCTTTATGTATCCGAAACCAGCCCAGAGTCTCGGTGAAACTGAAAAGATAATCAAAGATATGATTCTACAACGAGAAAATCACACTGACCTAGTATTGGTAATTCTTAAAAAGGATAATTTAGAGTTTTTAGGAATTTGCGAAGTTGGTGCTATTAATACTGATACACCGGAGTTAGGAATTTGGCTCAAGAAATCCGCTCATGGTCATGGTTTTGGTAGAGAGGCAGTTAATGTACTAAAAAATTGGGTGGATAAAAATTTGAAATATAATTATCTTTCCTACCCTGTTGATAAAAGAAATATCCCCAGTCGTAAAATTGCGGAAAGTATTGGGGGTAAAGTATTTCGGGAGTTTAAACAGACTAACAAGAACGGTAATCTTCTTGATGAGGTTGAATACAGGATTTATAAATAAACGGCATCTCCTGCTAAATACACAAAAAATACTTTTAAATGATTAAAATTACCGCATCTCTCCAAATTGCTTAATATATTCCACCAACTCTCTGGTATAACCCCCTTCAGAAATTCGCCCCAAATTCCCCACCAAAATAAACAATTCTCGCGCTCTACTTACAGCCACATTGAGTAAATTAGGTCTACGATTAATAAACCAGAGACTATCAGTTGTTTGGCATTGGCGAGTCGAGAAAATTATCACTGATTTCTGACCTCCCTGAAATGTGTGAACTGTGCCAAGACTTTGCTGCGAGAAATTTTTCCAGCGAGATTGTAAACGCTGAGTCAGTGCATTTACTTGACGGCGGTAAGGTGAAATTACGCCAATTTCGTTCTCAGAGTCAGTAGGATTTAAGTAATAACCCGCCGCTAATAACTCCTCAATCAACGCTTCTACTGCATCAACTTCTGCCCAATTAACGTTGTTCTCTAGCTTCCCTTCTACATTGCAACCAATTAAGTTAGTACCTAACTGAGAAGCTTTCGGTTCAGTTTTGATGATCATGCCGTAATTGCACAAGCGATCGCAAAAATCAGCAATCGCCGGAACGCAACGGTAATGATATTTAAGGATAATACCCTGACCAATATCTTGCGGTTGCCCTAATGCCCCAGCCGCTCGGTGATAAGCTGTGGATGCAGTGGGGCTGTAGCGGTCATAGTCGGAATCCGTAAGTCCCTGTTCTAGAAAAGATTTCCGGCGATATTCCTCTTTCTTCTGGTCACTTAAATTTACCACTGGCTCTAATTGCAATGGATCGCCCACAATCAAAGCCCGATTACACCGCACTAAAACGGGAAAAACCTGATGTGGTGGAATCTGACCCGCTTCATCTACAATTACTTGGTCAATACAGCCACTATCTGGATATGGTAACAAACTGCGGATAGAATGCAAAGTGCAAAGAAACACCGGAAATAACAGACTAATATCCCGATAAATGTTTCTCCAATTATGACTTAACTGACGGTAAGCTTCCCATTCGCCATTCAAGACAGCAATGTAAGTTCTAATGGAAGCTACTACTTCATCTTTTCGCCGTCGAGCTTCCTGCTGTTGAAATTGCCAAGACAACTCAAATAACTCTACTTGCAGCGAGTGCAATTCGCTGTAGAAACGACTGTAAAAATCTTTGGTGGGATAAGTAGCAAGTCTATTTTCGACCTCTCCTCGGTGAGTAATGAGGTTACTAAGTTGTTGCTGTAATAACTCTCGCTGCTGTGATGTGCTATCAACACTATTTTCTTGTTGCTGCCAGTTTGATGCTTCTGCTAGTAGCTGGTCAACACTTTGCGTTGCTGCTATGAGAGATTCAGTTGTAAGTGGAATTTGGAAGGGAAATGGTGTGGCCAGCGTCGCTAACACAGGCATCTCTATTTGTTTATGCAAGCGTTTGAGAAGATGACGAGGGCTGGTTTTGGTTATCGACTGCCAGAATCGTTTAATCGTTTGCAAAAGCTTGACAAACCAGAAGTCATTTTTACTCTTATTCTGCCAGTAATCTTCTTTTGGCAAAGAACGCCTAGCACTGTCAAGATGTTGCCCTATCTGCTGGTAGGCTTCTACTGGAAATCCAGAGTAGTCGCGTGAATATTCTAACGGTGATGATGGCTGAAGTTCAAAGGTCTTTATCGCCGACTCAACCGATTGTATATCTCGGCATAGTTCCTCTAAGAGTTGTTCATTAACACTTTTCTTTTGAAGCTCATCTTCGTCTTGTTGTTTGTAAGATTCTATTTGTTGAACACCTGCTAACAATTGTTGCTGTGCTGACGACCCTTCATCATAATTAAACGTTTCTTTGGTTAACCAGTCGAGAGCAGCTTGCAACTTAGGTAAAACTTGGGTGCCAACCGAATCCCTAGAACCTCCTGATAGATAAAAACGGTCAGAGGTCAAGTTGCTGGCTAAGATTTTCTCAACGTTCTTTACAGCATAGTTGTTAGTGCTTGTTACCACAGTTAGGTTACTTTTATCTTCACCCGTTGTTGCTAATTGCACGGCTCGACATACCACTTGCTGCGCTATCTTATGTAGCAACAGTGTGGTCTTGCCATTTCCCGGTGGGCCAATCACAGCAGTAACAGGTTCTTCCTGGGAATGTTTGAGAGCTTGTGCTTGATAGTCATCAGGCTGGGAGTTGGGAAATGCACCCAAAAAAAGCACTTCATGCCGAGGTGCTTTTGGTTGTCCAAACAGGTATTCGTAAGCTGGGTGTCCTGGTCTTGCCCAAGGAAAGTAATTTTGTTCGCTGATTTTTTGAAAATCTTTTTTGAGGTTGTAATTAAAAGGAGCGTAGTCAAAATCCAACAAATAAGGGAGAAGTTTTGACCGCACCGGAAACGGCGGGATTTCAATCAGTCCCAGAAAATCCTGTAGTGTCTTAAAGGGACGATTGAAAGTAGTTTCGAGAAAAACTTTCAAACCTTCCCTTGTGACTAAGAACTCAGCCGCTTCCTCCTCTAGTCCGTACCACTGCATCAAATTGGGAATAACAGGCTGAAACTCGTACTGGGTTAAATCCCATCCGCTACTACGATAATTGCCCTCAAAGATAGGAGAAATGTTGATGGTGAACAACGGGTGAAATTGACGGCGATTCGATTCAACTACATAAAGCTGCGGGAAAGCTACAGCAATTGATGGTAATTTTGTTTGCTCTTTATTCCTTGCACTTTTAAACGGTTGCTTTATCTTTTTAAATAAAGACTCGTCTATTAATAATTTATCGCCTACCAGATTTACAAGAGAGTCCCAGATGTTTGGTTGTTCCGAGTTGTCAGGTTCTACTTTGGCATTACTCAAATTTTCTACGTGGATGTAATCTAACCAAGCTTTGAGTAATGCTCGAATCTGTGAATCTTCTGTCATCTCTGTTTCTCCCCTTGCACCTCTGTTGTTCACAGATTTTCAAACTCTAGAAGTAGAGATTACCTGACAATTCATTCCAAGTCACTCATCCCCAAGTAAGGCTTCTAGCTTGTTTAAAAGGTTTACTAGCTGCTTTTGCTTGCTAGGAATATTCCAAAGCTGACGCTTTTTAATGCGCTGGGTGATATCTTTGAGCCGTTCTGGTATTTGGTTAGGTGTTTTGGATGATGGTGGTTCAGATGAAGTGTTGGCTTGGATTTGTTCTTTGATTTGGCTTAAAGACCAATCGTTAGTTATTGCAAGGGACAAGAGTTCTTTTCGCAATTCCTCATCTTTTACCCGTGCCAGGGCTTGAGCTTTAGTGTATTCCAGCTTGCCTTCTCGCAGTGCCATTAAAATTTCTTCGGGCAGATTGAGCAACGGTAAACGCTTGGTGGTGAACGATAGCCAATTCATGAGTCCCAAGCTCTCAAATACCTGTTGTACCGTCTTTGATTGCTCCAAATCCACTTTAGGAGAAACGTTTCTCCTAGATTCTGTCTCCTCATTTAAATTGTCAGAAATGTTGTCAAGAGATTCAGTCTCTTCTGAGTTAGGAGAAACGTTTTTCCTAGATTCATTTAATGAATCTTTTGATTGCTCTTCATCTTTACTGTGAGCGTTCTTCATTCGGTACAGTAAGGATTTGACGGCTTCTACATCGCAATGAAGCCGGATTGCTAACAGGTGCAAGATACCTTCGGTTTCTTCAACCGGGTTAAGGTCTTCTCGTTGCAGGTTTTCAATCAAAGCTAACTGAAACGCTTGGTCATCAGATAGCTCACGCACAACTACAGGCACAGTTTCAAGTTTTACTTCTTGTCCTGCCCGATAGCGTCGTTCTCCTGCTACTAATTCGTATTTCCCTCCGCCTAGTGGACGCACCAACAGAGGCTGGAGAATGCCATGCAGTTTGACTGACTCAACTAATTCTTTTAATGCTTGTGGATCAAAGTATCGTCTAGGCTGGTGTTGAGGCAGAGCTATATCTTCAAGCTTGACAGTAGTTTCAGTAGCGGCTGGCTGTTCTGCATCCGGTAAGGATAACCAAGGGGCAGGTGGTGGAGTTGTAATTTGACCCCCAAAAGGTTTATCAGTTTGTTTACGTCTTATCACAAAGCCTCCAAAGCCAAAGCGATTTCTTCAAGGATAGGGACTACAGAATGTTTAGGGTCAAACACTGCTAGGGGCGCACGTTCTTCTGTTGCATCGACAAAAGCGGTTGCTCTGGGGATGGCTGGGAAAATCCGACCCCAAGCAGAAAGTTGTTCTTGTATTGCTGCCAATGCTCGTTTATCGGCTGAGTTTTGGTTTGCATACCGCGTAGGAACAAACCCGGCTATTTGGATTTTGCGGTTGGCTTTATTTTTAACGTGGGTAATAGTTTGTAACAGTTCATCTGTTCCCTCAAAAGCTTTGAGATGGGTTTCTAGGGGGACGAGTACGTGTGTGGCCGCAACTAAGGAGATATAAGAAAGCAATCCTAAGCTGGGAGGACAATCTATAAGGATGAAGTCGTATTCATCTAAAACAGATTCAATGGCTTCCTTGAGGCGTAAGTCGCGCATGGCAGCACTTACTAACTGCATTTCTGCTCCACTTAGGACTCGGTTAGCAGGAACTAAGTCCATACCGTGAATGCCGTCATGAATCGGTAAGGGCTGCTCGTTGACAATGGCATCGGCAATGGTTTTTTGTAACTGAGATGGCACTAACCCCATAAATTTTGTCAAGGACGCTTGGGGGTCTATGTCAATGAGAAGAACGCGGTGTTCTCGTTTTGCTAGGTGGTATCCCAGGTTTTGGGTCAGTGTCGATTTGGCGACACCACCCGCCTGATTAAACAGGGCAATAATGCGGCATGGAGAGTCAGAAGTTGACACTGGCTTGTTTTCCTAGAAGATACGTTGATGTTTGGTCAACAGGCGCGATTTTAGTTTCTAGTTTATTGAAGTGTATCAAAAGAAGAGAAGCCCTAGCTAATACAGGAATATAAGCAGTAGACTTTATAAAAGAAAGCCACATGAAGTCATTGCTATGACAACCAAACAAGCCATTTTTGAGGCAATTGAACAACTGCCAGAGCAGCACCTCGAAGAAGTTTTACGGTATGTTCAACAGCTTGCACGTACCGACAAATCACCAGCCATCAATCTACACAGCAACAGTAACGACCCCCTGGCAAACTTTATCGGTGCAGTATCTCATGGCTCCTTAGCTACCAACTTAGACGATGAACTTTATGGCGACTAAGCTTTTTATTGATACTTGGGGTTGGCTTACGCTCCATGACAAAAGTGAACGTTATCACCAAGAAGCTACAAAAGCCTACCAAAGTGTCTTTTCTCAAAAAGGACAAATTTATACAACTGATTACATTCTTGACGAAACATTCACTTTCTTCTTTCGACGACTTCCTGCACCGATAGCCGACCAATCTATGAAAGCACTGCTGTCAGCCTTTAATGCCGATAACTTTTATTTAATCCGCATTACTGAAGAACGCTTTGCCCAAACTCAACTACTCCGTTCTAAGTTTCTCGATAAGCCCTTGATTTCTTTTACTGACTTGACCTCAATGGTCGTTATGCAAGAATGTAACATTACAACCATCCTCACCGAAGATGCTCACTTTACTCATGTGGGCATGGGCTTTGAATTAGTTCCCTAATTGGGGAAGAACTGGTCAAGTGTACTTATGCGGTGTGGTCAAAAGTAGTTGTTAGGGTGTCGGTGCATCATGGAGAAAAACTATACATTTAAATTCAATTCTTCCACTGCCTTAGAAGCCCTGAAAGTTGGTAAATATGACCCTATTAACTTTTACGAGGCGCGTTTAGACCTGTTTAACCTCTCGGTAATGGCAGACTATGATCAGTTAATTTGTCTGCCAACCCTCACTGCTATTGACAAATATTGGTATCAGATTGAAACAGCCAGAAAAGTTCTCAGACAACTGGGTGGACGTGCATTACTAGCGGATGAAGTAGGATTAGGCAAAACCATTGAGGCGGGACTAATCATAGCCGAATACTTAGCTAGGGGTATGGTACAGTCCATGCTGGTGCTAACTCCCGCATCCCTAGTTTCTCAATGGCAATCAGAGTTAAGTGATAAATTTAATATTTCTACTATCACCACAGATAACCGTGACCCGCAACAACCGATAGACTCTTTCTGGACAGATAATCCGCGAATTATCGCTTCATTAAACACGGCTAAGTCTGCTAAACATTATCCTCACGTCACCAGTCGCACTTGGGATTTGGTTGTTGTTGATGAAGCCCACCACCTGAAAAATCGCACTACCCTAAACTGGAAACTGGTCAATGCTCTTAATAAGCGGTTTATTCTCATGCTCACTGCTACGCCAGTGCAGAACTCCCTTGTTGAACTGTTTAATCTGCTAACTCTCCTCAAACCAGGATTACTACAAACAGAAGCCGCCTTTAAAAAAGAATACGTCGATTCTAGGAATGGACGAGTCCCTAAAAATCCAGAGAAGTTACGCTCTCTGATGCGGGAAGTCATGGTACGAAATACCCGCGCCCTAGTAGATGTCAAACTACCCAAACGCTTCGCCACCACAATTACCGTTGCACCTGCGGCTGGCGAGGAGAAACTTTACCAGGACGTGAACGAGTATTTACGTTCTTCAGAGGACAAACTAGACAGACTCTCCCGTACCAATTTGCTAATGCGTGCTGGTTCATCCCCTGGTGCTTTGGCTGACTCCCTCAAGCAACTGACTCTTCGCTTACCCGATGAAGAACTGAAGTCTTTAGCAAGACGAGCATCTCAAGTCAAGCAGGTCGAGAAAGCAAAAGCATTGGTAGAGATGCTCTCAAAATCTCGCCAGAAAACCTTGGTTTTCACAACCCATAAAGCAACTAGCACATATTTGGCTAAAACTCTGCAAGCAGCCAATATCCCCTTTGCGGAATTTACTGGCGGGATGTCCCTTAAACAGAAAGATGAGGCCATCGCCGCATTTCGGGATACCGTTTCTGTACTCTTAGCATCTGAAACAGGCGGTGAGGGACGTAACATCCAGTTTGCCAATGCGATCGTTAATTATGACCTGCCTTGGAACCCAATGAAAATAGAACAACGCATTGGTCGCATCCACCGCATCGGACAAACTCAAGATGTTTTTATTTTTAACTTTTGTCTCAAGGGCAGTATCGAAGAATATATTCTGCGGATATTGCACGACAAAATTAATATGTTTGAACTGGTAGTCGGAGAAATTGAAACAATTTTGGGGAATGTGGATGATGAATTTGACTTTAGTGAAGTTGTCATGGATATCTGGCTCAAGCATCAAGTCAAACCTGAATTAGATACAGCCTTCGAGCAATTGGCAGATAATTTGTTGAAAGCCAAAAACCAATATCAGCAAATTCAAGAACTGGATGAACAGATTTTTGGCGAAGATTTTGAAGCTTGAGAGATTGATTTAATTAAATATGATTTCAGATCCAATTATTGCTACATTAGAAAAAATTGTTTCTCTGCATGACGGAATAGCTGAACCTGCTGGTGAACACATTTTGAATGTGTTGTTAACGGAAAATATAGCATCGCTACTTTCTCTACCAGAAGATGTTACTTTTACAACTAAAATTGATGTACCTCAAAGTGTTTTCGTCACCTATCATTCAGAAGTATTAAATAAGTTATCTGAGCTATTAGCTACTAAAGGACTTATTAGCGCCTTGGGCGTAAAATTCGATGGCTATTTAAAAACTACAGGATTTGAAAAGAGCATAGCAGAGAGATTTGTAGTTCAAAATGGTTTAATTCGTTTTGTAGATGCTAAACCAGAAACCACTCGTTACATCCTGTGTAATGTGGCTTACACAGCAAATGCAGATGAAAAAAGAATTGGTTTAGTTTCGTTTATTATCAATGAACTAACAGGAGTGACACCAGTAGAAATTGGTAATGCTTTATTCTGGGAGTCTGACCGAATTTCTGTCGATACTCAAGAAACGCCATTATCTATCCCTGTTGATGAGTTGTTGAAATTAATCGAACATCAAAGTGCAATATTGATTGGAACGTCTCTAGAGAATTGGCAGGCTAAGTTAGCGAGAGCAAAAGCCAGAGATGAAGAAAGGCTCAAAGCTTATTACAACACCATTAGCTCAGAAATTCGCAACAAGATTGAGTTAAAACATTTGGTGGGTGATGAAAAAGATAAAGAAGTAGCACGAATTGAAGCTACCGAAAGAGAATTATCAAGAAAATTGTTAGATATCCAAGAGCGTTATGCAATGAGTGTAGAAGCTTGGTTGCATAGTGCAATGATTATCCATCTCCCAACGGTACATATTCAGTGTGAGTTGCAAAGGAAGAAAGCGAAACGGACTGTAACAGCAGTTTGGAATCCGTTCACTAAAATTATTGAGCCGCTACGCTGCTCCTTATCAGGAGAACCTGTTTACAATTTCTATTTAGATGATCAATCAGCCAAAATTATCTCACCGACAGTTTGGAGAAAGTAATTTTTGACTACTAATTTACCTATGAAATTGTCACACTTGCCCAACAGTTTGCCATTAGATGGTGCTGTCCGCATCGAGCTAGTAGAAGGAGTGCCGATATTTCGAGCTTCCAGCTTAGTACAGGGGCGAATTGAAGCCTTATTAATTAAGCAAAAAGAATCTGCACTTACTTCAGAGGAAGAAAAAGAATTAGATGAATATGAAGAATTAGATGATTATCTGAGTTTTATGAATCGGATGATCAGAAATTCATCGCTAATTCAAAATTTTAAATTTTGAATTGTAATAAATTCTATGAGTGAATCAAAAGTAATTATCAACTCACCATCACCGCGCACTCGCCAAAGTCTAGCCACAGACTTATTTAATGCTGGCGTTAACTCACGGATGGCAGTGATAGTCCATTCATCTCTTAGTTCTCTGGGTTGGGTTTGTGGTGGTTCTGTTGCAGTGGTTCAGGCACTGATGGATGTGATTACACCAATCGGCAATTTGATAATGCCTACCCATACTGGTGATTTGTCTGACCCTGCTAACTGGCAACAACCATCTGTTCCTAGAGAGTGGTGGACTATTATTCGTGAAACTATGCCAGCTTTTGACCCTAAAGTGACCCCAACACGAGATATGGGAAGAATTGCGGAAACCTTCCGCGTTTGGGAAAATGTCCTGCGAAGTTCTCACCCACAAGTTTCTTTTGCAGCTTGGGGAAAAGACGCTGAAAAGATAGTATCAAATCATTCCCTCGGCTATTCTCTAGGAGAAGATTCACCCTTAGCCCGTCTTTATGATCTCAATGGTTGGGTATTGTTACTAGGTGTTGGATATGAAAACTGTACCAGTTTTCATCTAGCTGAGTATCGAGTTGCTCAACGACAAGAAGTTAGAAAAGGTGCGCCTATTTTTGAAGATGGACGACGAGTTTGGAAATGGTTTACAGATATTGATTTTGACACAAGCTGTTTTGTGGAGATGGGTGAAGCTTTTGAACGAACTGGTCAGGTACAAATCTCAACAGTTGGTTCTGCACAAATCAAACTATTTAATATGAGAAAAGCGGTTGATTTTGCCCTTGCTTGGTTAAAAGATAATCCTAGATACACTAACTCATAACAGTGGTATTGACTTGGCACGATTACCTCACAAATACAGTCTTAATTATCGGCTTGACCCTTTTTGGAACATCTTCATCTAAAGCGTGGGTAGCATGACTGTGGCTAAACCAATTCTGATTCGCAATGAGACAACAAATACTAACTGTGCCGTTATACAAGGTCATAAAGACTTGCGCTTACCCACGCGTTGAGCCAGCTTGCTACTAAGTTCCGCCTGGTACTGTTTGCGGTTATCGTCGTAAATCATCACAGTTCTAGGATCTGCATGACGGCTTAAGCTTTGGACTTTACGATAGTCCCCATTTGACACCTCAAGGCTGTCAGTAATGCCGCTATGACGGATTTTGTGAGGGGTCATGTGTTTAGAAATGCCAGCACGGGAGCAGATTCGCGTCACAATCGCATAAACTCCATCACCTGTGAGCTGATGCCCGTAAGAGTAGAAGTCTAGGGCAATAAACAGAGGATCATCTGGTTTGAGCTTGCCACGGCAATCAAGCCAGTCTTGAATTGCTTCTGCTGTGGGCGCAGGCAGGTTGACCCATTCAAATTCAACACCCTTGCCCTTACCAAACACCCTCAGCTTAGAACTCCCAAAGTCAAAATCCCTAACCAAAAGCTTGGCAATCTCACCGCGCCGCAAAACGTTAGTCCACAACAATAGAAACAAAGCGTAGTCGCGCTTGCCCCTGGGCGTAGCAATATCAATTATGTCGAATACCTGATTGTAAGTTTCAACATCAACCCCGGTGGTGTCGCGGTAAGGTTTAACCTTCTCCTTTTTAATTACTGCCGAGTCATAGACAAACTGACACAAATCCAGCCTTCTGCCCCACTCCACAAGATATTTAATCGCACTGAGATAACGATTAACAGTATTAGCTTTTAAATCAGCATTCATGAGCCGCGCTTTGTAATCAAGAATGATGTGGGTGGCCGTCCTTTGATCTAGGGCGAAAAACTGCTTAATCATCTCCAAACTTGGCTCTACACCCCACATTGTCATAAAGAATTGCCGCACATCACGTACATAAGCACGCTTGGTTGCTGCCGATCTAGTGTCTTTTACCAGTTCAGATCGCCAATTGGCTTCGTTGAGAACGGGAATAGCAGAGCTTAGTGATAACGCGGAATCAGTACGAGTAACTAACATAGCGCGGTCATGTTAATGCTTATTTACATTACCGCACTTCTTTCATCTACGGACATCTCTCCCCAAATATCACCCGAATTTCCTCGTATTTTTCACGTACAATTACTTACCTAACAAGAATCGCCTCTAACAGCCAATCAATCAATTTTTAGGTAAAAACGTATACGCGCTCCTTGGAAAGCAGCTCTGTTGCTCAATCTGGAGAGGATTGTCATCAACGGCAGTTAGTTAAAACTGAAACCGACCTCCCAAATATCTGTATGTCAATATTCCAGTTGCTTGCTATCAAAACTGATATCAATTTCGTCTATACCAGCGTCTACACCATGTCGGGGGCAGCCGCGAGTGATTCGGTGATCACAACTGTCCCTTCTATGCCCGTTTGTACAGTTATAAACTGCTAATACAGAATGGGCTGTTTACTGTGACTAGATATTCGACATTTTATGCTATCGTCTGACTGATTTTATAGGAATTTTCATATAAAATGGACGATGATGAGGACATCATAGAAATTCCTTTACGACCTCTGGTTTGGATGGGAGACTCTCTCAAAAATATCCGTTCATTTCCTGAAGAAGTGCGTGCATCAGTAGGCTATGCGCTGCAATTGGTGCAAGCAGGGGAAACACCAATGGATGCCAAGCCTTTTAAAGGGGTTGGAAGTGGCGTGTATGAAATTGTCAAACGCTACGATACCGATACTTACAGGGCAGTTTATGCGGTAAAGATTGCAGAGAAAATCTATGTCCTGCACGCTTTTCAAAAGAAATCAAAGCAGGGGATTAAAACTCCACAGGCTGATGTTGATCTGATTAAACAACGTTATAAGGACGCAGTGGCAAGGGAGAAACAACAATGACACAGGAACCCGTTTTTGAAGAAAGCAGTGGCAACGTATTCGCTGACCTTGGTTTGACAGATGCAGATGAACTTTTTACGCGGGGCAAGATAGGGATTCAGGTACTGCGCCTTCTCTCTCAACGCAACCTGAAACAGCGTGAAATCAGCGAACTTCTTGGCATTCCCCAGCCAGAAGTATCTCGTTTGATGAAAGGAGAGTTTCAACGGTTCAGTGAGGGCAAACTCCTCATTTTCCTCAAGCGACTCGATACGGAAATCACCTTACATCTTCGCTCTCGTCACGCGCCGGGCCAATCTGCTGAAACTGTGATATCGCTATAGGGCAGGCTAATTTCCCCGCAACAAGTTTCTTAACCACCGAATCGCCTCACTTGTTGTTTGCTCATTGGCAATTTGGAGGCATTGCTGCACAATTTCTCTTACGTTAGGAAAATAGCTACTTTCTGTAATTACGTAATTTTCACCCTGCAATCTATAAACTAATAGCTGCTTATTCTTGAACAGCCAAACCTCTGGCACTTTATAAGGGAGATAGTCATCAATACTGGTATAGCTAGTAACATCTACCTCTATCACTAAATCTGGTGGAGGGTCATTCTGCCAGTCGATACGGTTCTTACCTACTACGGATCTCCAATTTTCAATGTAAAAGCAAAAGTCAGGCTCAATGCCACTGACTTCTGGCAAGCTCATGGTGATGGGCGTAAATGAGTCGTATCTTTGCTCTAAATGATCTAGCAAAACCTTAGCAATATCTGCCAGCAAGCTCGCATCTCTTCCATGCTCTGGTAGCGGTGACATTAGCAAAATCTCTCCAGATCGATATTTAATGCGCGGTATAGAGCGATCGCCTAGTTGCTGACTCAGTACTTGATAGTCTTGCCAAGATCCCAAAAGTTTTAACACCGCGCCTGGGGGCAACTCGATTCTTTCAGGTGTAATTACAGTGTGCATATTCGCCTGCCTAATAGCTAGCCTTACTTTGTGCGATCATCTTGTTCTGTGTGGGTTTGAGAATTTACCACCTCTGTTGCGACTTCCTCAACGAATAAATCAACTGCCTTTGCCACTTCGGAGATGCTGTAGCCCATGCTCAAAAAGCGTGCTGCTGCTTTTAATTTGGTTTGACGTTCCAAGTCTTTGTAGATTCGTGTTTCTTCAATGTTCAGTAAGAGCATAAATTCCATGTCTTCACCGCAAAACTTACAAAACTTATAAACGCTAATCTCCTGTGCGCTTACTCATCCGTGTTCTGCTGTGCAGCAAGTCTCACAGCTTCTACGTCAACATTGAGTTGTTGAGCAATCTGTTCTATACTCATCCCTGTTTTTAGTAACAGTGGCACAGCTGCTTTCAATATTTTTTCTTCACCCTCGGCTTTCGCTTCCCGATAAACCCTCGTTTCCTCTAAACTTAGTCCCAGCATCACTTCCACTTCCTCTCTACTCAACGAAGAAAACTTGTAAACAGCAATTGTGGTGATAATATCTATTATCTCGTCTTTCGGCAGCGTGCCAGTTGACTCTAATTGTACTCGCTCAATTAATTGCGTAAGGATTCAGGTCTAATATTCAGGAAGTAGGGAAGGGCGAGACAGATAATTATTAGAATTAGCCAGCAGTGCTTGAGCAAAAAAATCAATGATAGATCTACTTTGACGGCGACAAGTCTGCACCACCGTCAACAAATTAGCAGGTATATGAATATTAGGTTGTGTCTGTTTTAGCCAACTACTTAACTCAATAACGCTCGGTTCAATTGCTTTTTGAACTCGTTCATTAGTTGCTACCAAAGTGCCTAACCCAATTTCAATCTGCCCCAGTTCCCACAACATTTCTTGCTGTTTTTCATAGGGCATATGTGCATAGTTATTTGCCCATCCTAAAAATGCTTGCAATCTCATTCCTAAATCTTGTCCAGGAATCATATCCTGTGACCACTGCGCTGCTTGTAAATTGCCACAACACTCACATATACAGGCATGACGTTGATACTCAACTATTTCTAATCTAAATCTCTGCTGACTTTTAAACGCTCTATTTCTTGCTGTAGTTTTAAGATGATTTTCTGTAACTCGCGTATTACCTTGTTCTGCTCAATAATTATCTCTATCAGTTCTTATGCGCGATAGCTGGCTCAGACTTTCTCGATCTAAATCTTGAGGCAGATTGTGGTTCATATCTGTGATACTCCCCCTCAAGTGTTCTCTTTGTCAATACTCTGCTACCTGAATCCTTACTTAGAGAAATTACTGAACTTTAAGCCAGTTTCAAGATAAAATGCAACTCATATTCATTTTGCTCTTCAAGGCGCAAATAGCTTGATAAATGCTATTTATTAACAGCACTATGCATTCTAAGTAATACTCAATACTAGGCTTAAAATTTACTAAAAACAGCCATTATAGAAGAAAAACAGCAGAATAAAGCTAAAAATCCTTTCCGAAATAACTAAAAAGTTGTGTGTAATTGTTGTTGTTCATCTCACCGAACACTGACTAATTTCTGGAAAAGGCTAAATTTTATACTAGAGATAGCACTACCTTATGACTCAGGACTTTTCTTCTGATTAAATTAAGGAGTTTTCCGACTCTCTTTCAAGAGCAAGTAAATAAGGTAGGACTAACCTTATAAAAATTCTCTAGATAATAGTTTTGCAGTAGTAACTTCATTATCCTAGTCTTGTTTTAAGGAGTAATTTAATGACTTCTAATAAGAAATATAAGCTCGCGGTTTTAGCAATTGATGGAGGTGGCATTAGAGGTATTGTTCCAGCTAAGATTTTAGCTAAAATTGAAGACATAACAGGCGAGCCAATACACAAACTATTCGATTTAATTGCAGGAACTTCAACAGGAGGAATCTTGTCTTTAGGTCTTGTCAAACCAAATGAAGATGGAAATGAAGCAAAGTTTAGCGCTCAATACATAGCGAATTTATATGAGAATGAGAGAGAAAAGATTTTTAAGAAGCAAGATAAGCTTAATTTGCCCGCACCGCTCGACAAATTGCCGCACAATAAATTGGTATTATTTAAATTGTTACAACTTTTACGCTCCTTGCCTCTTCCATTTACATTTAATCCAGAAGAACTACTTGGCCCTAAATTCACACGAAGTGAGAAAATTAATACTATTAATACTTTGCTTGGAGAAACACCTCTAAATCAAGCACTGACAGAAATTATCATTACTAGCTATGCCATCGAAAAACGAAAACCATTTTTGTTTACAAGTAATCCATACAAGGAGTTAAAATCTGAAAATTTCTACAGAATTTGCTCAAACTATAAAATGTATCATGCGGCTCTGGCCACTTCAGCAGCACCAACGTATTTTAGACCTTATGATTCGGACTTTATAAGTAGTAATATAGAAAACGAATTATTTGTCGATGGAGGAGTTATTGCAAATAATCCTACTTCTATCGCCATTATAGAGGCTATAGAATCTTATAAAAAACAGATTAACCCTGAGATAGGTTTAAAAGACATTTTAGTAGTTTCACTAGGAACAGGAAGAGCGACTGATAAATACTCTAAAGAAACTAAAGAATGGGGATTATTTCAATGGGTCAAACCTTTGATAAACATGGTTTTTAACGGTCAAAGCGAAATAATTGATTACCAAATGGAACATTTATTATCAAAGGAACAATATTACCGATTTCAGTTTAAGTGTGAAAAAAGACCATCGCAGCCTAATACTGATCAAAAATATTATGTAAGTGAGGCAATGGATGATACAAGTGAAGAAAATATTGAGGAATTAAAAAAAGCTGCCGATAAATTGATTAAAGAACAATCTAGTGACTTAACAAAGTTGTGTGAAGTTTTAAAAGCCTCATTGGAAACTAGAGAACTACGAAATAATAGGAAAATCTAGTACTCCATCGAATGAACTTTAGTAGATGCCTAAAAGTTTGTTTTTGCATCTTCAAGGCACGCTCATTCAAGCTAAAGTTCTCATTACAAGCAGTATTGCCGTGCAAAGTTTACGGCAGAACATTACCACAGTAAAAACTATTAGGTTCAACTAGCCAATAACAAGAAGGAAATCGAAAGATGATTTTGCCACAGAACCATAAGTTAAAAAATGGTAAATATACTATTTGTGACCATTGGCGAACAGGAGGCTATGGTGTTATTTATAAAGCAAAAGATAGAGATTTAAATAATGAGATTGTGGCCATTAAAACTTTAAGGCAAGACGTAAGTCCACAACAATACAAGGAAAATTTAGAAAGGCTTAAAAGAGAAAGGGATACATTGAATAGGTTGTTAGGCCATGCTAATATTGTTAAGTACTATGAATATTTTGAAGAAGAAAAAGTACATTATCTAGTCATGGAGTTCCTTGACGGAAAGAATTTGTCTGAATTATTGCAACAAAAAGGAAAATTAAAATATTGTTTTGTATTTGATTACATTTACCAAATTGGGTTAGCATTAAAATATATGCATGATAAAGATTTGGTACATCGAGATATTCAACCAAAGAACATCATGATAGAGAAAACTAAAGTAAAAAATAGAGCTGTTCTCATTGATTTTGGTATTGTGAAATATAGATATTTAATTACAAATGAGCATCCCTCTATTCAGAATTTTACTCATCATGAACAAAAGGGTGGTATCTTTAACAAGAAATTAGATGTTTATGGTTTAGCTGCTTGTTTATATAACGCTCTTACCAATGAGTTTCCGACAGATTCAGGAGAGCGTGTTCGCAGACAAAGACGCGGAGAGCAGGATTTAAAACCACCTAGAACCCACAATCGAAGTATCAGGCAGGATGTGAATGATGTAATACTCAAAGGCATGGATTTAGAACTTGAAAATGTACCGTCAATCGAGAAGTGGTTAAATCAGCTCCCCAAACCGCTACACTGGCGCTGGCAGCAGTTGGTAAATTGGCTACACAACTTTTTCCGGTGAGCTACACATCACATCTAGAACACCGATTCAGTAATGGCAGAACAAAAGAAAAATCAGCCCAGAAAGAAGTCGATAATGGAGAAGAAAGCAGCGTATCTGTTTGCAGGTATGATTATCAGCGAGTTAGCTTTCTAGTCAATCAGTAATTAAGCATCAAAAGAAATCGGCTTACCTTTGAAATGATTGTAAATATCCTCTGGGTTAAACCAACTTGGCAGTGTACGCTCTGCATCCTTTAATTCCTCACCATTATCATCAAGCAAGCCACGAACAATCTTGACTCTGGGTAGTGGGGTTTTACCGTTAGCTGAGAATTTTTGAATGAGGATTGTACCCGACTCCCTCATTGCTTGTGTTTTTTCTGGATAGCTGGAATTCGTGTCATTGTGAGTAATACCAGTCACATAAACCTTTGCTTTTCTAGTGTCTGTCAAATGCAGTTTATAAAACTTTTCGGCGGGTTCACCAATCAATGATTTTAAGTTAGTGTACTCATCAATAAGCACTTGTTCAGGCGTTATAGTCGTAGATTGCTCATGGTCATTCTTCCCTTTAATTCTTAATAGCCAATGCTCACACAGACCATCAAGGGCAGTACCTATTTCTAACTCGGACTCGGCAATATTTTGAGTCTCAAGATATCGCCATGCTTTAGAGTTGTCCCCAGTCGCGTGGCGGTCAATTAAGTAATAAATGGGAATTCCTAAACAATGTTTTCTCACAATAGCTATAGCCGCGCTCGTGTAAGTTTTACCTGACCCCTGGCGACCGATTAACCACAGTGGGGTTAGGTTGTCGATAATCTTCCACAACCAGCCGTCCTCATGAGCTTTGAGCGCTTGTATGAGTTCAGTTGCTCGTTGCTGGTCAACAGATTGATTGCTGTTACTGTCTGCACTAACGTCCTTAGTTTTGCCCTCAATCTTGCTGCGTTCCTGGTCAGCTTTAGCTTTATCTCGGAAATTTTCAGCAACGGTTTTATCAGCTACAGAGTCAGCAACCGCGAACTGTTTTTTAGTGTTATGAAATTGCAAATCTTCAAGCTCTGCTTGTCGCTGGTACTGTATCCGCAATTCATCAAGTGAAATATAACCGGATTCGACTAATTGATTGTCAGCACGTCGGTCAATGTCCTTTTTATGCTTGTCCTTAATGCGCTCTGATTCATGTGACTGCAAATCGCGCTTAGTCCGAGTAACTAACCCTTGACGCTTAATGGTTGTCTTAAAATCTTCCAAACGTTTAAAGCTTTCATCATTGTCAATTTCATCTTTTGCAGCCCAGCAGTAGTAACCCATCCAGGCTAGAGCAGGCGCGACTAATAACCACAGACTCGGATTATCGGATGGAGCCAACTCTTTAGTAATGAAAGCACTTTCAGGCAGAGACACAACATCATTAAACTGTCGTGATTTCCATACTTCTGTGAGCAATCTGTACTTGAAACGGCAGTATTTGTTATTAAGTGCCGATTGCGATTCTTCCGGGTTATCATAATACTTAATTGTGCGTTTGTTGGCTGTTACAGGACAGAACCGCACTTCAGTAAATTGATAAGGGCGGGGTGTCTGCCCGTAGTAATAAGCGCTCGCCAGCCCTAAAAGTAAAGCTGTGCCAGCACCAACTTTTAGTAGTGATTGAGTCTTCATGACTTGGATTTGTGGATGCTGTAAACAACACCGCCTGCCACTAATGCACTCACCACAAACACAAGAGTTTTGTCAGATTCTTGCAGACGGTTAAAGTCTTCTACAGTCGCTTTGATGTTGTCATAAGTATGATGTGAGCTTTGCAGCGTGCTGTAAAAATCGCCTACAGCAGTCCAGAGAATAAAGCATCCAAATATTGTTTGAAATAGAAATTTTATAGCTTTGTCCATGTCCGTAAAAGTCCAGCCTTCAGGAGATTTATTGACGGTGAACTCCAATAAATCACGATTAACTATTTGATTAATTCCCAACACAATAGCGACCGCAGGCAGTAGACCGGCTGACCCAGTTGCTATGACTAAATACTTAGCCAAACAATAGGAAGTAACACCCCAGCCGCAAGATTCAATACCTTTGAGAACAGCACGACTACGATTAAGCTTTTCAACTTCTTTGGCTTTAAATCTTTTAATAGCTTCAAGTTCATCCAGGGTAAATGCAGTATCAGGAAAGTCTTGATAGAAGCGTGATTGTTCGGTGTCTCCGTCTTGCAGTTCGATGTCAAGTGAATCTAACATTGTTCTCATCACTAATTATTGATTTCCCCTACTGAGCGTTAATCTGTAGGGGATGCAAGCTATCTTCACTACTCGAAAATCGTAGAAACAGCAGTGCGGAAGGCTTGGACTAATTTATTAGTCGTGAATGACTTACGAGGCACTAAGTCAAGGTCTGAGCTTTCGCCATAAGTTAGTAGGTGTTTGGCTTTTTCCATCTCATAAGCCCTATCAGCGTCTAATTGTGCCTTCACGGGTCGGGCATATTGCGATTTAGAAGCCGCTAGATGGTCAACTTGGCTCATGTGATAGTCGATGTAAGCCTTGAGCTTAATTAAGTCGATGCTTTCTCTGTAACGCTGATTTTCTAGTGTGCGATCTCCGGCCAGCTTCAATCCAATTTCTGAGCGTTCGTGACCGTACTTTAAATTAGCGAGCGTCAAATCTGCACTGGCCTTATCAATGGCAATACCAGACGCACCAGCTTGTTTATAAATTTCAGCTAGTCCTTTGTTGTACTCCTCAGTACCCTTGATGAACGCACTGAGGTTATCTGTAATGTAGGGCATGATGGTTAAAATGCGTTCGCCCTCGTTGCCCATTTCCCCTACTTTCGTTAGTGCTGCGTCATCGCCATTGATGCAGCCCATGATTAAGCTATCAGCAATCCCTAGCTTTTGCGCCCTTGCCGTGAGCTTTTTACCGTGCTTGCCGACCATATTCTTGATATGCTTCACGTTTGTAACTCCTATATGTGCAACATTCCTTGAGGAACCATTGAGCCAGGGGAGCCGCCAACGCCATGAGCAACGGTATCCCCACCAGCCCCATCAACAAATGCCTGTAAGTGAGCTTGCCTGCTCCTTTAGTCGATGATTCCGGCGAAAGATAACGCGAGGTCTGCAAACTGGCTTTTGTAATCCTCTGCTGTGGCCTCCATCGCTTGTCGAATCTGCGTCAGTTCACTACCTGCTGCATCGTCCATCTCAGATAGCGTTCGCCTAATTTCGTCAGCTTTGCGCCGGATTTTAGCCACTTCCTGATTCTTAAATTCCCTTGCAAAGTGGACGAGTGCGTTAAAAATCGCTTCGTTTAATTCTTTTCTGGATGCAAAGGTAGAAGCAATGGATACGGTTATCTGTTTCACGTCCGCCGCTTTTAACTCAATCCCCGCGCCCTCGGCAATTTCTGTAACCAGTGCTTGTTTTTGTTGCTCACTCAGCACAATCTGATTCTCTGATTCTGCGATCTCCAAATGGCTGGATTCAGACTCAACCTGTGCATCTTCTGCCTCTGCTAAAAGTGCTTCATCAACGGGTTGATCCGTTACTGATAATCTGCTGGCTGCTTTCTCTCTGAGATAGTCAACAGCTTGGCTCAGTTGTTCCTTGGTGGGATTATCAAGGTCATCGCACTCTACAGCAAGGGCTGCTTGGGTGTAATCATCCTTGGTAAATCCTTGATAACCTTGCTTGTATAAACGAGTACGGACATTGTTAGTGAACTTGTTAGACATGATGATTACTCCTTATTTGGCTAGTGCTAAAACTTGGGGGAAAGCAGATTTCATGGGCTGCGCTCGTCGGTTGATTGCCCACTTCGCAGCGACGAACGCAACAAGAGCTAAATCTTTGCTGTGATACTGCTCCTTGGCACTCAAAGAAAGCCCCGCACGTTCAAACCAGTAGTAACGAGTGCTGCGTGGTACGTCCTCAAGATTGATTTTTAGATAGTCGGCAAGAATATTAAAAAACTGTCTGCTGTCGTAGTAAGTATCCAACTCGTAGAAATGTCTAAATGCTTGCCAGCGTTCGCTAAACCCTTCACCACGACCTGTAAAACTGCCGTAGCGTCGTTTTAGTCCCGCAAATGCTGAAACTATCTTTTGAGCATCCTTCGCCTGTACTTCAAAACTAAAGTGCTGTTTTAAAGTTGCTACCACTCGATACCAAGTAATATCAGCAATCTGTTTATTTAACTCGCGTTCGTAAAGAAGCTTCAGCTGGCGATACTTACTTACATATTCCTTAGTCGCCACATTTTCTCCTGATCAATATTTAAGTGTGTATAAAATTAACTGCCATTCCGAATGAATCCAAGGTTTTTGACATAAGTTATTAGCTGATTCAGGGTATTTGATATGTCCAGTTAGCTGACGACTATCAATAACCTTGGAAAAGAAATCTGACAAATGACTCAGAACTTGCTTTTCATCGGCTATAACCACGCGATAACAATACTTTTCAGGATTTGCGACTTACTAACACTTTCTCGCTTACCCCCACAGTTACACCCCTGAATCGCTTAGTTTTTGCGATCGCGTAGCATTCCGCAGGAAGGGTTTGTCATTACAGTAATCGTGTTCCTGTAGTAGTTCGCCCACTGCTTGCATGGCATCACCTAGCGTTACATCTGGGTAGTATTCCAGTTGCTTAAATTGGGCTGAGTCTTGGATTTCTCTGAGCCAGCGAGAACTTGCTTCTAATCTTCGTAATTGATTTTGATTAAGCATTACTTTCTCAAGATGTAGTTCGTTGATTGCTTTTATCAGTGGTGGATTATTTACCAAAAGTGAAATCTGTTGTTGGTGCAGATATTTCTGTAACTACTGTGGGTACTGATTTTGCTAAAGAATCGCGTTCATCAACATCAAAAGCGGGTAAAACTTCCCAAGTAGCTTCTAAATGCCTGCCGTACCTGGAAAACATTACGTTAATTAGCTCTGTCAAACTTGCTAATTTGGTAGTTTTCAAAAGATGTTCACCCATTTCTAATGCCGCGCCCCTAATCACAACTCGCGCTTGAGCCATATTTTGAAGTCCTTAAGAATGACTGAAATCATTTGCAGACATAACTGTGAGCATGGTTGCAATCAGATGCCCATGCCAAAAAACTAGATTCGACGCAATTAGGTTGTTTTTGGTTTTCTAAAAAATTTGCAGACTTAAAGCGTCTTGTCTGTTATTATAGTACCACATGGTACAGGTAGTGCAAGTGGAACTTTAAGTATTGGTTGTCTAGGTGGCACAATCAGTAGAAGTTTATTTATTTGAAATGTCTACTGATAAAGCTAATGACGTATTTATCCGAGTTTTTTTAAGCTCGGAAATGAGAACCCGCTTTAAAGTCGCTTGCGCTAAAAGTGAAGTCGCCATGAGTGAAAAAGCTAGGGAACTAATTGAGGAATGGACTATAAACCAAGAAACTCAAAGCCAAAACTCCTCACAAAGTGAAGACAAAGGGGATAAATGAATCTTGCTAAAATAAATCCGTTAAATTTGCCTTCTCTGCCATTAAACGAGCGATCAGCTTGAAATAGCTGACACATATAATTAGCAGAGAAAACTTTTCCTTGCTGGCGTTAGATGGCAACTAACTTATACACCAATCGATGAAATCCACCTGCTGTTGCCCATGCAGCCCTAGCAGATAAATTCCCTTCGATGAGAGTTATCTTATGGCAGCAAATGATTTAAATTCGGAACTTCCATTAATAGTAAATCTCAACTTGATTAATCAAGGAGGTCAAGAAAACATTGACCTCAGTAAATTAATCATAGAAATTGATTCAACTTTATTTCCCAACCAAGAACAATTTCTAAAAGCTTTACGTACTCATCTATTACAGTCTTTTAAAGAAATTCCTGTAAGAAATTCGACCAATCTCCTAAACACAGAAAATAATTTTTTTGAAAATGTCGAGGATGATTTATATCCTCCGGCTAGCAAATCCAAAACGAAGAAAAGTAAAAATAGTATTCAGGAAAATGAAACTTATCTTGAAACTACAGCTAATTCCACATCCAATACTTCAATCAAAGTTAGACAGACAAAATTATTTAAGTCCCAAGACTTTGAAGCTATTCCCACAGCAGCAGTTATGTTTTCCAGTATTGACTCTCAAATCAAAAAAGAATTGTGGAAGCAAAATGAAGATGGGATAGCCTACTTACAACATAGAGCTAAGGGCGATTCCCAAAACTTCATTGAGCATTATATTGCCAGTCCCGGTGATATTTCTATGCTTCCTTGGGATGAAGCATTACAAATCATCGATAAGTTTGGGTTTAACAGTGCAAAATTACATTTAATTTTTGCTGCCTATGCAATGAAACAAGAAAGACCGTGGGAGAGCTTATTTGTTCTCAATGCCAGTAACTTAATAAAAGATATGGGTTGGGATCAACGAACTGATTTACGTAAACATAAAAAGCTTTCAGAAATAGCTAAAACAGCATTTGCATTAGATTGTTTATTAGTTAAAGCAGTATGGATAGAAGGTAGAAACAAAAAAGGTGAAATAAATGCCAGCACCCCTATAGGCAGAATGTGGAACATTACAGTTGTGCCTTATGGCCAAATAAATTTACAGGGGAAAATAGAAGAACCTGATGAAGTTCAGCTAATTATTCAACCAGGTGCTTGGACTAAACATTTTTTGAACAGAGCAGGAGCAAAATCAAGGGACGCTTTATATCAGTTTGGCTACTTAGCCCAACAAGTTTTGAAAATTGATCCCTACCATGATGAACTCGCGCTAAGGCTGGCTATATATCTAACATTAGATAGTCGAATCCGCCTTGATGGAAATTACAAAGTACAGGAGCTATTAGAAATTGCATTCGCCAAACCGATTATAGATAAAGCTCGGTTAGATCGCCGCCGAGCCTATGACTTAAAACAGCACTGGGATAGTGCCATAAAGCTACTACTAAAACTGGGCTGGCAGATTGCATTTGACCCCGAAACTTACCCCGAACAGCTAAGACCAGACTCCAAGGAGAAGAAACCTAAAGGCTACCTTGATAAGCTGTTGGATGCAAAACTCACCATCAAACCCCCTACCCCTATCCCGGAACTTATAGCATCTAAGGCCAAAATCACGGTTGAACGATTGCAGCCGAAAGTAAACCCCAAAGTAGAACAGTTACAGCCCAAAGCCCAGCCCTCACAGGAACAACACATCAGCTTGACTAGCAGTCAAGTTAAAGAAGCACGTATTGCTAAAGGCTGGTCTCAAGCGAAACTGGCTGGTTTTCTCGGCGTATCTCAAAACCTTATTTCCCTGATTGAACGGGGTGAGCGCACCTTTAATCCACAGCTTGCCGCCCAGATCCAAACGCTTCTAGATATCCAAGACTAAGTATTACTACTCTACATTTCCCAACTACAAGTTGACGATCTGCTGTGATTGGCTGGTTTTCTGTTGCAGTCTTGTTTTAAAAAAAATAATTCAAAAAATTGGCTTTAAAGCTTTACCCTGTATGGCTTTGGCTCTTAAAACAAAGGCTCTAGAATCCCCGGACGAAAACTCTAGAATCCCCGGACGAAAACTCTAGAATCCCCGGACAATCCATTTTTAAAAGCCTTGCTGCATAAGGGTTGTAGCCTCTTAAAACAGCCCTGATTAATTAGATTAATTAGATCAGTTTTGCCTAGTGGTTTTGGCGAATCTGGCATTATTTCTTGGTGTCCAAAAATATCAAAAACTTTTCGGCTACTGAAAACGAAAACCTTAAGCTGCTCTCAAACCTTACCTCCCGCAATAAGCACCCTGGCTTGTACCAATAGAGGGGGTAATGGCTGATAAGCGGCGATTTCCTAAAAGGAGTGACCAATAAATGACAAACGCCGCAGTTGAGAGCAGAAGAACGGAGCTATCCGATAAAAAATTTATTTGCGATAACGCGTCTTCATCCCAAGTCAAACCTGATAGTAAAATCAAGTTTGCGTTTAACGCCACAGGCTCTAACAAAGACTGGGATTTTAAAAAGCTGTCCGCCAACTTCCAAGATACCGAAGGCACTCTAGAAGATGTCCAGCAACATATTAAAGCAGGTCACGCTATCTGTGCTGGCTTATTGGGTGGAAAATGGCGCAGTAAGTCCAATGTTATCGGTTCCCACTGGCTACTACTCGACATCGATAATTCTGATGTTGTCCGTGATGCAGAGGGTAAGCCAATTAAGGACGAGAACGGCAATTCTATCAAGGTTTACACTCCACAATTAACCATTGAACAAGCCCTAGCCCATCCTTTCATTCAAAAGCATTGCGCTTTAATGTACACCACTGCTAGTCACAAACCCGACTGGCATAAATTCCGGTTGATTTTCCCTCTGCCGCAATATGTTGAGGGTGCTGATACGGTAGAAGCTTGTACACGTTTTCTCATGCAGCAGCTACCGCATGACCCGGCGTGTAAGGATGCTTCTCGTGTATTCTACGGCAACACTCTAGCCGAATTTCTCATAGTCAACCCCCAGGCAACATTACCTGCCGAATGGGTAAGTGAAGCAATTGCGATCGCGCTTCAGGAAAGGGAAGAATACCAGCAACGCATCACTGAAATCGAGTCACGCCGTCAACAGTTTCGGGAGATTTCTGACGTTGAAGGTTGGGACACTGAGCAGCTGATCAAGAGCGCACTCTCATTCATTCCACCGCGCACAATAGGCAGTGGGAACTATGACGAATGCCGAAGCGTGCTGATGGCTTTGGTCAATCACTACGGGCCAACGGATGCTGAAATCATTGCTGAGAAGTGGTCGCCCAGCATTAAGGGTACAACTTGGAACATTCGCGCTAAGATTCGCAGTTTCCGACGTGGGGGGATCAGCATTGGAACACTGTTTCACATTGCCAAACAGTACGGCTTCCGCTTTCCGCAACGGCAGTACGAACCATATCAACGTGACAAAGGGCTAATTAGCCGCGAACAGTGGGAACTGGGACAAGTTAGGGAAGACTTGACTAGTTTCAAAAATTTATTGAAGCAGGCTTTTGCTCCCTTTGTTTCAGCAGCCAAAGGATTTTTAACACCTCCAAAACCAAAGCCAGAACCCGAAATTACCGCCCCTGTAAGGCAGGTAATTGTCTACAAACGTGGCAATATCCCACATAGGAGCGAATTTACAGGCGATATCTCTATTTCTTGTAAGCAAGAGGAGCATATTGCGGCATGGGTAGAAGCCATTTCTAAGGGGTGGACGCAAATTTTAGATAATTCTCATCCTGGTTTGGGTAAGTCTCACAACGCTGGTCAACTTACCGCCGCCCTTTTCGGCATTGAAAAACTAATTTACCAGGATGCCAACCACCGCAACCCCTCAACACTGCCCATTGAGGCTAACTTTGTTGACCTCCCTGTGCGGCACAATGGCTTAAAAATCGACACCACCCGCACTACTCCAATGGGCGAAAACTTTCTACTGCGTCCCAAAGCAGGCGAAACTCCCGATACTATTGGCAATTGTCACCGCAGTTATTTATTTGAAGGGTTCCGTGACAAAAACTTTGTCAGTTTGGATTTTGAAGAAAGCTCTATTAGCCCTATCTGTAACGGTTGTCCCCTCCAAAACCAGTGCCGTTTCGCTCATGGTGATGGTTTTGGCTTCCGCTATCTCAAACGCAGTGCAATTCAAAATTTCTCCCTTATCCGAGCGCATCCCGACTCTACACCAGTTACTTTAACTAACGCGGCAGGTATTCCTTTTACAGTGGGGCGCATTTGGGAAGAAGCAGGTACACTCATTCAACCTGTGCGAGAAATCCAGTTGAGGTTGAAGGATTTTGATACTACCGTAGGTCTTCTGGCTACAAGCTTACCGCCTGAGCAATGGTCAAAACTTCAACCAGTTTTACAAGCTTTGCGCTCATTGCTCACCCAAGATATTCAGCCCGATTCTCGCTATGGCTTTGATGATGCGGCATTAAGGACATTTTTACCCGAATTCCCCCAAGATTTAGATGTTGAAGGGATTCAGGAGCTAGTAGAGCCTAATTTGGATTTTCTCGCTGATTTAGATTCTCTCGATATCCAAGCGGATCAACAACTTAAAAAAAGTGCCGCCGCCCGTTTTGCTGCCAAGAAGCTAGTTAAGGACAGCGCAAAACTTGCGGGTAGAGATTTTCTAGAGTTGCCTTTGTACTGGTTGCCTGACTTCCTCGGAGCTTGGAAGGGTGAAGGTTTTTTGGCTTGTAAATGGGGTGTGGTGAGCATTTACCGCCCTAATACCAAGTATCAAGATTTGGCTAATTCTGCCCAATTTAATATCTACCTTGATGCTACTACCACACCTGAGCAGTTGAAAGTCAAGCTTAATTACCAAGAACCCCTGCTTCTAATCGAGCAGTCACGCCCTGACTACAGCAATTTAACAGTAGTCAACGTCACTGGGCTGGGTAAACTCTCCAAGAATCGCTCCCGTTCCTTAACTGCCCGTGTTAACGCCCTCAAGGAAACCTTGCTTAAACTCCACAAGCGTTTGGGCATCATTGAGTGGAAACAAGTGGCACAAGAGGCCGTTGACCGGATTGAGTACGGCCACTTTGTCGATGGTCGTGGGGTTAATCGCTTCAGTGACGCTGACGCAATCGCTTCTTTTGGCATTCCCTACCAAAATATCGGCACGTTGGCAGCACATTTTCAGGTGATGACTGGTTTTAAGGTCAACCTTGAAGATAAGAACAGCACTTTTCAAGAGTATCTTATCCAGTTGGTGAGGGCTGAAATTATTCAAGAGATTGGCCGACTACGCGCCCACCGTCGCCCAGGAGAGAAGCTAACATTCTACTTCTGCGCTGATTATGACCTCAGTTTCCTCCTCGCGGAACTGCCAGGGGTGCAATTAGAAGTTGTTGATGCCTGTGAATTCTGCATTGAAGCTGGTAGCCGCGACCAGCAGACCGGACACGCCATAGTTAACACTTTCACCCAGCTTTGGCAGTCGCACCAAAAAATTGGCCAACAGGCGATAGCCAAAATCTTAGACATCTCCCAAGCTTGGGTAAGTCGATTTACACAGCGTTGGGGAGGGTGGCGTAGATTCAAAAAAATATTACTACTGCTATTAGATAGTCTTTATAGCGATAGTAATAAAAATTTGACAGACCTCAGCGATGAGGAAAGGTGGTTCGCCCATGAATACTTCCCCACGCTGATTACAGAATCGGAATCATCACCCGATAATGCCCTGAAGTATATAGCTGAAGTTGCCACAAGCGTTACTAATACGGAGATGCAGCGGATTCTGTACAGCTGCACCCCGGCTGTTAGGGCTGACTTGCTGATGATTATCTTGCGTTGCTTACCCACTGAGATTTACTCAGACCAATCTATTCTGAGTGCCGTTGCAAGGAGTGCAAACGAACTGTAATTTGGCAGTGACGCTATAAAATTTATCGTTTTTTGTTTCTACTGAGCCTATCAGTAATATAAAACACTTATTTTTCTGATTTTGTATTTAATCAGTGAGTGAGCGTCCCCTTCAGTATGTCTTGGAACGCCGCACCAGAGCTTTGTACAGCATAAGTGCATCAAGATTACTGCTTTCTACAGTAAAAGCACCTTGTCAGCACATTACAAATAATCCAATACTTGCACTTAGAATCAAAGGTCTAAACGTAATCATACTCATACTCAGTAGCTAAAGTATTTTGGGAATGCACTTACTTTGTCACACTATCCCCAATAGCCATCAAGCCTGAAACCCCAATATTTCATATACATTGTTGCGGCGGCTTGCTGGCACAGCAATGAAAACAGCCTTTTTATATTCAACTCCTTGTTTCAAAACATTAATGGTTAGAACACAGATATCGTTTTATTTATTCATATTTTGCACTTAAAATATTAATTTCAAAAATCTGAATACGTGCAAGAATAATCATAAATCTCAGCAATCTTTTGCTAAAAATTCTAATAAACAGCAAGTATTATGCTGCCAGTTTTAATTGAATCTTTTCACGAAATAATTTGTAACAAATTTAGACTGAAAGAAAGCTTTGGTATTAGTAAATTGTAGTAAAAATTCTTACTCGTCTATAGGATTTAATCTCCTGATTTATACGTAATAGATGGTAATTATCCTTTTATGTTCAATAAAATTTTACATAACATCACGCAAGTATCTGCTGATTTATTCTGTAAACTTTTAGGACAGCCTAGCGTTAGTAATTTAAAAACTCAATTGCATGAGAAAAACGTTCAAATTCAGCAACTAGAAGAGCAAGAAAGGACGCTTTATCGAGTTATTAGCAAAATCCGAGCTTCTCTAGAACTAGAAACAATTTTTCGTACAGCGACTAAGGAAAGTTGCAAGTTACTGCGCGTCGAGCGAATTGCTGTCTATCGTTTCTATGAAAACTGGGGTGGAGAATTTGTCAGCGACTTTGAATTTGCAGAGCCTGGATGGGATGATGTGGAGCCATTAGAAAAAAATTTAGTTTGGAATGATACTTATATACAAGAACATCAAGGTGGACGGTATCGTAATAATGAAACTTTAGTAGTGTCAGATGTCTACTCAGCAGGCTTGTCTCAATGCCATTTAGAAATTTTAGAACAGTTTCATATTCGAGCATATGCAACTGCACCAATTTTTGTGGGAAAAAAACTGTGGGGAGTACTTGCTGCTTATCAGCACTCACAGCCACATGAATGGAACAAATTAGAAATACAGTTTCTGTCTCAGATTGCAACGCAGTTAGGGTTTGCAGTTAAACAAGCAGAATTGTTAGCTCAAGCAGAACAAAAAGCAGCAGAACTGCATAAAGCAAATCAGCAGCAGGAGATTCTGTTTAATTTAGTTGCGGAAATTCGTGGCTCTCTTAATTTAGACACTTTGTTTAAGACAACTGTACGAGAAGTTCGTAAAGCTCTGCGTGCAGATCGCGTTGTGATCTTTCGATTTGACCCGGAATCGAACTATACCTGTGGTGAATTTGTCTCTGAGAATGTATTACCTGATTATGATTCGGTAATTGCCATCAAAGTGAAGGATCATTGTTTTGGTGAAAAATATGCAGTTGCTTATCACGAAGGGCGTATACAGGTATTAAAAGATGTTTATCAAGCTGGGCTACGAGATTGTCACCTTGTAGTGTTAGAGGAATTTCAAATCAAGGCGCAAATTGTCGTACCTCTAATGAAAGGAAAAACTTTATGGGGATTACTATGTGTTCATCAGTGCTGTTGTTCCCGCGAGTGGAAAACGTCGGAAATTCAATTTATCCGACAATTAGCGGCTCAGTTTAATGTAGCTTTAGAACATTCAAAATTATTAACTCAATTCCGTTCTCAAGCTAATCAATTAGCTCAAGCGAACCATGCTTTAGAACTGGCAAATTCTCAATTAGAAAAACTTAGTAAGCTAGATGGTCTAACCAATATAGCTAACCGTCGTTGTTTTGATGAATTTTTAGAGCGGGAATGGAATCGACTAAAACGAACTGGAAATTATTTATCTTTAGTTTTATTTGATATTGACTATTTCAAAGATTATAACGATTATTATGGACACTTAGCAGGGGATAAATGCTTAATACAAGTTGCTCGTGCAGCAAAAGTTGTATTAAAGCGTCCTACGGATCTGCTAGCTCGTTATGGTGGTGAAGAATTTATTGTCCTTTTGCCAAATACGAACGAATCAGGTGCTATTAAAGTAACCAACTTGATTCATAAATCTATTGAAGAATTAAAGATTTGTCACACTAAAAAGAATAGCTTTCAAGATTTTTTGACCGTCAGTTTAGGTGTGGCGACTCAAATACCAACAGCTAAAAGTTCCGCTCAAGAGTTAATTGATGCAGCCGATAAAGCTTTGTATAAAGCTAAAGAACAAGGACGCAATAGGTGGGTTTGTGCTGCAAAACTCCAAGTTCAATCAGATGCCTGACTTAATCAAAGGCTAAAACCCCGGCGCTGTTGTTTTCTGGGTTGTTGCTGTTGTTCACAATTCAGGTAATTCTTTCCTCATTACAGTCTTTAGCATTAGGGACTTTGCATACCGAATTAGGCAACACAGACATGACTTTGTGTGCCAACTCAAGACCAGCAAGGTCATTATTGTCATAATTCAACCAGTCTATAAATCTTCGTCCTTGTAAAGTTGGGGTACAAAAGCTGACCTGTTTGGTAGGCTCTGTGGCTCTGATTTATTCGTTTGCTCTTGTGCTGCTTTTAGTTAATTTTTGCTCTTACCCAGAGTACTCTTTACAGGTGATTTTTCAGCCTCACTACTGGCTTTAACTGCTTGCTGAGTTTCAGTAATCAGATTTGATGACTGATTCTTGCCATTGCCCTCAGAGGTCTTTTGATGGCGACGGCTGCTTTTCTTCAACTCACTCAATAAATATTTAATTCTACTGCCTGTCAAATTAATGCCCAAACCTTTCAGCATTAGAGCTACTTCATCGTAAGTGTAGCCGTACTTATCAGAAGTCAATTTCTCAATGTATCTCCGCATCTGACGAACAGCTTCTCTGTCTGATACATCTTCTCGTTCTTTTGGCTTTTGTGATTTCAGAAGATTGATGGCTTTATCAAGCTTCTCCTTCGTAATCACTTCTGAATTCTGATGTTCAGCCATTGTTATCTCATGAATAGTAATTAACTACTAATTATTGACTATTTAAAACAAATTTCCGCAGTCTGTTTTCAAAATCTCAAAAATTTGACTATTACGGCTACGCCGTTTTTACCATTTATTTATTGCTGACTTTATCTATACTATTGTGGCGGGAGCCTAATCTAGAATTTACCCAGTGTTTGATTCTTTGAAATTCCGGCGTTAGCCGTTGTTATATTCCTCTCTCCGTAGTAGGATTGACAGCAGCACGGCTACGCCATTCCCTGCCGCCGCCCGTCTTATCGCCTCCCCCGAAAATGGCCTAGAAGCCAGCCATGCCTAAAAGCTTACGCTTTACCTCGCTCCGCTCGGACGGCAAAGCTGGTTTAGTGGGGTTTCACCCCCCTAAAAACCCCCCTCGCGTGATGTCCTCATTCTCCCTAAGTTATGGCAAATCGCAAGCAGTCAAAAGCCCTCGTCAGAAAACACATCTTTCCAGTGAGGTTGAGTGATATCGAACTGGAAATGATTCGGATGAAATCACAGGATGCGGGAATGTCAGCGAGTG
>NZ_JCACKA010000102.1:0-37378 GCF_059505145.1 Mojavia sp.
GCGCAGGGCTGCCCCTTTTTAAGGGGGTTGGGGGATCTGAGTGCGTAAGTTCTGATCTTTTCTCTTAGCCGAAAAGTATTGAGCTAGCAGTAACGAAATTGAAATTGCATCCTTCTAGCTGGAGAGAGCGATCGCCTATGCAAGGGGCTTCTAAGTAAAAAATATTACATTGCTTGGATGGCAGCGGAGCACGAGAGAAGTGACGGGTACGCAGGGGTCTCTCCAAGTGAAGCAACTTCGGAGAGCAGGGGGAGGGAAAGCCGTTTTGAAGGAGTAAAATTGGATAATTTATTTTTTTGAGTTCCCTATAATCAAAGCAATACAATTAAAATCGTGTTTCATACTCAACAACAGCGCGGCTTTCATCTCCTAAATTGGTAGAACCGCGCACCAGGATTTCATCATTGACACGATAAATGACGTTGTAACGGAAAGGTTCATCGCTAGCAAAAACCCGCGATAAAGAGACAGAAAAAGCATTCGATACATCAAACACAGCCTCTGCTGCTAAACCAAGTACCGAAGTACTCCTGGTGGCATTAGTTACAATAGTCGGGAATAACCGTAGTTCACTCAAGCCGATAGTTTCACCAATTTGACTAATAGTGCCTTGCAAGTTAGAGAAAATTGCCGAACCAGCCAAGTTAACTAGCCCTAAGCCTGCATCACCTTGCCCCAAATTATTAATAAAGGAGCCTCCTATTAAAGCAACGATTTCCGCTTCACTGCGACGCGGCTCACTAGTCAAGTCGAGATTATCAGATAATTTACTGGCTGGCCCTTTTGCTGTTGCTTGAATACGAACCGTGTTTAAAGTACCGAAGTTGATTGCAGAAATATCTTCAATCTCGCTAGATATAGGTGAAGTTCGAGCGAGGCTACCCCTGACTTCTGGGACAATTGTTACTAGCCGGACATCTAAATTTGGGTCAAAACCTTGGCTGGGGATAAATGTTGCGGTTTGTTCGTAACCACGGGCTAATGTAAACTGGGTAGTAAATAAATTTACTTGACCCCCCCGCAGCCGAATCTCTCCTTGGGGGCGAGGTTTAGCCAAGGTTCCATTGAGAGTGATATCACCCTCCGCGACAAAGCTGAATAATGGCTGACGTGTAACACGAACATCGTTATCTAAAATTAACTGTAAATTGGCAAATTCTATAGGTGTTCTCGTTGCATTTGCTGGGGGAGTTGCTGGACTCTCTGTTGTAATAGAAGTGTCACCAGTCACAGAAGTGTTACCAGTCACAGGTTCTACTGTTCTTAGTACTGTTTGTTGCGAAGTTGTTCTTGTTGTACGTCTTCTGCCAGAAGTAGCAGCAGTAGCTTGTCCTAGCGATACCTCTCCATTATTTAGCCTAATTTCGCCACCAAGTTGAGGAGCAAATGCTGTTCCGGTAATTACAGCGTTACCGCTAACTCCGCCTTGATATAGTCCTTGAAAATTGAGCCTCAAGTTATCTAATGCGACAGTCAGAGGATTTGTGGCTGCTTGTTGTTGAGCATTTTGAGTGGCAAAAATTGGTAGAATTCCCGCCGCAGTTAATTGTCCCCGACTGTATTGCCCTTGCAGATTCTCGACAATCAGCCGATCGCCTGCAAACCGCGCTGTTCCTGTAACATTTGTTAACGGTTCTGAGAGGCTTTGGACATTGATTGTGGCATTATTCACCGTGGCAATACCAGTTGTCACCGGTCGGTCTAATGTTCCCTCGACTTGCACGTTGACTTGTCCCTGGCCATCTACCCAACTAACTTGATTGGTCAATAAGTTTACTAATGCCAAACCTTCATCTTGCACGTTAGCTTGGATGCTAATTTGATTGCTATCTGGCTCGACTGAAGCAAATGGCAACTCAACGGGGATATTACCACTAATTTGTATAGGTTGTGTACCCCTAACTAAAATATTGCTGCCAAAATTCAACCGAGCATTATTATAGTTAAAATCCAATTGTGCTGACTGCACAGATTGATTATTTAAACTAGCATTTAATAATGCTAATTCACCTGTAGCTTGAGGATTTTCCAAACTACCCGCTAAAGTAACATTCGCATCCAAATTACCTGCAACATCTATAGGTAATTTTGGTAAGAAAGGTTTGACATCTGCAATACTTAAATCTCGAATCTGCGCTTGTCCAGAAATTGTTTCTTCGCTTAACTGCCCATTAAAAGCAAGGAGTGAATTGTTAACATTCAACCGCAGGGGTTGTAAGCTTAAAACTCCATTTTCATAATTGCCACTAGCGACAACTTGATTAATATTATAATTGCCCCATACCCAGTTAGACCCTGTAAAATTAAATCCAACATTCAAGCCCGATCGCAAACTGCCTGTTACAGCCAACTTACCGCTGATTATGCCTTGCAATTCTGCCAGGGTAGGTATGCGAGATGCTTGCTTTTGCTCCTGCATTCTTTGTTGTACAACTAAAGATTGGATTTTTGAGAAGAAATCCAATTGAGCAAGTAAGTTTGTATTTGGTAAGCTTACAGGCTGAGTTTGCAATGCCTCAGCGTCAGCCAATTGTGGAGGCTGCAATCCAGTGTTGAGATCTCGAAAATTATAGACACTTAATGCTTGTAACAGGTTTTGAATTCTAGCTTGATCGAAGCTAACTTCAAATTGAAATGGATTATTGCCTCTAGTTGGTAAATTACCACTGAATAAATAACGACTTTCACCTTGCCGTAATTCACCATTAGTTAAAGTAGCTGTACCGTCTCTAAAACTGATGCTACCACGAAACTCATCTGCTGCTATTCTGCCAATTCTTGGTTGAGCGATCGCTACATCTCCTGCCAGACTATAATCATTTAAATTAATTGCTAAGTTTCCTGATAATTGTCCAGAAACGCGTCCTAAATTAGCATTAGCAGGTAAGAAATTTTCAGCTAGAGATATCGGAAAATCTTGGAAGTTTACCAACAGATTTTCACCGACAGTTCTACCACTAGCTACAGCGCGATCGCGTCTGATATTAAATGCAGTTGGGCGATTATTTGCACCAAGGGAAACAGAAATTAAGTCTTGTTTACCCGTAACTTGAAGTTGTGTTCCTTGTCCTGGCTGATAACTCACATTTCCTGTTAACACAGGGTCAAATCCTAAACCATTTACCGCTAGATTTTGCAACTGAATATTTCCGTTAGCAATCGGGCTAGTAGGCGTACCCGATACTTGTCCTGCAAAATCAACTGTACCCGCCAAGGCAATATTACCTGGAAGATTAAATGGCAAATTTTGCAAATTATAATCTTGTGCCTGTATATTCAGGTCTAACCCTGTGATTTGTGGATTCGGTTGCAACGCTACAGCAATATTACCAGCCGCCCTCAAACCCGGTGCAGTTGCTTGTGAAATTTGTAGGCGATCGCCATTCCATTGAAATTGGGCAGTTAATGGTTGTGAAAGTACCGCTAAACCTTGAGAAAATCTCACATTACCTGCGGCTTGAATATTTTGTGGTTGAAATGAAGCAGTAGTTCCCGCAACGGTTACATTGCCGTTGAGCCGCCCACGCAAATTTTCTGATAATTTATTTAGTTGAACTTGAGAAATATCAGCTACAGCTCGCCAACGACCATCATCCAAGCTGATATTGTTGAGGTTAACTACACCTTGCGCCAAACGCAGATTTGCCTGTCCCGCAGCTTGAATGTTAGCCAAATCAAAAGATTGCGTATTCCCTGAAATCTGCACATTACTACTAACAATCTGTCCTGGCACATTGTTAGCAAAACGATCAAGCTGGATTTGAGAAGCATTTGCTACAGCTTGCCAAAGACCATTATTGAGGCGAATATTTCTGAGGTTGATTCTACCTCCTGCCAGATTTAAATTCGCCTGCCCTGAAGCTTGAATGTTAGGCAGAGCAAAAGATTTTGTAGTTCCTGATAAATTGAATTCGCCGTTTAAATTGCCTTGAAACTGAGGCGGTAACGTTGTACCAGGGTTTTCTGGATTGCGCGTAGCTTGAGCTAAACTATTCAATGGAACTTGGGAAGCATCAACAAAAGCTTGCCAGCGATCGCCTACAACTTTTCCACGTGCTGCAACTGTACCCCCCGCCACCTGAAATACAGTATCTTGAATCTGGATATTTCCCTTATTAACTGCTAATTCGACTTTACCGGGATAAGTCGCTTGTGGTGCTTGAATTTGCACCAGAGTTTGTAAATTATTGAGATTTCCCGAAATTTGGGTATTTGCTGAGACAGTACCAATGCGAATGTTAGGAAGACTAGCGTTATAAGTTTGAGCGATCGCATCTCCTGGTACATTCTTTGCTTGCAAATTTACTGCAACTTTCCCCTGCTTTCCTAACCCAACTCGACCGCTACCAGTAATTTGTCCACCTAATGTTGGCGTAGCTTGAATTTGGGAAATAACAATTTCCTGGGGTGTTCCTCGAAACTGAGTGCTAATTTTCTCAAAATTAACGCGGTCAATAACAGCAGGCTTAATCGTACTTACCGCACCTGTTACTCTCGGCTGTCTGATTGCACCTTGCAACTTGATATTTGCAGTGAATTCTCCAGCAGTGGCGATCGGTAGTTTAGCATTGAAAGTTTGTAAAAGGTTTTGGATGGTAACAGCTTTGACATTAGCTGTAACGTTATAACCAGTTTGAGTATTTATCGCCCCGTTGATTTGCACTGGAATGTTTCCCAAGCGTGTAGAAACATTTTCCAGTGCAACCTGCTCACCCTGGAATTGTAATTTACCGATAGTGTTAGTTATTTTCGTCGGAAAATTATTAATTTGTGCTGCTACTTGATTAATACCAACCGTCCCAAAAATCGTTGTTTCCTGCTGATTTCGTCGTAAATTAACTGTTAAATCGCCATCTATAGTTCCAGCTTGTAAACTAACTGGTGTCTGCACTAATTGCGACAGATTAGACGCTAGCAAATCATTAGTGCGAATTTTGAGTGTTGTTTGTGATGTTTTGGGAAGCGACTCTCCAGCAATCTGTAAACTCCCCCCAGTAAGAGCTTGAGCGCTAGCATCAAAGTTAATTCGTTGATTTTGCTCCAAAAAACGCGCAATACCATTAACTTGATTGAATCCAACTGTGACTCTAGGTTTGCCTAGTTGAAGAGATGGCGACAACACTAGAACAGCATTTCGCACCCCAAGCGTCTCTAGTTCAGTTTTAATAAAACCAGCGCGTTCTTCAGTTGCATTATTAATTCTAGTTGAAACCCAGCGCCCCTTTTGATCCTGTTCAATGTAAACATCTGGCTGAACTAAGGTAACCTTTAGCTTTAAAGTTCGATTAAAAACTAACTGCCAGGGATCAAATCCTACTTCTACTGCTTGTGCTGTCAGTCGGTCTGGATCTGTTGCGGTTGCAGGTACTGATGCTGAACCAAAACGCAGACTACTAGGCGAAAAACGTTGGACTTCGCCTAACTTTACAGGTCGCCCTAGCAACTGCAAAAGATTAGTTTCAATTAGCGGCGCTAAATCTTCACGAACAAAAATACTAGCCCACCAAACGCCCCCTATAATTCCAGCTAGCAAAATTAAACCCAGAGCAATACCAGTACGAGTTAATAACACAAGCCATAAACGGCGATGCGAATTTAGTTCTGGTTGTTTGCTGGAATTAGGAGAGCGTGTCATCTCTCATCCTCTAATAATAGGGTCTTTGAGTAATAGCTGCCTTCTTTGGTGTCAGTTTTAATTACCTGCTCTATTTAGACTGCCTTAAAATGCTGATTTTGCAATCTTCTTTGCGATAGATTGCACATTTTGCACAACTACTTTAAGTATTGGATATTATTCAGTTGGGCTAGGTTCTCGCCGCCACTGTTTGAGGATTAGCGCTGACCAGATGATAAATCCTAATATCGCTAAACCAGTCATCCCATCAGTCCAAATAAAAAGATGCATTTTCGCAGAGAATTGTGAAAAGCTTCCATAAAGATAATGTCCTGGGCTTGCTAGACCTGTTAGTGAGTAGGCTAACAAACAGCCATAACACAGCCAAAACTTTCGATATTTATATAACCAATAGGCAATAATTCCCACACCTGTCAGAATGAGCCATGATTGATAAATTGAAGGCGCAGTAATCCAGTTGGGCTGTGGGTATCGCTCAATAAATAGATAATTATCTGTAAAATGAATGCCTGTAGAAATGATGCTGGCAATTAGTAGAATTTTCAATAATCTTTGACCCTTAACCTCAAGATTCATAATCAGGTTTCCTCAAATTGAATATTCCTAACTGCACACCAGCGATATATAGCAGAAGGCAGAAGGCAGGAGGCAGGAGGCAGGAGGTAGAACTATTACTATCCCTAGCATTCACGCTTGTCATTATGTCCTAACCTATGTGACTACGGCTATACATTGCTACAACTAAATCGAAGCTGACACAAGCGATCGCATACCCTACGGGACTAAATGCTGCACTTTGATTAAATATGTGCAGTCCGATGTCCCAGAACGGATGAGCCATCCAACCTCATATTAGCCACCATTTTGAATAACACAGTCCCAATAAAGCAAGTGCAACCACAAGCCCAACTGCTAGGAAAAGTGATTCTTGGTTTGGTCGAATTCGGGCGAGGGTAAGAAACGAAACTGCACTTACTAAACCAAACAATATCCCAAAAATAATTACTGTTTTATGACGCACTAATCAGTGAGTTAGCACTTTGAGTCTCCCCCGCTGAATGCACATAGGGCAAGAATAAAGACCTTTCTTCTGGGCTTAATCGCTTTGGACGCATCGTTTGTTTATCTACAAATAATCCTTTCTGCCATCCCTGCGCTGCTAGTATTCTCTGTTGGTTATAAAAACAAAAATGCATAATTGCAGAGGCCTTATTCAATTGTGAAATCCACATTTCTAGCTGCACACATTCACCTAAATATAGTGGTGTTTTATAGACGATGTTGGTTTCAACTAGCACTGGTGCAAATCCATGCTGAACAATTTCTTGCATTGGCATTCCAATCGCTTGGAGCAGTTTTGTGCGTCCAATTTCCATCCACTGAATATAGACACTGTTGTTTACGTGTCCAATAAAATCGATGTGAAAGGGATACACCTGTAACTCAACAGCAATTTTTAGCATTTTTAGTCCTGTTTGTCACCGACTAGTGACAAAGTATCATAGTCACTAGTCGGTGACAAGTAGATAAGAACAATTTATGGCGCGAGACAGAGACAAAGAAGAAACGAAAGCACGAATTCTGGCAGCAGTTGCTAAACTCTTGGCAGAATCAGGCTTTCAACAACTAGGGATAAATGCGATCGCCCGTGAAGCTGGAGTTGATAAAGTGTTGATTTATCGCTATTTTGAGAATCTTCCCTCACTGCTACAAACCTTTGGCAAGGAAGGTAACTACTGGATTACAACCCAAGAGTTAATTGCAGATGAAACAGTCATTGATGCTGAATCTTTGGCTGATTGCATGGTTTTGTTACTTACGCACTTCCTGTATGACTTGCAAAAACGACCTATTACGCAAGAAATTATGCGTTGGGAATTACTTCAAGCCAATGAGTTAACGCGTGAGTTGGCAACTGTGCGCGATCAAGTGGCGATTGAGAGTTTAGAATTTCTCAAGCAGAAGTATTCCTTCCCCCCAGATCAAGATATCCCTGCCATCAGCGCAGTTTTGATTGCTGGAATTGTTTATCTGGTGATGCGTACCAAAGTCAGCGATACATTCTTAGGAATTGATTTTAGTTCACCGACCGGATGGCAACGTATAGAAAAGGCAATTGCATCTATACTTTCAAATTAAACTAAAATTGGATAGCTAAATAGCAGTTAATCTCTTGTGTAATGAATCCCTACACTATCCTTAATCAGACCGAACTTCAGCGTGTTAGTGATGGCATGACCCGACCCCTACTAGAAAATTGCGAGACTGCCTCACATATCCTTATTTTAGTCTGGCCACAACTTGGGGATTTTGATAGTCTTGAATATGCGTGGTGGTTACAGCGCCAAGCTAAAAAATTGTCAGATGAAAAACTTGCTATTCGTGCAGTGGGAATTGGCGATCGCGCCTCTGGAACAAGATTCTGTGAATATACAGGATTTCCACCCCAAAATTTATTTGTTGAACCTAATGCAGAATTACATCACCAACTCAAACTTTATTCAGGTCTGAATCTTTCTCTACCTGGAATTTCTCAGTCTCAGAAAGCTTGGCTAAATCTACTGTTAATGTGTGCAGGTTTTGGAAGTCCTGGAACGCTAAGAGAAGTTTTTCGAGGATACAGGGGAGATCGTCAAGCCCCTCAACTCATTGAAGATGATGAAATTATTCAAGGTACTCCTCTACCTGCTTTTGGTGGCTCGTTTTTCCGATTAGCTGGCGGAAGTGGATTTCAACGTCCCTTTGAATTAGCTACTCTACGGCTACGGAATATGGTGGAAGTTCTGAGCAATTGGCATACTTATGTACCTAATTCTGCCTACTTAACTCAGCGTGGTGGAACTTTTCTGTTTGATACTAAAGGCCAGTTACTTTACGAACATCGAGATCCAGGAATTCTGGGCTTTGCTGCTAATATGAGTCAGCCCCTATCATTTTTATCCTTTATGGAAACAGATAGTTTAACCTCAACTCACTAATTCCTAATTGCTATTTCAATAATATCTAAGACAACGAGCGATCGCCTATTTCTTAGGATATGAGGAGTTTGAAAACACACCCTAGAACCCTCATTAAAAAAGTTAGTTTGTATAATTCATCTCAATTAACGCAGAGATATATACAGTCCTAATGATAAGTCTTCAACTGGATATAATATTAGCCCTATCTTGCGACAGATGCTAAGGGTTGCTGACACAGAGATACTGGATGAAGTAAAGCTTTTTTAAATTTTATTGCTAATCGTTACTGAAAATACTTAAGAATGGAGTAATAATTCATGCAGTTGAAGCCGATCAATCAGCAGGTTGTTGTGGTCGTTGGCGCTTCTAGCGGGATTGGGCGTGAGACAGCTATTGAGTTTGCCAAACGAGGGGCAAAAGTAGTGGCTTCCGGCCGCAGTGAGGCGAAACTAGCGTCTTTGGTGGATGAGATTCGCTCATTTGCAGGTAAGGTTACGCCAGTCATTGCTGAAGTGGCAGTATTTGAGCAAGTAAAAGCGATCGCAGACAAAGCTGTAGAAACTTATGGACGCTTGGATACGTGGGTTCATGCTCCTGCAACTGTGGTCTTTGCTCCATTCGACCAAACGGCCCCAGAGGAGTTTAAGCGTGTCATTGAAGTGAGCTTATTGGGACAGGTTTATGGAGCAATGGCGGCACTTCCTCACTTAAAACGCGAGGGACGGGGAGCGTTGATTCATCTTTCCTCAATTGCGGGAATCCGATCGCTGCCTTTGCAAAGTTCTTACTGTTCAGCAAAGCATGGGATCGAGGGCTTTTTAGACTCGCTGCGGGTTGAGTTACAGCATGAGGGCATTCCCATCAGTGTAACGAGTATCAGACCATCGGTGATTAACACCCCCTTCTGGAACAATGCCCTGACGAGAATCGGGGTGAAGCCAGGCGGGATACCACCGTACTACGACCCCAGATTAGTGGCTGACGCTATCCTCTACACTGCCACCCATCCCACCCGTGATTTCTTTGTAGGAGATTCCGCTAGGGTGTTGGATATGTTGCAGCGAGTTTCTCCTCCATTAGCCGATTCTCTATTGCAACTCATCGGCTTTCCTCTCCAGCGATCGGATGAGCCAAAGTCAGAGGATGCACCAAACAACTTATATGAGCCTGTGCCACAGCATACAAGAGTGGACGGAGATTACAGCCATTTGGTGATCCCAACCTTTTTAGATTGGTTGGATAAGAATCCAATTTTGAAGTGGGGATCGATTGGCAGTGTAGCCGCCTTAGCATTAGTGCTAATTCAAACTTTACAAAGCGGAGAGAGCCACTAAGATGCAGCAATCTGAAGTGTGGCAACTCTACGCAAAGGGGCTGCAAAAGTTAAGTCAACTTTGGCTAGAACCACTTTGGGAATCGGTAGAATCCTTAAGCCGGCAGCCAACAGGCGATCTGAGTGCATGGATTGAGTTGCTCACCCCTTCAACTTTAGAAAACGTTTTGCAAAGCCCAAAGTTGGGATATAGCCGTGAGTTTACTCATCAGCTGTTTCAAGGTATTGATGCCTGGATTAATCTTCAAAGAGCAAGTATTGACTATCAACTAGTGCTACTGGATGTCTGGGCGAATGCCTTTGAAAAACTGCTGTTGACGTTGGCAACGTCTGAAGAAAACCATCAAACACTGCACCAGTGGCAACAGCTTTTACAACTTTGGAGTAGTATTTTTGATCGAGAATTTGCACAAAAATTTGCTTATGAGGATACGCTGCAAATTCGCGGAAAATTTTTGTCTGCAAGCATGGCTAACAAACTCCGTCAACAACAATTGATGGAAATATTGCTTAAATTAAATGATTTACCCACTCGCAACGAAGTAGACGAAATTCACCGTAGTATTTATGACTTGCGTAAGGAACTTAAAAGTTTGAAGAAACAGCTTGAATGCAACAAGTGACTGAACTAACCCAAAAACTGATTACAGGCATTGAGATTGCTAGCCGCTTCCGAGAAGAAGAAATTACCATCGGAGTAACGCCCAAGGAAACGATCTACCAAGAAGACAAAGTTGTATTGTACCGATTTACGCCGACCGTACAACAGCAGTTAAATATTCCGATTCTGATTGTTTACGCTTTGGTGAATCGGCCTTACATAGTTGATTTGCAGGAGAAGCGATCGCTCGTTGCCAATCTACTAAACTTAGGTTTGGATGTTTACCTAATTGATTGGGGATATGCTACTCGCGCCGATCGCTGGTTAACGCTGGATGATTACATTAATGGCTATCTCGACAATTGTGTTGAAGCAATCCGCGATCGCCTTAACATTGAGCAAATTAATCTGCTAGGAATTTGCCAAGGCGGTACGTTTAGCTTATCTTATGCCGCTCTCCATCCAGAGAAAGTCAAAACTTTGATCGCAATGGTGACTCCAGTTGATTTTCACATCCAAGAAGGGTTGCTAAATCTCTGGAGTGGATGCACCTTAGGCATTAAGGCATTCGATGTGGATCTGATGGTGGATACACTCGGCAATATTCCCGGTGACTTTTTAAACCTGGAATTTTTGATGCTCAAACCCTTTGCGTTAGGCATTCAAAAGTATGTCGATCTTCTAGACATAGCTAACTCTGAGGAGAAAATTCTCAACTTCTTGCGTATGGAAAAGTGGATTTTCGACAGTCCCGATCAACCAGGGGAGGTGTACCGTCAATTTATTAAAGACTTTTACCAGCAAAACAAACTCATTCAAGGCACGTTTGAGCTTGGCGGAAAGCCAGTAGATTTAAGAAAAATTTCCATCCCCATTCTAAATATCTACGCGGAACACGATCATATTGTTCCACCAGCTTCTTCTTTGGCTCTTGAGCAGTATGTTGGTAGCCAGGATTATACAGTGCGATCATTTCCCGTAGGACATATTGGGATGTACGTCAGCAGTAAAGTACAGCGAGATTTACCACTTGCGATCGCAGATTGGTTAAAGACAAGATCATCTAATTAATTCTTAGTTTGTAAGTTGAATTACACAATTTTCTTAAGAAGTGCTCTTTCTTTGGATAGATGAATAGGGAAAATAAAAGTAACAAAATTAAATTTTAGTTGGTAAAGTTATGTAAAGTAAATCATTGCTTAGAAAGGAATTTCCAAATGCTCTAACAAAAATTTCTATAATTAAAAGATTCCCCAAGTTGGAATCTTGGGGATTATTATTGAAGCTCAATTATTCAAATTACCCCCGACGCATCATAGTGAAATAATTATCCCATAATTTTCTTTGTGTCTCAATCGAAAGGCGGGACAAAGAAGTTTGTAGCTCCAGTGAGCCTTTTACTATATCTTCTTGAAATTTTAGTACATCATCAAAACTCTGACGAGCATTGGAAATATTGAAATTTTCCATCCCTGGCATCATGGAAGTCCAATTTGAGAAAAAACGCCGTTGTGCCTCAGTGACTTGATTAAGAATTTGCTCGAAGTTATTCATGGCATTCATTAGCTTTTCTCCAATTTTGTTATTGAATATTAATCCTGTTTACAACCTTACTCAATAGTAATTGATAAATAATGTAAGTTACTGAACATTAAAAAGCTAATTTGATGATTTAGTTAATCACCAAAAAATCAAGATTAGTGATTTGAATCCCAGGCAGTTATTGTTTCAAATATGATGAGGGTAAATGCAAGAAGCATATATTGTTTCAGCAATTAGGACACCACTTGGTCGGTTTGGTGGTGCGCTTGCCAATTTCTCTCCGGTGGACTTGGGCGCGATCGCCATGCAAGCTGCGCTAGAGAAAGCAGGAGTTCCAAAAGAGGCAATTGATTTATACATTTTTGGTAATGTGCTTGGGGCAGGACATGGGCAATCCTTACCTCGGCAGGCAGCATTCAAAGCTGGAATTCCAGAAACTGTTAATGGCTATGCCGTAGATATGGTTTGCTCCTCTGGCATGATGAGCCTGATGAATGCAGCGATCGCTATTCGTTCCGGTGAAGCCGATATTGTGTTGGCGGGTGGCATGGAATCGATGTCGCAAACGGGTTTTTTCTTATCGCATCGCGCTCGCTGGGGATACAAAGCACTGCTGGGAGCGCCAGAGCAACTAACTGATATTTTGTTGCATGACGGACTCACCGATCCCACAACGGCTGAAGTGATGGGAGAACAAGCCGAACGGCTAGCGATCGCCTACCAAATCACACGAGCTGAGTTAGATGAAGTGGCGTTATATTCCCAGCAACGGGCAGCGATCGCCACAGAAAAAGGTTGGTTTGAGTCGGAAATTGTGCCAATTGAAATCACCGATAAAAAAGGGACGCGATTACTAGCTCAAGATGAAGGAATCCGCCCGGAAACGACTTTAGAAAGCCTTGCTAAACTCAAACCCGCCTTTAGGGAAGATGGCGTATTTACCGCAGGCAACAGTAGCCAAATTTCCGATGGCGCAGCAGCGATCGTCTTAGCGAGTCAAGCAGCAGTAGAACAATATGGACTCAAGCCTCTAGCACGAATCATGGGGGGGACTTGGGTTGGAGGAGAGGCGTGGCGGTTCCCCGAAGTGCCGATTCAAGCCGTGAACAAGCTGCTGGACAAGCTCAAGCTGAGAATCTACGATTTTGATTTGTTCGAGAATAATGAAGCATTCGCTCTCAGCAGCGTGCTATTTCATCGGGTATTAGGCATTCCTAGCGATAAGTTGAATGTCCACGGTGGGGCAATCGCCTTGGGTCATCCCATTGGCGCATCGGGAGCCAGAATTATTGTCACGTTACTCAATGCCCTCCAACAGCAAAACAGACCGCTAGGGCTGGCATCTGTTTGTCATGGTACGGGTGGGGGAACAGCGATCGCACTCGAAAGGATAGGAGCATAAGTAATGGCATTCTTGGGACTAGAGGAGAAAGTCGTGTTGGTGACAGGCGGTAATCGCGGCATTGGGGCAGCGATCGTCAGCCTTCTGGAGCAATTGGGAGCCAGAGTCGCCTATACTTACCGCAGCGAACCAAATTACCAAAGTGGCGCATTAGCAATTCAGGCAGATGTCACTGACTCCGATGCAATGGCAGCTGCTACAGACCTGATAGAGCAAAAATTAGGGCCTATTTATGGGGTAGTGGCGAATGCGGGAATTACTCGTGATAACTTGTTCCACAAGCTAAACAGTCAAGATTGGGATAGCGTCATCGACACAAACCTTAAGGGTATCTACAACACATTGCTGCCTATCCTCCCCAAATTGTATGAGCAGGGAGAAGGCTCACTCGTTGGCATCACATCCATTTCTGGAGAACGGGGCAATCTTGGTCAGACGAACTATGCAGCATCCAAAGCAGCTGTGATTGGATTGATCAAGTCTTTGGCAAGGGAGGCAGCGCGGTATGGGGTACGCGCAAATGCTGTCTCGCCGGGATTCATTGAGACCGATATGGTGAAGTCTATTCCCGATAAAGTCAAAGAACGAATTGTGTCAGAAATTCCGTTCCGTCGCTTTGGTAAACCGGATGAAGTGGCTTGGGCGGTAGCATTCCTGCTTTCTCCGATCGCTAGTAGCTACGTCACAGGTACAGTGTTGCGAGTTAACGGCGCTCATCACACTTAAAGCGTCTTATCAAGTCAGAATCAAGCTTAAATTAACCTGGAGCAGAACGTGGTAACAACAGTTGAAGAGCGACAAATTAACATTGATGGTTTATCCATCCGCTACTTGCAAGCAGGTCAGGATGGCTTTCCTTTAGTGCTGTTGCATGGAACTGGAGAAAGTGCGATCGATTGGTCTTGGGTAATTCCCAATTTGGCGGATAACTATCGGGTTTACGCTCCCGACTTTCCAGGCAGTGGCGGTAGTACTAAACCTACCCGTGAATATTCTCTAGAATTTTTCACCCAGTTCGCAATCAATTTCTTAAACGCACTGGCGATCGAACAAGCCGTGCTGGTAGGAAACTCCTTGGGTGGTTTGATTGCCCTGCGAATTGCTTCATCGCACCCTCAACGAGTTGCCGCCTTGGGTTTAGTCGATAGTGCTGGACTGGGAGAAGCTGTCAATCCTCTTCTATCCCACCTGACTATCCCATTGTACGGAGAGATTGCCCTTGCAGGCTGTAAAACACCTATCGGTGCTAGCTTACGTACGCGATCGCGTGCCGCCCTACAGTTCGCCCATCCCGGACAGATTCATTCTGCTTGGATTGCCGAACAGGAACATTTATCACAAATGCCTGGATTTCTAGAAGCGACTCTATCTTCTTTACGCGCTCAACTTACCCCCTTAAAACAACATGCAGTGATGGTTGATGTACTTCCACAATTACAGATGCCGACGTTGATTGTGTGGGGTGCAGATGACCTGATTTTTCCGAAACAGCAAGCTCAAGCTGCTGTCGAACGTATACCACAGGCATATTTGAGGTTAATTCCTGATTGCGGTCATATCCCACCGCTCGAACGTCCTGAACAGTTTACCGCAGCTTTGAGGGAATTTCTCACAAAAATAAATCTCTAAGTAGATGCATCAGCAGAGTGTTCTGCAATCATGAACACCATAGTTAACTGCAACTGAGTTATGTTAAATCCTTTAACTCTGATTTCCCCTCGTTTCCAACGCCGATGCTTGTATTTGTGTCTGTCAGCTTCGGTTTCACTTGGCATTGGTGTAGGTTTACCGCACAAAGCACAAGCAATTCCGGTGTTTGACATCCTCATCCAGGGAGCGCAGATATTACAGTTATCTAATGTTTCCGATAAACAGGAAGTCCAACTGGGCAGGGAGATTAATCAGCAACTAGTTAGGAATGAGATTCAACTTTATACCAATCCTAATGTTAATCGCTACGTCAATCAAATTGGTCAGAAGTTGGCGGCAAATAGCACTCGCTCTAATATTCCTTACAAGTTTCAGGTAGTTAGAGATAATAGTGTTAATGCCTTTGCGACAATGGGAGGCTATGTTTATGTTACTACCGGATTGCTGAGAGCCGCAGATAATGAAGCTCAATTAGCAAGCGTTATAGCTCACGAAATCGGTCATATCGTCAACCGCCATGCATTAGAACAGATGCGACAAACAGCGATCGCTCGTGGTGTTGCTAGCGCGGCTGGTTTAGACCGCAGTGCAGCAGTTCAAATCGGTGTAGATCTGGCACTGCGACGTCCTAATAGCCGTCAAGATGAATTGGAAGCTGATCGAACAGGACTGCAAATGTTAGGACGGGCTGGCTATGCTCAGTCGGCGATGATTGCTTTTATGCAAAAGTTAGTCAATCAGCGATCGGTGCCGACATTTTTGAGTACTCACCCAGCAACGAGCGATCGCATTGCTGCACTAAGACGTAATATTAATCCTCAAAAAGCTAATGTAGGTGGTGGTTTAAATAAAACCGCTTATCGGGCAAGAATTCAGCCTTTAAGTTAATCAATAAATTTACCTAAAATATCTTATAAACGTACTACAAGAGCATAGGAGCTGGGGAATAAAAACTAGTATTTTTTACTCAGCACTCAGCACTCAAAACAAAGAAAGGGAAAAAGTAATATCTCTTTCCCTGATATTTTGTTTCTAATTAACTCCTCGCAGCTTGCGAGTATTATCAACTAAACTCTGAGCAAATTGATCAAACCGTTGGGAGAGTTTTTCATCTAGTAGTTTACCTTCAGGACTGAAAGCACCCCAGGCTTGTCCAATAGCAATTTGTTCTGGAATCACCCAACCATGCACCCACCGAATAATTAGCCGGAGTTCATTTAGGGCATTGCTATTAGACTGTCCCCCCAATACGCTAACCAGTCCTGTAACTTTATCAGACAGCTCATCAAAGCTCAACAAATCTAGTGTATTTTTCAACACACCACTAACGCCACCATGATATTCAGGCGTTGCCAAAATTAAACCATCAGCCTGAGTAACTTTATCCCGCAACCGTTGAACATCCGGGTACTCTGGATATTCCTTGCCACCATTGCAAAACGGTAGCTGCAACTGACGCAAATCAAGAATTTCTACTTCTGCACCTAGCGCTTCTACCCTTTGCGCGGCTATTTGTAAAGCAATTTGGGTATAGGAGTTGGGTCTTAAACTACCACCAATGCCAATAATTCTGACCATAAATTCACCCACAAACTAATAACGCAATTTACAATTAGCTACATCACCAAACTTGTTGAAAAACGGAATCATTACGATTATGCTTATCTTAGCGATTTGTTGCGTAATATGTCAAATTACAGTTCACTAGAAAATTTAACGATTAATGAGTGAAAAACACAGCTAAGACAGATTTTTGTCAGAATAGTTAATAAGCTGTTATGCATTTAAATGGCACAAAGCGAGCTGCTATGTAGTCATAAAAATTGCCGACAGAGGATTTTACTATATTTAAATTTTAAATTGCTTATGGACACTGCCTGATCATGAATGTAACCACTGACTTATCCTCAAGCTATAAACCAAGTCTCATTTTCATGTCACCAAGAAGTAAAAGTGATAGGGTGTATTCCTAAAAGCTTATGGGGAGAGACTGGGGAATGCTTTTGTGTGAAAGTTAGACTAGATTAGAAAATAGTTATTTCCAGTTATTGCGATTTTTGCTAGAAGAATAGGCATAAAAACAGCGCTCAGCTTTTGCCAGCAGACAAAGGGTAATTATTATGACAATTTTAAGGAAAACGGCATTGAATAAACAGCAATCGGCAAAGCGTGTTCCTTGGGCTGGCGCATTAGCAGCCAGTGTAATCTTATTGCCAGGGATTTTGGGGGGCAATCCTGCTTTAGCACAAAAAGCAGAGCGCGACACCTTAACTTATGGCGAGTTGATTAAAAGAACAGATAACGGAGAAGTCGCAAAAGTTGAGCTTGACGAAGCCGAAAATATAGCAAAGGTATATTTAAAAGGGCAAAAGCCAGATTCACCGATACAGGTGAGACTTTTGGAGCAAAACACAGAGTTGATCAATAAACTCAAAGAAAACAATGTTGATTTTGCCGAGGTTTCCTCCGCTAACAGTAGAGCTGCTGTGGGTTTATTGATCAACCTGATGTGGATTTTGCCACTGGTAGCTTTAATGCTATTGTTTTTGCGCCGCTCCACTAATGCTTCTAGCCAAGCGATGAACTTTGGCAAATCTAGAGCTCGCTTCCAAATGGAAGCAAAAACGGGAGTAAAATTTGAAGACGTAGCCGGAGTTGAAGAAGCGAAAGAAGAATTACAAGAAGTCGTCACTTTCCTCAAACAGCCAGAAAGGTTTACCGCAGTAGGCGCACGTATTCCTAAAGGAGTACTGTTAATTGGCCCTCCCGGTACAGGTAAAACCTTATTAGCAAAAGCGATCGCCGGGGAAGCTGGTGTACCATTCTTCAGCATTTCTGGCTCGGAATTTGTAGAAATGTTTGTCGGTGTGGGTGCATCGCGTGTGCGCGACTTGTTTAAGAAAGCTAAAGAAAATGCCCCTTGTCTAATATTTATCGATGAAATCGATGCTGTAGGCAGGCAAAGAGGTGCTGGTATTGGTGGCGGTAACGACGAAAGAGAACAAACCCTCAACCAACTACTCACCGAAATGGATGGTTTTGAAGGTAACACAGGCATCATTATTATTGCTGCTACCAACCGCCCAGATGTTCTTGATGCCGCCTTACTCCGACCTGGCCGCTTTGACCGCCAAGTAATGGTTGATGCACCAGATCTCAAAGGGCGGCTAGAAATTTTAAAAGTTCATGCGCGCAATAAGAAAATCGATCCTAGCGTTTCTTTAGATGCGATCGCTCGCCGCACTCCTGGATTTACAGGCGCAGATTTAGCGAACTTGCTCAACGAAGCAGCGATTCTCACTGCTAGAAGAAGAAAAGATGCAGTTACCATCCTAGAAATTGATGATGCCGTGGATCGGGTAGTTGCAGGTATGGAAGGAACCGCCTTGGTGGACAGTAAGAGCAAGCGCTTGATTGCCTATCATGAAGTCGGACACGCTTTGATAGGCACTTTGCTTAAAGACCACGATCCAGTACAGAAAGTTACACTTATCCCACGGGGACAAGCACTCGGTTTAACTTGGTTTACTCCTAACGAAGAACAAGGATTAATTTCCCGTTCCCAAATTAAAGCTAGAATTGCTGCTACTTTGGGTGGTCGTGCTGCTGAGGAAATTGTTTTCGGTAAGCCAGAAGTAACTACAGGCGCAGGGGACGACTTGCAAAAAGTTACTAATATGGCGCGACAAATGGTAACACGATTTGGAATGTCCGATTTAGGCCCATTATCTTTAGAGAATCAGCAGAGTGGAGAGGTATTTTTAGGACGCGATTGGATGAATAAATCAGAATATTCTGAAGAAATTGCTTCCAAGATTGATATGCAAGTTCGGGAAATTATCAGTCATTGCTACCAAACAGCAAAAGAAATACTGCAAGAAAACCGCATCGCTTTGGAGCGTCTCGTAGATTTGTTATCAGACCAAGAGACAATTGAAGGCGAACTATTCCGCAAAATTGTTGCCGAACATACTCAAGTAACTGATGAGAAATTAGCTGTATCTCATTAGTATCTGGTAAATATACAATATTGATGACAAATGGTTAAAGGGGAAAGGAAAGAAAAGTCCGCCCCTTTTATCTTTACCTGGCTTTTGATAGAAATCTTATAGCTAATTGTCGATATGAACCTAAGTTTAAAACTTCAAAAATTTATGATTGCGCTGCGCTCCGCCAGGAGCTTAGGCATTATTTTTTCTCGGCGCAACCTTCCAAAACTCTCTTGTCTAAGATGACAGTTGCTGAGTAGGGATAAACTTTGTCTGACATTCCATCGCTACAGCTGTTAACTTGCTTAATAATTAACAGACTATTGCTTCTGCCTCTTAATCGGTATACTCGCAACAAGTTGGCAGGACGTCCTTCTGCCTTCAGAGGTGTGACATAAGGAAAAGTTTGCTTTTTCACATCTGGCGAAGAGTAGATAATTCCGCGTTTGCTGACGGTAATGCTCCAAAAAGGTTCGGTTCCCCTAGCGATAAATTCTTCACTATTGGCAGTTTCCGCAACAACAAAACTATTGCTATTCATGGACAATAAGGCGACACCAAGTCCAAGGAGAACAATAGAAGAAATGAAGGTTTTCATAAATATCTATTATATTTTGCAGGACGACTCTGCACATAATAAACAAGTGCTGACGTTGAAGCAACAGGCAGAGGTGGCACTATGAATCAAACAATAGTTCATCTTGTTACTGACATCCAGAACTTTATCCTGCTGGTGTTCTACACAGAAGAAAATAGCTGGCAGTTCCGGGTGGTTAGCCCTGGCGGTACAGTATTCGGTGAGCGTAGACTCTACTATACTCCCGAAGCGGCGGAAAAGGCAGGGCGAGAATGGATTGGGCTAGAGAGGTAATATTGTGTTCGGTGAAAGACTTATCATTAAGACCGCAGGGGAGCAGGAGGCAGAGAGAAAGAGCGATCGCCAGGCCAGGTATAAAGTTCGATAGTTGCCTGAAAATCTTGCGTTTTCAGCAATTAGTCCTAATAAGCTGATTTCACTCAAAAATTTTTATTCTCCAGCGGAACTATTTTGTGAGTTAATTGTCTTGTCTAAGGAATTACCACAAATTCTCATGCAGTTTTTCTTCGGATCGTCCGGGAGAACTAGGAAAATTTGTGCAAGTAAATCCTGCTGTAGCTTATAAATAACACGGATGAGATTACGCTTTTTTCTACTTAGCGTCGTCAGCATTATGCTGCTCTGTTCCCCAGCAAAAGCTTCTCGGTTACAATCTTGGTACTTTGACTCGGCAAAAAACCAACTCAACCTCACTACAGACTCTGGAGTTCAACCAAAAGCATTTTTAATTAATAACCCGACACGACTTGTTATTGACCTTCCTGGAACCAAACTTGACGGTAATACAGTTCGTCAACGCTTTGGGTCAGCAGTCAGAGAAATCCGTTTGGGCAAACTTGATGCCAAGACCACTAGACTAGTGATTGAAATAGCACCAGGGTATACTGTTTCTCCCGAAAAATTGCTAATTAAAGGTGACTCTTCCTCTCACTGGATAGTAAACTTTGCATCGTTTGAGCGCATCAACAACAATAGTTTGCCTCCTAGCGAAGAAAAGATTCCTATTCAAATCGGTGAGGTTTCTCCCTTTGCTGGAGTTGTTCCTTTAGGAAAAGAAATTACGCAACTCAGTTCAAAAGTGAAATCGTTGCTAGCTCGCTACAGTTTTCTGCAACCGGGAATGTTTTTCTTAGATTTGGACACAGGCAATTATATAGACTTCAACGGGGAGAAAGTATTTCCAGCCGCTAGCACGATTAAATTTCCGGTTTTGGTGGCTCTGTTTCAAGAAATTGATGCAGGTAGAGTCAAGCTCAATGAAACTTTGGCAATGCGGCGCGACTTAATAACTGGAGGTTCTGGAACAATGCAATATCAACGTACTGGAACTCGGTCTAGTCTTTTAGCAACCGCCACTAAGATGATTACCATCAGCGACAATACTGCTACAAATATGATAATTGACCGTTTAGGTGGTAAAGCTAAGTTAAATCAGCGTTTCCGCAGTTGGGGATTGCAAAACACTGTTATTCGGAATCTTTTAGGTGACTTCAAGGGTACTAACACAACCAGCGCTAAAGACTTAGTAAGACTTTCAGCGTTAGTTGTGAATAATCAAGTGCTGAGTAATTCCAGTCGTAGCCAAGTTTTAAATATCATGCGTCGTGTTGAGAACAAAAGATTATTACCTTCTGGTCTTGGTAAAGGTGCAGTAATTGCTCACAAAACCGGAACCTTGGGAATTATTTTAGGAGACGCCGGTATTATTGAGATGCCATCCGGTAAACGTTATTTAGCAGGAATTTTGGTAAGAAGACCTTTCAATGATTTAAAAGCTAGGTATTTTATCAGCCAGGTTTCCCGGCTTGTGTATGGCTATTTAGACCAAGCGAGAGTGGCGCAACAGCCTTCAGGACTTATGCAAAAATAACATCTTGCATCAGTCCCAACAACCGCCTGGGAATGAATTCCCAGGCTGATAGCGAAATCCGAACTGTATTGGGAATGTAGGTAAGCACGACAATTTGACTGTTGTAAAAATGTAGGTAATCACAAGTTGTAAAGAGTGGGTATTGTTGGAAATTGGAAAATTTACGGCTTTGCCACTACGCAACCAACAGCAACAAAAAACCCCGGCGAAACTAACCGAGGTAGAGGAGGAAACCAAATGATGATTAGAAATAATAGTATTTAGTTTTTTATATTATTTCGTCATGTAAAGTAATGTAACGGATTTGTTACATAGAGTCAAGCGGATTTGACAAAAAATGCTACATAGTAGTAATTCAATTAGGTGAAGCAACTCTAGCTTGCGAAAGGCAAAGATTTCTGTAAAGCTGAGTTACCTAACGCAGGTGATATTATCACAAACTTGGAATAGTCTAATTGCAGGTTATGAGCTAACCCCAGAGGATGTTGAGGAAAACAGGTGAGAAAAGGCTGGCTACTCGGTTTGACAATATTTAGTTTAGGAATGCCTCTGGTATTTAAATTTAGTTCCTCGCCAGGGTCTATACCAACAACGCCAACGATTGCGCCTTCACCACCAAAAAACATCCACTATGAACAACGTATTTTGCCGCATAGCATAGTTCACATCCTGCGAGTGCCAAGCAATAGCAAATTTTTGGTAACTCCTGCTGTATCACCAAAAGTAACCACTATAGAGGAATTTGCTCAGAAACATCGCGCACAGGCGATCTTAAACGCAGGCTTTTTTGACCCAGTTAACCAAAAATCTACATCTTATGTAGTTATCTCTGGTCAGTTGGTAGCTGACCCTAAAGAAAACGAACGGTTGGTGAATAATCCGAAATTAAAGCCTTATCTCAGCAAAATCTTAAATCGCACAGAATTTCGTCGTTATATCTGTGGAGAAACTGTCCGCTATGATATATCTCTGCACAGTGAGCCATCACCAGCAGGCTGCGAGTTAGCTGATGCTATAGGTGGTGGCCCGCGCTTATTACCAGAACTAGGCTCAGTACAAGAAGGCTTTGTAGATCATACCCACCGCCGCGATGCGATCGGCGGCAATCAACCTAACGCCAGAAGTGCTATTGGTATTACCCGCGATTGCACGGAGTGCAGCGCCAAAGGCGATCGCAGTATTGTTTTAGTAATGGTGGCGCAAAAATCCTCAGATCCCGTTAACTCTGGGATGACTTTGGCAGAACTGGCAGATGTGATGAAAACCCTCGGTGTTGAAAAAGCAGTAAATCTGGATGGGGGGAGTTCGTCTTCGCTTTATTACAAAGATCAGACATTTTACGGAAAAGTTAATTTGCAAGGAAACTCTATTAAACGACCAGTAAAATCGGTTTTATTGGTTAAGGAAAACTAGGGAACTTTAGCTCATCCGAATTTTTAAAGCGTTTTTCAAATCCTTAGAATACTACGTGATTGTAGAGGGCACAATATACTTTCCTCCTATATAATTTACCTACATAAAAAGTTCATCCATTCAGCGTTATAGGGTTTACCGAACAAATATTTTTACGGTTTTTATCACCTTTTAATCAGCCAATTTTGTTGTCGGTAATCACAACTGATTGAGTGAAAAAACCGAATTTCCAGGCTTTGTAATTCTCAATATTATAGTAATCAAAGCAAGGATTAAATCCTGAATTGGTTGGGTAAATCAAGTCTACTGGTACAAGGGATAAATTAAATATGCTAGTTCGTTACAACCCCTGGCAAGAATTTAATACTCTACAACGTCAAATCAATCGTCTGTTTGAAGATACAAAGGCACCATCCGCATTATTGAATAATGATTTAGTTAAAGTTCCTGCGGCTGAGTTGCAAGAAACTGAAGATGCGCTTCATCTGAGGCTAGAACTCCCAGGAGTAGAAGCTAAAGATGTAGATGTTCAAGTTACAGAGAATGCCGTTTACGTTAGCGCTGAACGTAAATCTGAAACTAAAAGCGAAGAAAACGGCGTTATCAAAAGCGAATTTCACTATGGAAAATTCCAGCGTGTAATTCCGTTATCTGCTCAAATTCAAAATACTAACGTTACGGCAGACTACAAAGACGGTATCTTGAATTTGACATTGCCCAAAACGCAAAAAGAGAAAAATAAAGTTGTCAAAATCAATTTAGAACAACCTACCGCTTAACAGGTTGTATTGATTTGATAACTACCTTTTTCTAAGCTGTTGGTGTGGTGCTAATTGAATTGTCATTGTTTAGATAGTGTTAGGTAAATTCTAGCCTGGTTGCTTGGTTAGCAGCTGGGCTTTTTTATTGGCTGAGAATTCTATGAGTGGTAGTGGCGCAAGTAAATTTTTAAAGTTAGCTGTGATTCAAATTGCTACTAGAGAACTAAATCTAATTCCTTCTAGCGGATGTAGTCTAATTCATAAACTAGCTGGTTAGCTTAATATTAGCAACTATTAAAGGTGAATGAATGAATAGGACATTGATAGCGATTTTGACGTTTTTCTTCTTATTCTTGTTTATTGTCTCGCCATTTGCTGCCCTTGCTAGTTTAATGCTTGTGGTGTTAAGTGCAGCATTTTTATCTTTAGTAGGGAATGTGTTCCAAACACTTATCGGTGGTAATAGCAATTCTAAATAGCTATGAAAGCAAAATGCATAATAATAGCGCTTACCTTTTAAAAGACAAGCGCTATTTCTTAAATTTAAAACAGGGAGAAAGAATAGTTACGGTTATTTCCCTGAAGTTTACTAATAATTGTCGCAATTTAACTTCTTACACAGCGCTGCGACGGGTTAGTAAGTTCCACAATAATACGGCGATAATTGCACCTAGAACTGCGACTAAGATACCAGTGATGCTGAGGGTAGGCGCGGCTAATGCAAAGGTTCCCGTACTGAAGTATACACCCAGACTACCGCCAATAAAAGCACCGATGATTCCTAGCAAGATTGTTCCTAAAATTCCGCCGCCTTGATGACCGGGGTAGATAGCCTTAGCAATAGCACCAGCAATTAGACCTAAAACAATCCAAGCAAGAATGTTCATGGTTATTAACAAGAAACTTTTCTTTGATTCTATATATAGTTTAGTAAATTCAAGCTTGATATTCAATCTACCAACAGAATTAACTCTATTAACCACAAGGAAGAGTATAATTGCTACCCTTTACTTATTTTGGCATTAGTGCTAATTCATCCACAAGGTAGTTATCAAAATTTTAATAAAATAATTAAATTTTTACTTAAGTTATTTAGGTAGTAAAAAAGTATAGTTAGTTTACTTTGGACAGTTGCAGTTGTACTTTTTGTCTTTTGGGCGTTAGGGTTGCATTACACATTTTAGGTAATCTCATTCATGTATTGCTACTTATGGCGATCGCTATTGCTATTTATAATTTTTTGAAATCACGTACTGCTTTTTAGGTGATTTTACTAAAAGAAAGAAAATAGATAAGGTGTAAAGTTTTGTAGCTACTTTTCGTGTTTAATTTTGATAAGGTGGAAGAGTAGAGAGCTTGTAGCTACGACCAATGTTTAAGATGTCATCAATTATTAGCTTGCTCAATCCAACCACCTTGGCAACTACGTTAGCACTGGCAACAATTGTTGCTTATCCATCAACAACGCTGTCACAAACACCAAGCGATCGCAACTTAACTCCTCAACAAGGTTGCTTATCTGGCTATCCTAATGGCACATATCAAGGAAATCGCCCAGTAACACGCTATGAGTTTGCTGCGGGGTTGAATGGGTGTCTCAATCAGCTAAATGAAATTATTCCGGCTAACAGAGCGAATTTGGCAACAAAAGAAGACTTGGAAATTTTACTTAAACGGCAGAGGGAGTTAAACCAACAACTTCGAGAACTTAACGGGCGAGTTGATACCATCCCTACCAATAAGTAACTCATATTAGAGTAATTTTTATAACTTTTTTAAACGATTATCAGTTTTATTACTATTGATATATCTTTGGCCGCTTGACTTTAGTAAGCCTTAGTAAGCCTAATGATTTTTGTTAGCTTCTAGACAACTATAGGGTCTTCACCAAGCAGCTTATAAGATGTTATTTTAACTTGAGAGTATAACCTTGAGCTAACCATTAGGCGTATTCAGTAACGGTGATATTAAGGCTGTCAGCTTGTTCATAGACAAGCTGAAGATAATACTCATGAGTCTACCTTAGGGTGATACTTTGTCATTAACAAATTACTTAACCTAATCGTATAGTTCAATTAGGCAGAAGGAATTTGTATGACAGCGAATGTTTCTGGTGATATTAACAAGAGTGGTAATAGGTCGCTATTAATGGGCGCTCTCTTGATTGTTTTAGGGATTATTGCGATCGCAATGCCTGCTCTCTCAACAATTTTTGCTGAGACTTGGGTTGCAGTGATCCTGGCTTCTGCTGGTTTTGCCAAACTGATCTATGGGTTCCAAAACCGTGATTCCAAAGGCTTTGTTTGGCAAATTTTGTTAGGCATACTCTACATTGCCACAGGTGTAATGCTGTTTACTAACCCGTTAAAGGGTGTTCTGACGCTGACTTTGTTGCTTGGCAGCTTTTTATTAACTGAAGGCGTATTTGAGTTAATTCTCGCATTCCGGGTACGTCCGCAACAGAACTGGACATGGGTGTTGGGTGACGGCATTATTACTCTAATTTTGGGCGCAATGATTTGGTTCCAGTGGCCCTTCAATGCACCTTGGCTGATTGGAACGCTACTTGGTGTTAGTATTCTATTCACCGGCATTTCACGAGTGATGTTGTCGTTAAGTGGGCGTACTCCCTTTAATTCTCCTGACCAAGCTCCCAGCGCTACTTAATACTGTGGTTTTATAGTGTAATTATACGGGGCGATCGCGTAGCGCGCCCTGTTTCCCAATCGCACTATATGAAAATATGGTTAGTTTAGCTTACTGCGATCGCTTCTTGCATCTCATGCTTTTAGATCTAGGTTGTTAGTTATTTTGCCGCGAACGTGCGGTTTTAGCAAATAGTTGATATCGGGGCCACAGGGAATAATACCCCCCGGATTGAGTGGGAATAAGTTGCCATAGTAGTCCTGCTTTACACTCTCCAAATCGCAGGTATCAGCAACACCTCTGGTCTGATACATATCACTGAGATACGCCCCCAGGTTTTGATAGTCTTGGATTCGGCGACGGTTACACTTGAACAGTCCGTAGTATGCAATATCAAAGCGGAATAATGTTGTAAACAGGCGAACATCAGCAAGCGTGATATTATTCCCACACAGATATCGATTTGTCTCAAGTGCTGCGTCAATCTCATCCAGAGTGGCGAACAATTCATCACAAGCTTTATTGTAAGCTTCTTGAGTTTGGGCAAAGCCGCAACGATACACGCCGTTGTTTACACTTGCGTAAATCTTCTCATTCCACCAGTCAATTTTTTCTTTTAGTTCCTCTGGATATAGATTTAGTGTGGGGTTTTCCGCAAACTCGTTAAATTCTGAGTTCAGCATTACAATAATCTCTGCACTCTCGTTATTAACGATAGTCTTGGTTTGCGTGTCCCATAACACTGGAACTGTAGAACGCCCACTGTAGCCAGGTTGAGCAAGCTCATACAATTGGGCAAGAGTGCTGCAACCTTGCTCTTGTTGGTTAAGTACCCAACCACCGGCAATAGGAGAAGGAGAAACAATCGATACTGATATAGCTTCTTCGAGTCCTTTGAGCGATCGTACAATCAAGGTGCGATGTGCCCAAGGACAACTAAGTCCAACATAAAGCTTATAGCGCCCCGCAGCTGGCTGGTACAAATTGTCTTTTTGCGTGCCAACAAAGTTTCTAAACTGACTGCTGGGACGAATATACTCTCCCAACTGATTGCGGGGGGCAAGTTTCGACATCATCATCTGCCAAAGAGTTGTCCAAACAAACTTACCCAGTTTGATAATAAGCTTTGGCGGGAGTGACTTTTTCTTACTCCAAGGAAACTCTATCTTCAGATTTTTGATATCAGTCATGGTTTGAATTGGGAGAGTTTTTAGCTTACTAATTCAACTAAAGCATCCCCTTGAAACCGAACTACGCATGAGACTGAGCAGCCACGGTAATATTCAGTTGTAAATACTGAAAGCGTGATATTGCTCTGACCCGGATCTAAAATTTGTTGCACCTTACAGGTTTGCCTTTTGTTTTTGCAGTAGGCAATGATTTGATCACCAGCCTTGATATCCAACGCTTTGATTTTCAATTTATATTCAACCTCATTAATAAGTTGGTTTAGCTAAACATACTGCTATGATTGGCTTTTTTAACACTAAAACCCTTATTTAAGTATAGCATAAAATTAGAAAAGAAATTTTATCTTGATAAAATTGTTATGTCAAGACAATTTATGCTTAACGTAATATAAAATACAATACAACCACTAAGCATAACCCCTAACGTAAGAAATTATCAATTCTTTGAGTTGTCTTGTCACAAGTTAATTTATAAGTAGCCTCTCAACCGTTATTGGATCAGAATTATTGCTTCTTGAACTTTGGTAGAAAGAGCTTTTTGCAGCCCTTGCTCAACCTTGCCGATCAATTTGTCAAAAGCCTCTTGATTTGCTGTTAGTTGTTCTCGAAGCACCTTTTCTAACTCAGGCTTTATTTGTTCACACATATCGTCAATTTTTCCGTCATTTAAAAAACTAGAACGAATCCAACTGGGAAGATCCATATTTGTTTTGATTGTCTCTTGGAAACTCTTGCGATTTAGCTCCATTCCTGCTGCCATAACTGAAGCCCCATAGACCAATGCAATCGGCCAAGTTAAGTGTCCAGTTAATATCAAAGTGATGATGCTAGCGACAGTACCTCCGCCAATTACTATATTGACGATAAACGCTACAGTATCGGCAAGTATAGCGTCTCCAATACGCAGTTCGGGATTAACAAAAGCTGGATCGATGCTATCTTCAAACCTTAAACTACTTCTAGGTATTTGATACTTTCGACATATTGGGTCGCTTTGTGCGGCTAAGTCGGGTTGGATTTTATTGTTAAACCAATTAATACATTGATTGTTAATTATCTGTTGAGCAATATTGCTTTTCAACCACTGCTCCGCCCGATCCTTCATAGAAATTTCCAAATCGGCTAAAGTTCGTATTCGATTTTTTTGCCAATCTTTTACCCCTGGTCTAACTGCATTTTCAATTAAATTATCTGCCAGTGGCTTAGTCAGCAATTCGACCAACTCCGGGATATGTTTCTCAATCAATTCTTTGAGTTTGTTTGAATAAAACAATTGATTGATTTCTTGTTTGAAGGCCGTAGCACGCAAATCCCATCGTCCTACTCGCGCTAATCCCAGTGCAATGCACCTTTCAGGCTCAGGATCGGGGCGGATCTGTGTTTCTGGCTCAGGAAACATTTCCTGACAAATAAGACGCGTAAATGCCATTCGGGATGCACCGCCAGTCATCAGCACCAGTTTCGGTACAATACTTTGCTGATATAGCTTTTTTTTAGCCTCGCTTAAAGCTTCACGAAACGATCGCATCCAACTCTTTTGCCCCAATTCGGCTACAGGTTGGTTTAAAATTTCCTCCATAATCAATTTGTTGACTTGGGGGATAAAATAAATCTGTTCGTTAATTGACTCAAAGCCACGTGCAAAAGATTGTGAATCGCTATATAGCTGTTCATTAGAAAAATAATCTTCTTTCGTTTTGCGACAAGCAAGTTCACAACGAGCTTGGTGATGCGGATAATCTAAAAATACTTTTTCGAGTAATGCTTTTTGTTCGTGGTTGCTAAGAGTACGCTCAAAAATCGCCTTGTCAATTAAGGATGCACCTAAAGCGTTACTACCAAAATCTATCGGGATTTCTTGTAAGCTTTTAACTAATGTAAAATCTGTGGTTGAAGAGCCAATATCAACAATTAAAACCGACGAAAGCAGTTTTTCATACTCCAGCTTACCAGCTTCCTTGGCTTGCATGAAAGCAGCCCGTGATTCAGGTACAACACTGAGTTGAGCAATCCCAGATGCTTGAAGTAGCTTTTGATATTCCTCACGTTCATTAACTGACCATCCTGAAGGGCAACCGACATAAAAATAGCTACTTTCCCCACCTTCAATTTGTCTACTTTCTTTCAGAAGCCGATAGTAAGTTGCAACAAAAGTGCTAATTATTTCTTGATATTTTGGATCGTTGTTCGGTTTTTGCTTAAAAGAGATTGTCAACTGGGTAACACCAGCTTGGATTAATGCTTGCTCACCAACCAGATAACCAAGTTTGGGATGCCAACCTAGAGCCGTGATTTGGTTCTTTCTATTATTAATTTCCAGCATTTGGGGAGGTTCGATACTCTCCACTATTGCTTTAGCTACAGCTGTTTCGCCATGCCCTAAATCAAAACCGATTGTTTCTAAAATATCCATATTCTTATTGTGTATTATTCTCTAGCTTCGGAATACACTGGCTCAATTACCCGGCCGCGTCTGAGCAAGCGATCGCCTTTTAACAAGGCAGGAGTTATAGTTATGTAATCTTCGGTGTTAGGATCGATACTTGGTTCAAAGTCAAAATAGCCGCGATCGCTATCACGGTCTTTTCCTCGGTAAATTTGAGTCCTAATTCCTTGCTCCATTAAAATTTGTGGTAGCAGTTTCGTTAGTTCGATGACCATTTGGGGTTTATTCAGAAACGATGCACCTATCAGCCTTTGCAGAAAATTTAATAGTTCTGGTAGTTCTTCTACGCCACGGTCATCCTTATGTTTATTTCCTTCTTCAAATCTAGCGACTGCTGAGTCTATCGTGTTGAGCGCATCGGCAACGTTGTCTAAAATAATTTTGCTATTAACTTTTAAGATAGGCTGAGGTAATTCTGATAGCCCAAGAGTTGGGGAATTGTTTTCTTGATTATTCTTGTCGAGCTGAAGTACAACTTCCAACCCTATCAGCACAGACGCTAGTAAAATAGCCATCCACGCACCTGGGCTAGTTTCACTTAAATAAAACAACCAACTTAAAATACCTATATATATCAGTGCCTTTAGCAGTTTCAGAATTAACCTGTTGGGGGAAGATTTTATAGTTGGGTTAATAATTGGCTGTGGCTTTTGTAAAGTAACTTGAGTCTGGTGAACCGCTGTGAGAGTGCTAAGAGATTGCCGCAGTAAATCCAAGAAAAAGGAAGCTAGACGTACTTGTGTAATGTTTAGCTCACTAATGTAAATTCTTTCGAGATTATCAAGTCGGTTCTGAACGAGCTTAACTACCTGCTCAACGTTGATTGTATTGTCGATATCTATCTGGAGTTGGTTGCGTTCTTCGTTAAAAAGAGAGGTTATTGTCTTCATCGCCCTGGCTAAGATTGTAACGTTACTAATAGCAGAATGATTTGTTTCCCCTACCTAAAGGCTGAAAATGTAGGTATCAAACTATGTACAGCGATATAGCTTTTCCAAACACCTAAGTACTTAAATATAATTAATAATACACTTTGTATCTTTATCCTTCGTTCCCTCTCTTCATCACTGAATTTCATTTTGTACAAATACTTATTTTCAAGTACTGATTGTTTTTTAATTGTTGTTTCTAGATAAAAAACTATAATTCTTACTGCACAAAATTTTTACCAAAAAACGATGATTTTCTCCATAATTTTAGACAATAAAACCCTCAATTTCCTTCCTGCTTGAGGTTTAAAATTGTATCCGATTTTTATTACCAAGAGTGAAACCGTGAATAATACCCAAGTTTTAAGTCATTCTTTATACTTTAAATCTTAAAAACAATAATAGGCCTGCCTTCTGCCCTATTTTTAAGGCAGGTCTAATAGGTCGCTGTCATGAGCTACGTACACCACACCAGCACATATGAAGAACCTCCCCGTTAAAAGTAATTGATAGTGATGGACAGTAGCAGCGCAATCATGCGATCGCAATAAATTAAGCTCATCCCACTCGTTTGCCCAATGCCCTAAGTCGGCTTTCTGTTAATGAATCTCAAAAGCTCTGTTGCTCTCTTCTTTATAAGCGCATCTGCAACACACTTGCTTGGCTTGAGAAATAACATTCCTTAACAAATCCGTATAGGTGGAACTGCTTGACTGTCAGGATTATTTGCAATTAAGGTAATGGTTCAGCACAACTGTGATTAAACCTACTAGAAGCCAGAAAATAAACTAGGTGTAAACTACTAGCGAAGTTAAGGATAAAAAATTGAAACAACAGCAAGTTATCTTGGGAAGCATCACCGCGACAGTATCTGCAATAGCACTTGGATATCTGGGCGCTCAATACTTTAATAAGAACACTATGTATACAGTTGCTGGTGCAATGCTGGGGCTTGGTGCAACTGCACAAATTACGCAACTCAAGCCAAAATCTCAATTCCAACCGTCAAAGCAACCAATATCATCCTCTTCTTCTGCAATTCCTAGCGCACAAATTACGCAACTCAAGCCAAAATCTCGGCTCCAACGGGCAAAGCAATCAATATCACGCTCTTCTTCTGCAATTCCTAGCGCACAAATTACGCAACTCAAATCAAAATCTCGACTCCAACGGGCAAAGCAATCAATATCATCATCTTCTTCTGCAATTTCTGTTACCCAGGAACCACAGGTAATACAACCAATTGATCAACCGATTGAACAAAATATTGAGCGCCATATTGAACATCAGAATGAGCCTGTTGAACCTTATTTTAGTAACGAATTCATGGCAGAAATTGATCCTATAATTGAACGCTTTCTCACACTAGGTTTAGAAGAATTTTAAATTTTTCAAACCACTGATTCTAAATTATGTAAAAAAGCCAGAACATCATTCAATATTAGCTTAAATCTGCAATTTTTAATTTTCTACGTTTTCACTTCCTCAACTCAACACTGCTGGCTGGTTATGTCATTTTATAGCTTAAATACTCGTCAACCGATATAGGCACAATTCTTGCTCACCAAGGGTAATCTCTAACCAAATATATCTATGGGTATAAAATTAAAAGCTAATTTAAACAGAATTCTACCTTTAGGCTCACGCAATTAAAACTCAAATGGGTTGATACTTATAAAGAACTTGACTAGCCATATAAGCTGCTTGTCATCAAAATTTTCATTGCTGAAGAAGATATCAATACAAGAGTACGGTAAATGACAACTTCTACCGACAAAAATCAAGATATTTATAAGCTGCGTGGACTGATTAAAGACATTGAATCTGGAATGCTAACCACAATCGATGAGCATGGCAGCTTGCACAGTCGCCCTATGGCACAGAGTACTGAAATCCAATCTGATGGTACGCTCTGGTTTTTTACCAACGCTAGTTCTCATAAGGTGTTTGAGATTGAGCATCGTCAGCAAGTTAATGTCAGTTTTACATCACCCAATCAGCAGCGATATATCTCTATATCGGGTATCGCAGAACTAGTAAAAGACCGCAACAAGATGCAAGAGTTGTGGAAGCCGGAACTTCAAGCTTGGTTTAGCCAAGGACTTGATGAACCCGATATTGCTTTGCTCAAGGTGAAAATTAACAGGGCTGATTATTGGGATAGTCACTCCAGCTTTGAAGCACAATCAATTAGTTTGTAATTGAAGCTAAGTAAGGAAGTGAAATATATGCCTTACAAACAGATTGAAGACTTACCAGATTCAGTCAAAGAACACTTACCCAAGCACGCCCAAGAGATTTTTCGGGCTGCATTTAACAATGCTTTAGAAGAATATAATGAAGAAGAAACTGCCTTTCGTGTTGCTTGGAGTGCAGTAAAACGCGATTACGAAAAAGGAGACGATGGACACTGGCACAAAAAGCCAGAATAGGTAGAAACATTTCAGAAGTAAAAGGGATTAGGGATTGGGGATTAGGGATTGGGGATTGGGTTATCAAACGAAAAATTATGGAATTCTGCTTTAACCCTCCCAAATTTTGGGGCATTTTCCCAGTCACCAGTACCCAATCCCGGAGCAGCATTCCTCCCCCACCAACGAATACATATGGTGGGGGACTTCTTGCCGCGACCAGTTGAACGACTTCTAACGAAATTCGTATGTAGACACCTAACTAATGTAGTAATCATGTAGGGTGGCATTGCCCACCCTACGAAGTTTTTGCTCTATTCCTCTTAAAAATTTCAAACATATTTATACCAAGTTGCAATCAAAAGTAGCAACTGTTATTGCAAGCGAAACAAAGTGGAGCGAAGCAACCTCCCTTAACGAAAGATTACTACAACAGAACGCAACTTAGTATTAGTAGGAAATAGTTTAAAATTTTTATTTTTTTGACATAGATTTCTTGTATCGTGCAATAAAATTAATTTCTTCTTCTTTGTTTCAACCCCTTGGGTTTGGTAAAGCTCCGCATGATGCGATTAATTACGTTAGAGGGTGACTTCTTCGGATTAGAAGATTGTCCCCTTTCAGTGTTGCCATTTCTTTGCCTGCCTTGATTAGTAGAATCGTTGTTATTCAGAGGCATAGCATTTTTAGTTGGGACAATACCGCTTCCGTATCTTCTAGCATAAACTTGGGTAAACTCAGCACCAAAAAACAGTATCTGAGCAGCATAATAAATCCAAGCTAAAATAACTACTAGTGAACCAGCCGCACCATAGGTAGACCCAAAACTACCGTTACCTAAATATTGCCCTAATAAATACCTACCAATTGAGAACAAAATTGAAGTAATAGAAGCCCCAATTAAAACATCTCCCCAAGTGATTTTGGCATCTGGCAGGACTTTGAAAATGAGTCCAAACAAAACTGTAGTGATAGTAAAACTAAGTATGAAATTAACAATTTGCCAAATGAAATCAATACCTGGTACAAGGTTACTAAAGTAAGTCACTAATGCTGTTAATGCCGCACTAATTACTAGAGAAACTAGAAGTAAAAAGCCAATTCCTAACACCATTGCAAACGACAAAAAGCGTTGGCGCACCATATTATTCACGCCTTGTCCTGGTTTTGGCTTCACCTCCCAAATTGTGTTGAGAGCATCTTGCAACTCGGTAAATAAACCAGTTGCACCCAATAGCAAAACTAAAATACTAATAATTGAGGCGATAGTTCCTGCTTGTGGTTGATTGGCATTTCTGATGGCTGTTTCAATCACTTGTGCGCCTGGTTTGCCAACTAAACCTTGAATTTGTCGGACAATTTCACCCCTTGCGGCTTCTTCTCCAAAGACTGCTCCGACGATCGCAATTACAATAATCAGTAACGGTGCTATAGAAAAAATTGTGTAATAAGCTAATGCCGCTGCTAACCGTGAGGCTTTATCATCACTCCATTCCTGAAAAGTCTCTTTAAATAACCTCCAAATCGCTTGCAAACTCATTCAATCAGTCTCCTTATCTTCAGGATATTGCTTACCTCTGATATATTGGATAATGATTTCATAGCTGGCGGCATCTTCCCAAGGACGCTTTACAGAGTTTCTTGAGGAAGAATTCATTATTTAGCTAGAAGTAGCAGGTTGAGCCGATAGCTTCCTGTACGGTAATATCGCTCAGTAATTAGCATTTGAAGACACAATTAGTATTGCGATCGCCTCTGGCGCTGCGCTTGGCGCAATCGCTTCACAACATTATTTGTGCCCTTACTGCATTCTATCTATCGTGCGATACTGAATCGCCTCTGCTACATGATTGGCTTTTAGCTCATCCTCTCCGGCCAAATCTGCAATTGTTCGTGCAACTTTGAGAATGCGATCGCTTGCTCTTGCTGATAAACCTAATTTTCTAATTGCTGCTTCTAATAAATTGCGGCTAGCATCATCTAGTTTGCACCATTTCTGGAGATGAGAACTCTGCATTTGGGCATTGCAACGCAGATTTGGTTCTTTTTGGAAGCGATTAGTGGCGCGATCGCGTGCTTGCTGTACTCGTTTTGCTACTGATATTGATGCTTCTCCCGTGGGTTGCTGGGTAATTTCCTCTGGTTTCAAGCGATTTACCGCAACTTGTAAATCAATCCGATCCATTAACGGCCCAGAAAGCTTCGCCCAATATTGCTCTCGTTGCCGTGGCGAACAAGTACACTGTTGGATAGTATCGCCATAAAAACCGCAAGGGCAGGGATTGGTACTCGCTACCAAAGTAAACTGTGCCGGAAACATTACAGATTGTTTAGTGCGGGAAATCGTTACATAGCCATCTTCCAAAGGTTGACGCAGAAATTCTAAGACATCTCGTTTAAATTCTGTTAATTCGTCAAGAAACAAAATCCCCCTGTGTGCTAAAGAAATTTCACCAGGACGGGGGAAGCTACCGCCACCAACGAGAGAAGGGCCAGAAGCTGAGTGGTGAGGACTGCGGAAAGGGCGATCGCGTACCAATGAACCGCGATTTTTTAATAACCCTGCTACTGAGTGAATACGCGTAACTTCCAATGATTCAAAAAACTCTAATGGTGGCAAAATCCCTGGTAAACGTCGTGCTAACATCGTTTTACCACTACCAGGCGGCCCGACAAACACTAAATTATGTCCGCCAGCCGCCGCAATTTCTAAAGCACGGCGACCATGAGCTTGTCCTTTCACATCCTTCAAATCTGCGCCGGAATAGAATGAGTGTGGCAACTCCTCTGTCTCATTTAGCTGCACAGGTTTGTAAAGTCCTGGATTATTTAAAAAATCAACCACTTCAGATAGATTTTTGCAACCATAAACAGCTAAACCTTGCACCACTGCGGCTTCTTGAGCATTATCAGCTGGGACAATTAAACCTGTAATTCCCATTTTTTGGGCAGTAGCAGCGATGGGTAGGACACCAGCAACAGGACGCAAACTGCCATCAAGGGAGACTTCGCCTAAAAATAGATAATCACCTAACAAATCGGCGTTAACTTGCTCAGAAGCTGCCAAAATTCCTATACTGATTGGCAAATCGAAACTGGGGCCTTCCTTGCGTAAATCAGCCGGAGTCAGGTTGATCACAATTTTTCGCATCGGAAAGGCAAAACCAGCATTTTTTAGTGTCGCTTTGACTCGTTCTTTTGATTCCTGAATAGCTGAATCTGGTAGGCCCAAAACAACAATTCCCGGCAATCCCCCTGATACATCGACTTCCACGCCTACTTTGACGGCATCGATGCCCACAATAGATGCACTCCAGACTCTAGCAAGCATTTATTCTATGACAGTAACCCTTTAGAATCTCTAGCAGATGAGTAAGTAGATTGGCATGAGTGAAACCACAGAGACGATTTTCAGCAAAATCATTCGTCGGGAAATTCCCGCAGACATTGTTTATGAAGATGATTTAGCCTTAGCGTTTAAAGATGTTAACCCCCAAGCACCAGTTCACATCCTTGTGATTCCCAAAAAGCCTATTGCCAAATTAGCTGATGCCGAATCTCAGGATCATGCTCTTTTGGGGCATCTTTTATTAACTGTCAAGCGTGTTGCTGAACAAGCTGGACTAGAAAATGGTTATCGGGTTGTCATCAACACTGGCGATGATGGAGGCCAAACTGTTTACCACTTACATTTACATATTTTAGGAGGGCGGGCCTTGGGATGGCCCCCTGGTTGATGAAGTTGTACTGAGTCTTGAGTGCTGAGTGAAAGATTCATTACTCTATTCACTCACAACTCACGACTCAGCACTTAATGCGTTTACCATTGATAAGAAATGCAAATAACTGTCATAACTTATACTTAATTAATTTTGCTTTACAAATCTAAATATTAAATTTAATGTAGATACAGGTAAGCAACTTTACTTACCGTATTCATACAAACAAGCAATCATAAAACAATGACAGCAACCTTACAGCAGCGCGCTAGCGCCAACGTAT
>NZ_JCACKA010000103.1:0-36697 GCF_059505145.1 Mojavia sp.
TAGGTTTCGACCCTTTCACCTTTGACATCATCTAAGGAGAAATTGCACACACCCAACCGCCGCCCCATTGCAACCATCGACTTGATAGCACTGAGCCGACGATTTACCGTAGCTTCAGCCAGTTTTTTCTTGATGAGGTGCGCTTTGTACTTGAGAACCACAGCAACGGCGTGACGCTGTTCCAGGTGCAGAAACTCCAAAACTAAATCCCGGCTGGGTTCTTTCTTGGCAACGAATAAGAAGAAATCTTTCAAGTCTTTCTGGTATTCGCGCTTAGTATTTAGAGATCGCTTATCACCAATCAACTGCCCAATTACATCAGGGTCATTCTCTAGAGAAAAGTCCTCACCGATCGCCAACGCCAGTGAGTTTTCGAGAACGCTAAGGTTTTCAGGATGGATCGATGTCATAGCGCAGCAGAGATTTGGGAAGTTGAATACTCAAGCTATATCTTAGTTGAACAGGAGTGTTTTTTCTTATAAGTGGTGTGAAAACAGCTATTGTCGCACTATGTCCCAACCGACGGGAGGGAGGGGTTTGAAGAGTATTTGTCAGATGATTTACCCTCAAGTCGGGCGAATCAGAGAAATTTTCTGCGATAAAAGTGTAAGGATTGACGATCTCTGTACGTGATCTGACGGTACATGAATAGGGCGTGGACAGTAACGAACATCACTATCCATCTTTTGGGGTTAGGGTGTTCCAGGGTGTGTTGAGCAGAGGTAGGGATGACAATAGTTGATAGCAATATTGCTATCGCTATTGTCTGTACTCGCGTCTATACCCGGTAGATAAATCGTTAGGCTTTAAATTACATAAATCCTCGAAAATAGGCGTTATTCACACAAAAATTTTAAATATCACTAGTAATATTTATAAACAAAGTATTAAAAATAACTAGTAAATTGTTTACTTATAAAACTAAACTGTATAGTTTGCATTTAAGAACAGCCTCGCCAGATCTGCCCCGAATGAGGTGGGGGGAGTTTCTAGTGTACGTACAAATTTATAAATTGTTATAAAAGATTACATAAATATTTTATCGAGTAACGAAAACAAAAGATACTAAACAAAATTTAGATTTTAGGATTTTAAAATAATAAAAACAAGTAAAGAGACTGATGAGTAAATCTCATGAGCAATAAAAGCAAAATGCGGGATATTATCGTATTTTTACCTGGAATTACCGGAAGTGCGTTGCAAAAAGATGGTAAAGACCTGTGGGCGATATCGGGTCAAGCTGCGTGGAATTTTGTTACAACAATGGGTGATTTAATACAACAGCTGAAATTAGAGGGGGATGACCATACTATTGATGACTTGGGAGATGGTATTAAAGCGACTAGTCTCATTCAAGATACTCATTTTGTTCCGGGACTGGTGAAGATTGATGGATATACAGTCATTGCTCGCCGCATCCAAGATGAATTTGATGTTACTCCTGGTAAAAATTATTTTGAGTTTCCCTACGACTGGCGACGAGATAACAGAGTAGCATCTCGTCAGCTTGAGAGGTTTATCAATCAACACTTACCCCTGTGGCGCGATGCTAGTGGTGCTAAAAATGCAAAGGTTATCCTCATTGCCCACAGTATGGGAGGGTTAGTATCTCGATATTATTTAGAAGTTTTAGGAGGATGGCAAAATTGTAGGGCTTTAATTACCTTTGGCACTCCATACCGAGGTTCTATCAATGCACTTAATTATTTAGCTAATGGCTATAAAAAGCTATTTGTGGATTTAACTGATGTTATGCGTTCGTTTACTTCAGTTTATCAATTACTACCTATTTACAAAATGCTCCAAGTTGGTGAGCAATATCAACGAGTAGCAGAAACTGATAACATTCCTAACTTGTTAAGCAATAAAGCAGAAGATGCTTTAAAATTTCATCGTGAAATTGAAACTGCCCAACAAATTAATGTTCAAAATGAGCATTATAAAAATAATTTTTTTATTGTACCTTATGTTGGTACTGAACAAAAAACTTATCAATCTGCTCAATTATTAGATAAAGAATTAAAAATCTGTTGGAAAGTACCACCCCTTGTAGGTAATGAACTTAATAGTGGAGATGGAACTGTACCTCTTGTTTCTGCTACTCCAATTGAGTTTGATACTAATTCTCAACTCAGATTTTATAGTCGTTTTATTGCGGAAAAACATGGCAGCTTGCAAAACAACGGCTCAATCTTACTTGATTTCCTAAAAAATATACAAAATTTACAACAACTAGAAAAAGAGCCGATAAGAGGAGCTTTAAGTCAAACAGCTATCAGTCTTGAGCTTGATGATTTATATTTCAAGGACGAATTAGTCACAATAAAAGCAGAAATTAAAGGGCGTATTCCACAGGGTGTCAAAGACAATTTAGCCATAGAAGCACATATAGAACCTGTGAGTAACAGTGGTACAAAACGCTGTGTTGAGTTTCAAAAAATAGAAAACGAATGGTTAATATCTATTAATGATTTGGAACCCGGATTATATCGCTTACAAGTAAAAACGCTTCAGTCTGGTGGTGGTTTTCCAAATGCAGTACATGATTTGTTTGAAATATGTCAGTAATATTGGACTTATAAATTATGGCGCAAGAATGGTCAAAATTTGATGAAAAAGGATTAGCGCGGTTTGTTATTCCTGAATTACCATATTTTTTAACTTTGCCAAATCATGTAAATCGATTAGAATTAATCCAATGGGATAAACATCAACTTTTAAAAGAAATTTATAAGGCTTTATTAGCTAAAAATATAAAATACGCTTTTGAACCATTTAATTCCGAAAAAAATACGCAGTTTATCCGTACATCCAAAGAAATTTTAGAAACTCGCGCTGAGGGTACATGTCTTGATTTAGCGATTTTATTTTGTGGAATTTGTTTAGCTTGCGATTTACTACCTGTATTGATTGTGCTTGAAGGCCATGCTTTAGCAGCAGTATCAATGCGCTATAATAGACAAGAATATTGGGATGACAAATCTACTGAAAGACAAGAAGAAAGACGCTTTTTTCAAGAGGAACCTCTTTCGGATTATAAAAAATTACAACAATTGATTAATTCAGGTAATTTTTTAGCCATTGAATGTACAGGTTTTGTAAGTTCCCAAACCACTCTTCCAGAAAATATGCCAGAAGGGATTGGGCGCAATGAAGACGGTTTTTTATCATTTGAAAGAGCAATTGAAGCAGGTAAAGAACAAATTAATACATCTGGTAGGCAATTGAGTTTTGCTATTGATATAGCAATTGCTCACGAATACTGGAAGATAAAACCTCAGTTTCCTCTCGAACAGCATATTGGAGAAAATCAAAAAATCCCAGTATGTGACTTGCTTAACAAGCATTTTAATAATCAGTTGGTAAAAGAGAAGAATAGTAGAAAATACATACCAGACATATTTATCGAAGTTGCAGAGGTCAAGGATAATGCTAGATTTTTTGCTCATCCTGTTTTGTTTTTTCAAAAAATTATAAGTGATATTAATTCCATTAATTTAAGTGAAGTTAATCGTGTTATTCAAAAGTTGTCTTTACAACCAATTCAGTTGAATTGGGAACAAACTGTACCTTTATCAATAACTATTGAGGAATTATATAAATATGCAAGTTCTTTACATGAAGCATTAAGCAAACTTCGAGATGAGCTTGATCCATACTATTATCGTAGTTCAAACCCTGCAACAGATACCAATGTTCCCTCAAATAAGAAATATGTTTACAAAGAAATAAAATATCTTTTGGAAAGAGTAACTTTCCCATTAATATTGGATATTGAAGAATTAATTGAAAGATTAAAGCTAATTTCATCTCATATTCTCTTTATTATTGCTAGAGCAGGTCAGGGAAAAACTAACTTCGTTTGCAATTTAGCAGAATCAGTTCTTAAAAAACGTAACTTACCATGTATTTTTTTTACAGGACGTGAATTTAATCATATAGACACTGAACGAATTAGTGAGTATCTTTTCAAATCTATCTTTGGGGAGCAAGTTGAGACCTTTGAAAAAGCTTTAATTTATTTAAATGAGCTTGGTATTAAATCAAATAGTCCAGTAATAATAATTATTGATGGAATTAATGAGCATAAGAATATTCAAGCTTTTTCTCATCATCTCGGAAAAATGATTGAGAAAATTTTAGAATATAAATATATAAAGCTTATTATTACTTGCAGGTTAGAGTATTTTGAGGAAAGATTTAGCAATTTTAAATATGCTAGTTTTAATACAGAAATACGGTTTATTGATAATTTAGATCGGTACATGAGCGAAATTCATAAAGACCATATGGTAAAGGGATATTTTCGCTTTTTTAAGCTACGCTCTTCATATATATCAAAAAGTGCAACTGAAGTACTAGAAAATGATACTTTACTTCTTCGTATGTTTTGTGAAGCATATGGAGATATAAATGCCAAACAAGAAATTCAACTTCCTCAAATTTTTGATATTTACAGAGACAAGATTTTTAGAAAGTATTTTGAGCGAAAGATTGAAGAAGCAAGTAAGTATGATGAAGATTCTACAAGGCTAAAAATTGGCTCCACAAGCAAGTATAAGCAAGTTCTGAAGAATATTATTGAGCTAATGTTAAAACGAGAGCAATACTCAGATATTGCAATTGCTGATTTGCCATCAGAATATCATGATACACTTGCATCTTTACTCGCTGAAGATATTATTTTTAGAAAAGATTTAGCCGACGTAGATGATATTCTCGATACTCGAATTGAGGTAGTTAACTTTACATTTGATGAATTTAGAGACTTTTTATTAGCTAATCATCTCGCAAATGTTATTTTTCGTAACAGACCTTATGAATTTGAAGTAATTCTTGACAGAATAGTAGCTCCAAATTCACCAGTTGCAGAAGGGATAAGAACATATTTATTTTTTGCATCCAGACCACAAGATAATAGAGGTATTCTTGAGGTTATAGGAAAAAAAGATTGGTACAAAGAGATTTTTATTAAATCAATTTTTTCAGTTGAAGAAGAATTTATAAAACAGGAGGATTTAAATGAGATTAAATTAAGGTTTTGCGAAAATATACAGAACTCATCCTGGATAATCTGCATGTTAGCATTGCGTTGGCGTTCCAGTTGGTACTATCGCCTAAATATCCATCTATTGTTTGAAATATTAGGTGAGTTAGACGAAAACAAGTATAAAGAATTTGTTATCCCTTGTGTTAGAGGTTCAGGTGTTTATAGTTTTAATGGTTTTCATTCTTGGAATATCAAGGATCTAGCCAATCATCTTAAAGATAAGTTAGATGATGAAGATTTCCGAAATGATAATGAGGCTTTTAACCTTATGGAACTTTTAATTTATTTCTTTCCTATTGGGGAAGGATGGGCATATTTAACACCTGCCTTTGATGCTTTTAGCAAATTCGCTAAAATGAAACCAGATGTAGCCATCACATTACTTAAAAAGTACACACAAATTACAAATTTAGAAATAAGAACATTAGTCTGGAGAGTGTTAACCTCTCTTGTGAGAATTAGTGAAGTACCTACTGAATTAGCTCAAGAAGCATGTGAATGGCTTCTTGAAAATGCTGAGACCGAGGGGCTTAAATCAGCTTCATTAGCAAAAGAGGTTGTAAGATTTCTTGAAACATATACTGAAGAGAAGCTATTTTGGTATGAAGATTCTGTTGTTACAGAAATGAAACGATATACTTCACGACCAGATTTCTACGAGCAGATTGATGATACATGAAATTGAGTTCGGTAAGTTAGTTGTTATACTTGATAGACAGTACAGTCTGTCAGAATTTCGCACAGCATCACAAGTTATACCAGGAAGCTATGCTGAGGAACTTGTAGAGCGTGTATATAACTGTCTATTTAAACACTCCAAAAATTTGGTAACAGAGTATGAAAAATATTACGCGGTGGAATATGCTGGCTTCTGCGATTTTCTGTATTGGAAATACAAATTCAGTAAAGATATAGCAATGAAAATACAAAGCAGAATGGAAAATAGTGTTTATGTTGCCCATACCAGAGATAGTATCTGGATGTTCAAAGATGAAACTGTTAGTTCTGTGTTAAAGCATATACTTTATCAATTGGGAGAAAGTGATTGTAACTTAGAAGAAGAAACTGATTATGAACTAGAGGAAAGCGAGTGGGAGCAAGAAGAAATATAGCAATGAGTAATTTAGAGGAAAAATTAAATGAAGATTCGGACTGATTTTGTATCGAATAGTTCATCAACATCATTTGTAATTATCACTAGCGGAGATTTTGAAAAAAGTGATTTTTTTGAACTGATGGGTGTTACTAAAAAGTCACCTTTATTTCCACTATTTGAAGCTCTATATTACCATGTGAAAGATGGTATGCACCCCGTTAAAGAGTATTGCCATAAATATCATAATGCTATAGATAACTGGCTAGAGTTGTTGAAAAGTAAATTTGCTGATGAGGTAGTAGAACGTATCACCGAAGCTGATAAAAATGGACATAAAATTTTTATTGGCAATCTATCTAGTGATGATGGCGATGAAATTGAAGCATTTTTCTGTACAGACAGTTTTGAAGTTGAGAATGATAAAATTTACTTCAATGCATTGGAGTGTGTTTGGTAATGAAAAAAACACCGCTTGTTATTAAACATTTTAAAGAACAGCACTATTCTACTTTTTTCAATCCCAATACAGGTTTTTTTGCTCGAATAGAAGAACCAGAACACGATGAACCATTTTGGTCTTGGCATGGGCCTGAACTCTTGGATATTTCAATTACAAATTGGTGCGATAAAGGATGCGCTCTTTGCTATCGAAAATCTGACGAATTAGGACACCATATGTCAATAGAGGATTATGAAAAAGTTATCCAACAAGCACAGCAAATGCACGTTTTTCAGGTTGCTTTAGGAGGAGGAAATCCAAATCAACATCCCTATTTTTGTGAAATCCTTTGCTTAACTAGGGAAAAGTATGGAATAGTCCCTAACTACACAACTAATGGCCGTGGTTTAACAGGAGATGTATTGCAAGCAACAAAAAAATATTGTGGAGCAGTTGCAGTTAGTGCCTATTCTCCTTACAAGGAAACACAAGAGGCTATTGATTTACTTCTCTCATATGGAATAAAAACCAATATTCACTTTATCCTTAGCAGTGAAAGTATCAACACAGCTATTGATTGGCTTAAAAATCCACCAAATTTCCTTAGCAAGATTAATGCCCTTATTTTTCTAAACTATAAACCTGTTGGCAGATACTACAGCCATAAGCTATTGTTAAAAAACAGTAACAGAGTTGAAGAATTTTTCCATCTGGCTACAGAGAAAAAGCATAGTTTCAAAATAGGGTTTGATACCTGCACTGTGACTGGCATCGCTAGGTTCACCAAGACTCCTCATATATGCTACGAAGGTTGCGATGCAGGAAGATTTTCAATGTTCGTATCTGAAGATATGAAAATGTACCCTTGCTCTTTCATGGTAGAAGCAGGATATGAAGGAGTTCCAATTGTTGGCAACAATATGAAAGATTTTTGGCAAAGTGGCGAACCATTCAAGAGAATTCGCAACAAATTAGGTTCAGGAGGTTGCGTTGGTTGTCAAAAGGCAAGCTTGTGCTTAGGTGGATGCCCCTTATTTCCTGAGATTAACCTCTGTCCAGAACAGTGAACAGTGGTCAAGTGTGCCACATTCGCTATACGAAGTAGAAGCTATATATAGTCTTTTATACAGCAGTATATCTAAATACTGTGCGGAGTGCTTGTGTTAGTTAATCACCTTTAGATGTTTCTAAATTATAAGTCAACTCCATGAAAAGCCCCTAGTGATGTACAGGGGCTTTCTGGTTATTGACCGTTGGACATAACTCAAGGAAACAATTCCTTATATTCGGTATAAGCCTGCTTCCAGCCCTTACCATTTTTTTCAACTCCCCAGAGGGATTGAATAATTTGAGTCTGCGACATCTTCTTATCAACCATCTGCTTGACGATGCCAGTCAGTTGCTCAAGAGTCAATTCTGCGGGAGTGTAGCGAGTGTTGGTATCGATTCCGGTATCATTGGCAAGAGTATTAAAATCGCCGTTTTCTGCGAAAGTATCACCGATTCCGGTATCATTTTCAGTATCGATACCAGATGATTCCAAAACCTCAGAAGCCTTATCAGTTGGCTGGTATCGGTCGGTATCGCTTGGAGTTGAGGCGAAAGTCGGCGGTGGCGCATTTGCTATCACCCAAGTTTCATTAATCCAAGCTCTGGCCTGATTCAAAAACTCATCTGGTGGTTTGTCTTGGGGCGGTATGGAATCGGTAATATCAGCGCAATCACTTCTCAATTCAGGAAAATAAACAAGCAGTGTCCGCGCCGGGTCTGGTTGCCCAGAATGAGGATTCACCTCAGTTTTTAGCCATTCTGGAATGATACCAATTTCACCGCCAACAACTGGCTTATCAAAACTATCAGGGTCAGCCAGGAAGTAACGCCCTGTTGCCAGTGAGATTGACTTGAGTGGAGACAGTTTTTTACTTGTTGCCTCACAACCAATGAAAGTAGCCCCACTTTTGAAAGTATCGCCAAAACCTGCGGTGTTTTTCGTCCCAACCCACGAAGTCAGATTTTTGCCGTGCAACACCACGAAAATTTGTGCGCCCTTCTTACTGGCGCGAGTGAACAAAAAGCGAATGATCCATTGCTTCTGCTCATCCGTAAGGTAATCAGACAAGGCGACCGCTTCATCAATGACCAAAATAATATCTGTGTAACTATTTTGGGCGGCATTGTCCATTTCCCTCAGATATTGGTACAAATCGCCTGCAACAAGAGCATCAGCCTTTGCACCGTCTAGTTCTGGGTAACTAAGTCTGCACACTAGGCGATGGCAGAAAAACGGGTAAATGTCATCGCCTCCAGTGAAATAGTGAATCTTGGTGTTTGGCTCAAGTGCTTTACTGAGGATGGCTAGAATCGCCATGAGCGTACCCTTACCACCTCGCTGATTACCTGCAATCACCGTGATTTGGTCACGGATGCACTTGGCGATATCAAAACCACTGTTGGTTAATACGTCGATAATTGCGATCGCTCGGTGGTGTAGTGGCAGGGTCAACACTGATTTAAGGTCTGGTGCTAATGCTCTTGCAGCAGGTTCAGCCTGTGAGGAACTGGGCAACTCTATAAACTTTGGTTGTGGCAGTTGAGTAAATTTTGGTTCAGGTATCTTAGATTGCGGCAGTTGAGATTGCTGCTGAATTAGAGTCACTTGTGCATGGTCAATTCTAGGGTCGGGGGCTACCTGTGCCAGATGTTTGCACAACTGCTCAACAGTGGGAAACGCGCCTCTGTAAGTTGTGAAGTTGTCCAGTAGCCACCTGTAAGCATAGAACCGCTTACCAGCTTCTACGCCCGTGAGAAATTCAGTTAAGGTGCTGGTGTACTGCCGCAGCATGACAAACTCGCTACGTTCTAGGGGTGTAAGGTGGTTCATCAAATCCACAATTTCATTAGAGCCAGCAAACCATTCGGCTCTTGCTTCGCTGTCACCCATTGCTGCTAAGAATTCTAGGAAGTTACCACGCACAAACGGAATAGGCGCAAAGTAGTGAGAATCGGTCATGTCTTGCACCACTGACCAAGCGTAGCCCAGCCCAGCAACTAGCGCACCGATGGGGGCCAGTGGAGAGGTGGCATAGCAAACAGCCCCGATTGATGCCGTTGCTAGAGTGACGCATTTGGCTAGGTTCATCCCTGCCCTTTCAGTTTTGGCACGAACTAACAATTGGTCAAGCCTTTCTACCAGCCAAGGAGCGATGTTACCCGCTTCCAGGTGTTCAATGCAAGGATAGTCAGCCCTCAGTGAGGCAGTTTCTTTTGTGGCCATCTGTGGTATTGGTTGATGAATATCGGGTGAAAATTCCATAGTTCCTCTCCAATTTAAAACCCTCCACCCTTGCAGGTAGAGGGTTGTGAATTACTTATTTAGTTAATCGCCAAATCGTGTAACCTATCTCCCCTGCCATCATCGTGGTGAAGTTGTAAACTAAACACCCCAAAATCTGGCCAGGGTCAGTGTAGGCGAAGGGATTACGGCCTACAAAGGTTGTGGTTAAGTCGAATAGCCAGAAAAACAGTGCAATTGCGCCTCCGGCATAGCGTTCTTTCATTCCTGCCACTTTGTAGTCACGCCACAATGCGGTAGTCAGGTCAATGTTTGCAGTTGGTTTGCTGCTGAGGGTGTACTGTTTGGATTCCTCAAACTCGCTTCGGGCTTGGTCTGGTCGTTTACCCCGTAAGCTCCGGGCTTCCATTACCTGAACTAAAGCAGATATGGCAAGTGATAGCCAGAAAAACAGATTAAACGGGAGCGTTAGCCATCCAAACCAACCAATCCAAGTTTTTTCAAACCACACGAACATCGGAACGCCTTGAAACAGTGTTTGCCAGATTCCATCAGAACTAAGGAGTGTGCCAAGGAAGAAACCCATTGCACCGAGTATTTTTGTGCCTGATGAACCTGGCGTGACGAACTGGGCGACGATATGAGTAATGAAGGTCACGGGCAGGGCAATGATATCAACAATCCACCCGGCTAAGATTTCAACGTAATTAGTGACTCTTTTGTTGCTAGTTTTTGGAGAAGTTGCAGCTGTCGAGTTTGAATCATTTGAGGGTTTATATTCTGCACTTTTCATGATTTACTCTGCTCCATTTGTGGGGATAAATTGCAGACATTTATGTAGTGATACTTCCAAAGCCAACGCCGTTCAGAAATCTGTCCTATGCAGCGACCTCCTGAGTCATAAACATAAACTTGTTCATCTTCCTGGTAATAGCTGGTGTCAGGTCTTGGGTTGCGTTTTGGGTTGTCTAAATAGCCTCTGATTCTGAGTTTTAAACTGGTCGGTAATATGCCAGTTTCATTCAATTTGTCGCTGGTCAGTTTGCGTTGTTGGATGCGTGAACGTTCAACAGATTCTCTTGCTTCTAAGTCCGACACAGCCGAAAAAATGTAGAACTGCTGAGGCAGTTTGATAAACATTGGTGCAGCAATCAAACCCAAACCCAATAGCCCCAGCATGGCTTGTTTTTGGTACTTCATTTTTGAGTCTTAAGTTGATTGATGATTGCTTCTGCTAATCCCAAGTGGTCGCCTATCGGCGTGTACTGATACAAATCCTCTTGAAGCTTTTGAATAGTATCAGCCGATTCTGACAATAAATATTGTCCCTGTGTAGCAGTCTCAGAAGCGATTAAGTTGTCAGTTATCGCTTTCAAAAAATGCAGTTTTTCGATGCGATTAATCCCCTCAAGGCAAGAACCATAAGTATCTTGCAACCAGTCTAAATAGGTTCCATCTCCAGGCGTTAGAGCGCAGTAATAACCCAGTGGTTTCGTCATTTTGGTAAAATCCTTGTGTAGTGTATTCTTCATTAGGCGGAGATACATCTGTGGGTGCGATCGCTCGGTGTCCAGTCAAGCGGTCGCTCTCCCATCACTGAAAAAATCCTTCTCTCGAAACATCCACAGTTGAATCTGCGGCTGACCATTGCAGAGTGTTGAAAAATTGGCTTACATCCCCAAGGGTTACATCACAATCAAAATTCAACCTTTGATATTGTGGATGCTGCCTTATTTGAGTTAGTAATTGTTGGGCTTGTGCAATCAATTCTGGTAGTGGTTGAGTGTTCATAATTCACCTCAAAAAATTGATAATTGCAATGATTCCTGACTGATAACTGAAGCATTAGTAGACATCCCTGAGACTTCATAACAACGAGTAGTCAAAGCCTTGTGATTGAGCAGTAAATCAGCTTTCTTTCGTTGTTCAGCTAGAGGGCGAAAGTGGTACGCGTGGATGCTCTCTTGTGCCTGTTTTGTACACGTATTGGTACAGGGTTCGGTCAATCTGATAAACCTTGGAATTGGTTAGTAGGGTTGAGTCATAGACCCTATTTAAGTCGTTCATGAAGCCACTCCTTTAAACTGAGAAGCCATAGAAGCTAGTCCGGTCTTATTCGGTTGAATTGCTGCTGGTGTAGATAAAGAATTTTGAGTTTTTGGAGATGTCTGTACACCAATACCACCTTGAAAAATTAACTTCTCTACTGCTGCACTAAGGGCTTGCGTTGGGGCATCGTGAGGAATATTGAACATCTGGCATAATTCATAAACTGCTAAGTATGAGATGGTTATACGCCGAGATTCGTAGGACGTTATATCAGACACTTGTTTATACTCCTGTGGAAATTTCTGTTAATAGCTTTAAGCCAAAAGCATTGATGAATTGGGGATTTTCTAAAACCACGAATCCCAAGTCAGCAAGATTCTGATCCACTACTGGCAGGGAGACACCACCGCCCCAAGCAACCAAGTATTTTGCACGGTCTAAATAGTTGCCACTCGTAACAAAGTTAGCGAATTTTTCAATGCGATTCGACCACCATTCATCCAAACATTGGGCATATTCAATTTCAAAATTCTTGCCTGTAAGGTGATTACCTCCGTATGTAAAAGTGCCTTCTAAAATCCCTTGATCAACTAATGTGGGTGAGTGTTTTACGTCCTTAGTAATCAAGCTTATTGGGTCGTTTCGTTTGTCGAGAGCTTCTGCAATCATCGAATGCAGTTGCCCACATCCACCCTCAATCAAATGTTGGTCTATAACTGCACCGTTGCCATTAAAAACTGTGCCTAGCCAAGTCGATGAACCGATATCAAGGGCGATGGCAATCTCGGATTCTTCAAGGGTTAGGGTTGGTGAACCAAATAAGCAATAGGCGATGCTGCCGAAACCTTCGGGATAAATGCCTGTGACTACAATTTCAACTGTCTTGGTGACAATCTCACGATTAACTGGGTGCTTGTGTTGGAAGGTATGAGTACCTTGCACTCTGCGTTTAATTTCTTCTGCCCAGCGTTGGGGGTTGTGGTTGCTCAAGCTAATTTCTAGTTCCATCTCCGAAGGAATGTTCAGAACTGCTAAGTCTGCAAGGATGCTTTCTAATGCCAGTTCTGCTTTTTTAGATTTGTCCTCATGAAGTAGGGTGTGATCCGCCTGGGCGATCGCTGCACTGCCCCAGAAGAATTGCGTGTCTTTCAAGTCCAGACGCTTCCCTTCGACATACCGCACCCATGCCCCATCTTTCGATATGGTTTCGTGATGCCGGAGGTTGCGGTTACGAACAAGTGAGTATGCGGCAGGCATCATGATGCAAAAATCACCATAATTTGCCTTGCCGTAGCCTGCGCCTGCGTCTTTACCACCTTTGACGGTAGTTAGCCCAGAATTGGCAAGCTGGTCTGCTTGAGTAAGCCAATTTGTGGCATTGGTGTATGTGGTTGTCATGGTTCTGATGATTGGTAAAAGTCTTATTTATTCTGGGTTTGGAGAATTTATCGGCACAATCACCTTAAATCCACACATCCAGTTTTTGGTAAGCCTACAAGTCACTTTCTGGCTTCTATTGCCTTTGTTGGGTGGCATTTTTTGGCTGTTAGAAATATTATAGCATCTAAATAGATGTAAGTAGATGTAAAATAGCAGCAAAACAAAATTAAAATAGATGTATGTAACATCAATAGCGCAGCAGTTTATAATTTATAGGAATCACAGCGTATGATTTAGGAGGCAATTTGAAGCGGAAATGATTCATGACCAAGCGTTTTAGTGTAACGCTACCTGATACAGTATTTGAGCAGCTTGAAGCACTAGCTGGCAACCAAGGGCGAACTACTGCCAATCTAGCGGCATATCTTATAGAAGTAGGAGTCCGCAATATGAAGCTAGATCCGCTACCAACTGAGAAAGGGAAAAACGAATAACCAACTCAACATAATTGTTGGATTATCAGTCAACAAGAGGAAGAGGCGGTTAATAATGCGAAAGCCAGCTACACTCAAATTGAATTTAATTCTCGGTAGTGTAGGCTGTACAGTTCCTCAGATCCTTGAACAATGCTCAACTTTTATTGAGCAATTTCAAGCAAACATCAGATTTTCTTAGGTATAAGACTGACAGAAGTTCTGTAAAATCAAGCAATAAAGCAAATGAAGCTTGTAATGGAGGTCAATATACAAAAGCACCAAAAAAAACAAAGTGCTACTAAGTAGTGAACACTTTGTCCAATAGTAAAGATTAAATATCTAAGAGCGGGGTTTATCTCTTACAGACCAAAGAAGTGGAAGGAAGTTGGAAGGTCTAACCACTAATTGGCAACAGAGATTGTTCCGCGCTGCTTACTAATATTATATGAGTTGCTGTGAAAATTTCTATATTTCCATTGGGAATTTTTGGGATTCAAATTTATCAATTTTTTTGATAGTGTAAAAAAGCCTAAAGAAGCAAAACAGTAAATCTCATAGATATCAGGTGTAGCAGCGCGTTAATCCCCTCTAAATACTGAAAAACCAGTTAATTGAGGGAAAATTTGTGATTACTAACAACGATGCACTTCAACCAATTGAACTTACTGGGCAGTATGAGATAGCATCTCGCCCAACTACAGACAAACCAACAGAAGTTACCAAAACTAACCCATGCCCTCACTGCGGCAAACCAGACTGGTGCTACTCAATAGGTGAATTAACAGTCTGCAACCGTTCGGCTGAACCAGCTAGTGGATGGGAGAGGACAGCTAAGAGCGATCGCAACGGTAAGCCCTACTACGCACCAGCTACACGCAAAAAATCGCCACGTCCCCAAGGTAAGCAAGAGTATGTTTACACTGATACGGCAGGCAATCCTTTAATCAAGGTAATCGTCATTCGTCCTGGGAAGATTAAGGATAAGGATGTCTTTCAGGAATATTGTCATGGTACACGTTGGGTTAAAGCCAAGGACTTGAGCGCCGAATTAAAACGCTCCCACCAGGAGAAAATCACCATTTATCGATATGCCGAAGTCCTCCATGCGATCGCTGCTGGTAGACCTATATTTATGGTCGAAGGTGAGGAAATAGCCGATATTCTCTGGGCAATGGACATACCAGCCACCACCACCATCGGCGGTGCTGGCAAGTATCGCGCTTATGGTAACTACCAAGATTCTTTAGTTGGTGCTAACCTAGTTCTTTGTCCCGACCGTGACGAACCAGGGCTAAAGCACATGGAGGATATTAACAAAGACTTCCCAGATGCCAAGTGGTTGTATGCCCCACCCAATGATTTTTACTGGACACACTTACCCAAACATGGCGGATTGGATATTAAAGACTGGGTACAAGATGGGGCAACAGCTGACGACATCCTACAAGCGATTGAGTCGCGGCGAGTTGTAGTTGATGCACTCAATAAAACCTTGTCCCTGGAGGCCGAACGGGATAGGCCCACCGAAAGTAAACTGGAGCAAAAATTGAATGCTATCCGTGCTGTTTGGGGCGCTCGCCTACGCTGGAATACACTCAAAAAGCAAGTTGAGTTAGACGGGCGACGGCTACCACTTGACCGCATTGATTTAAAAGTGGCGATTGATGTTCATATTGATATCAGCAAGGAACAAGCTAAAAGCGTTGTCTTAGAACTAGCTCTAGCAAACTCATACAGCCCGGTAATTGAGTATTTGTCATCAGTAGCACAGCGTTACCCCAAGGTAGATGTGAGTTTGTTGGATAAGTTGGCCGAACGTTACTTCGGCACTCATGACCCATTACACGCTGCACTGATGAAACGCACTTTAATTGCAGCTGTGGCTAGGGCATTTGAGCCAGGGTGCAAACATGATGAAATTACCATCCTCCAAGGTAAGCAGAAATCCCTCAAGTCAACATTCTGGGAAATTCTAGCCGGAGAGGATTTTTTCACCGATGACCTCAACGGCACAGAGAAAGACGAGGTTTTAAAAATTAGCCAATATTGGATTCTTGAATATGCCGAGTTTGAGAACGCCTACAAGAAAAAGGATGTCTCACAACTGAAGGCGTTTTTGTCGAGAAAGAAAGACTCAATGCGTCGTCCTTATGGCACAGATATTGAGGATTTCCCCCGTCCATCAATTCTTGTCGGCACTACCAATTTAGATGAATTTCTCTATGACCCCACAGGTGAGCGTCGCTTTTGGGTGATCAAAGTTTTATTCAAGAAAATACCCATTGACCTGCTCAAGGAAGAAAGGGATTTAATTTGGGCGGCGGCGGTCGCTGCCTACCGTAATGGTGAGCAATGGCGACTGACCGACACCGAAGACAAATGGTTAGATGCTGCCAATAAGCAATATCAAAGCACTGACCCTTGGGAAACTGCGATCATGACTTGGGCTGACTTACACCTTGAAGTATCTGTGGGCGAAATACTGAGTGATGTTCTCAAGATTGAGTTAGCCAAGCAGAGTAAAGCCGAACAAAACCGTGTCGCTGCCATCTTGCGTTCTCACGGCTGGACAAGCGGAGATCGCAAACGGGTTAACGGTCGCTTAATTCGTCCCTGGATTCGACCCCAACAAGAGGTGGAACAGAAGGTGGAACGGGAGGTGGAACGGGAGGTGGAACAGCAAGAAGCCCATAATATACCTGACTTACAACAAGAGTGTTCCACCTGTTCCACCAATTCCCCCCAAACTTTTCCAAATTTTGATAGCAATGATCAAACTGCCCAAACAATACCGCCCCAAATTGCAGCACCAGAAGTAACACTGCCAGAAACAACACCGATAGAAGCAAATGAAAAAAGTTTAGAGGGAATTGGGGTGGAACAAACTGTAGATGAGCCTCAAACCTCGTCACCACAAGCAGTCCAAGAGTGTTCCACCTCCCGTTCCACCCCCTGTTCCACCTCTGGTTCTGCTCCCGAATTATCAAATGAGGAGAAACTTATGGGCAATGTGGAACTGATTAAAGAGTGCGTTGCCGATCAATCCTGGGAGTTGATTGCTGAACTGACAGAAGAATGGACTGAAGAATTTAAAGCTGCCGTCTGGAAGCAGTTGTCAAAAGACTCGCGCAGGGCTGTTAAGCAACTCAAGCCACAATTCGATACCTGATATGAGTGTCAGAAATTCTCTGGCAGTGCGCTCGCTCTTTCTTCGAGTGGGGAATGGCACTGGTGTTGCCGATTTCTTAATTGCAACTTGAAAGGTAAGCAGAGAGAGACTTTTGGGAGCTTCGGCTGCCTATCGCTGTTGCGCGGTCGATGTTTTAAGGAAATGACCACTGTTCAGTAAAGCCGCCATAAGCGGACAGTTCATCAGGCTTGAATAGTTGTTGTGGCTGAACCAAGCGCACAGCTAGACCCACGTATAGCAAAAGCGTGAGAGGATGTTAAGCGGTATGCTAGTTCAATGTCGCTTTGGGAGGAAACTCCAAGAATTGAGGGGCGTGTCCGCCAATGTGATCCCACGTTGCCTTGGAGCCAACGAAAATGTGCATCTCGATTTGAACACCTGGATCTCCATCGACGCTTCCGAGGGTCACTCCATGCACCTTGCCGTCGGCTGTACCACACAGCGTGGTTCCACAGATTCGACAGAAGCACAAACCCCATCCAGGCTTCGTCTCATAGAAGGTGAGATTCTCTTCACCACTGAGCCAGGAGAATGAACCAGGCTCAACTTCAGCGTAAGCAGAGCCGGCGGAGCTAAATGCCTTTCTACAGCGAGAGCAGTGGCAGCTGCGTCCAGGCTTAAGCGGTGAATTAATCTGGTACCGAACCTGTCCGCAGAAGCAACCGCCAGTCCTAGCCATGATCTCTCCCATTGTTGTTTTATGCCGCTTGTTGTTTTATGCCGCCCAACTATTTATTATGCGGAAAATTTTTGAATATCAGTGCAAATCAAATACTTCTAAAGTCCGTAAATTTTCTAGTTGGCTTATTATTTTGGCTCGTTATTCATGCAGCATTACACGAAAGGGCTATTTGGTGTAATACAAGCCTCAAAGTCTTCTCGACTCATACAAGGGCGCGATCGCCCACCTGCCGCCGGATAAAAAGCCTGATCGCGCCATTCGTGTTGAGCCAATGCTGCTTAGTCGTTATGTTGCAGCAGATATGCAAGTTCATGACACATCACACTTGACTAGAATTGAAGTAGTAGAAGAGAAATCTTCTACGATTGCCTGTTTGATCTCAATAGCAAGATAATTAGCCATTTTTAGCCCTCTGAGCCTCACCATTCATCTAGTAAAACTGGAGTTCCCCAGGAAAGTTGCTTGAAGGTTGCTTACAGAGATTAGCGTCAGGTGATAGCAAGATGCTTAATGCTTTACGGACTGGAGTGGTGTTTGGTGATGGAATGCTAGCTTCCATAATCCATCCCGATTAATATAAGTGCTACTGATCATCACTGTGAATTGCTCACGCCCCTGACGTTGTGCGGTAGCTCTATAGACGACAACAGCACTATCTTGTGTCAATTGTAAAATCTGAGGCTCATTATCAATTTGCCAAAAAGAAAATGGGGGTTGTCCCTCGTTCGCGGCAATGGTGCTTTCTTTATTCAAAACTCCAAACATTCCTACTGTCAGAGCATCATCTGTAAGGTAGCTCCGAATTAAGTCCACGTTCGCAGCAGAGCTTGCCTGCCAAAACTGTTTCTCAAGTGCCATTAATGTTTCTTTCAGTTCCATGTTTGTTTCCTCATAATGTCGCATCAAAGCACGTCAGCGATGTGAGATTTCCATTTTTTTTCGCTCTTGATATTATCAGGCAGTCAGGTTGGCCACCGCTTTCTTGGTGCGCGGTAGCGAGGGGAACGAAAAAACTTCGTATACGAACTATTAACTAACTATAATGGCGCAATTATGGCAAATAAATGGAAAGTCTAATTTTGGCTCAATTTTGGCAATTCAATGGCAGCAGAATGGCAAATCAATGGAATTTCAAAATGTCATTTCTCAACTAATTATCACTATTGAGAATTGGGACAAAAACTGGCTCAACTTTGGCACGGCAATGGCGTGGCTATGGCACACCAATGGCAATTAAATGGAAAATGCAAGAATTTCCGCATTTCTAAATGTGACACTAATATTATGCTTTCACCAAAAATTAATATCAATTTCTGACGCACAGTACGCCAAAAAGTTTGGAAAGTTATTTTGAACCAAAAAGTGATTTGAAAGGAAGAACAATCAAAAAATAACTACGATAAAACTACATTAATGCTACAGAAGCAGAATGCGAAATACCCGAATTTGCAGTTGTATGTCTAGTTATGCTTTGAAAGTGCAGTGAAAATTATCTGCTACAAACTATGAGCAATAACGACGAACCTGAAAATTTTTTTGTCCAGGACAGCAATTTCACAAGAGACAAAATTAAAGTTGAGATACCCGCCCCTGAAGAACCGACTTATCAGCAGAGAATTAATTGTAGCCGGCAAGAAATTGGGATTTCGTTCTAGTGCAGAGGTAAGGACAAACTATGCGCTAATAAACCTATTGCATATAAAAAACCCTGGAGAAATGCCAACTCTATTGAGATTGCAATTTATCCAGGGTTGTAAAGTATATATTTATGGCACGTAAAAACGTCAACTAAGTATTCCCAAAAATTTTGGGATTTGAACATTAATAGTGGGTTCAAGCCCCCTCCAATCACCACCCTACATCCTCTGACGATTTAACCCAATCAGTAGGGCAGTTGGTCATTCTTTTTTATGCTTTTTTACTTCTGTCTATTATGCTTAAATCTTATTTCAAGCCAATACCGTGCAAGGAAGTAAGGCAGCACTGGCAGGTTATTTCTTAAGTCCAATCGCTCCCTGTATGTAGGTATCTGTCAGGTCAGTACCCGTCAGGTTGGCACCGCTTAGGTTGCTATCCTTGAAATTAGCACCGCGCAGGTCGGCACCGCTCAGGTTGGCATCCTTCAGGTTGGCACCCTTGAGGTTAGCGCCTCGCAGGTCGGCACCTCGCAGGTCGGCACCTCGCAGGTCGGCACTGTCTAAATTAGCGTCCAGTTTTGCACCGCCGAGTCGGGCATGGTTGAGTCGGGCACGGCTGAGGTTGACACCGCTAAGGTTAGCACCGCTCAAGTTGGTACGGCTGAGGTTTGCACCGCTAAGATTTGCACTTTTACCGAAGAACGTGAGGTAGGCCAGGTCGGCACCGCTGAGGTTGGCATCGCTCAAGTCAGTACGACTGAGGTTTGCATTGGTTAGAAAGGCACCGCTGAGGTTAGCACCACGGAGTGAGCTACCGCTTAGATCAGCATTGGTTAGAAAGGCACCGTTGAAGTTGGCACTGCTCAAGTCACAATTTGTACATTTTTGAGTAATTCCCAACCAAAGAGTTTCCCTACCCCCATTCATTTGAGTTACTGTCCATCCCAGCCAAAAGATGATCCAACCCCCCGACAATAATTTCCATAATTTGTCCAACTTAACCCCCATTCTGCGAATCTGGTGGTATTTGCTGTCGCGGTGACTGTACTTAGCTTATAACGCACTGTTCACACACCTTGCACCCTGCGCTTGAGCTAGCCTTGCCTTAATTGAAAAACTTAACTTAAAGCTGCTGATTCCAATCTGCCGCCTTGCACTTGATCCTGAATGACTGTTGGACTGTGGCAGTAGTTCCATGAGTGCCCATACAGCAGCTTCTCCCGTTTTATCCTTGCCAAATGCCACTTATACAAAAATCTAGATAGCTATTTTGTGTGAAACTGTTATCGCGGTTAGTTGCCAGCTAAGGATTTGAAAAAACAGGCATCAAAAATGACTACTAAAAAACTACATGAACACTACAAAAACAGCTTTTAAAGACTCAATTCATCATCCTGCTGGCGTTGCTGTTGCTGCTGTTGCCTTAACTGTCGCCCATAATCAAGTAGCTGCTGATTCCAATCATGTGCCTGAGATTTTTTGATTTGGGACTGTGGCATTAGTTCTAATACACGCTGTGCTGCCGCATCAGAGCTTTTATCGTTACCAAACGCCACCACTATATTATTGATGGGGAGCAATCGCTCAAGCGGTAAGCAATTGAAGTCATCAATAGCCATATAGAGTGTTCGTTCGGGTGGAACATCGCCCCTGATAAGATATTCCAGCATGGCTCTTGAAATAGCATCGATGGGGGACTTACATAGAATCGCTGTTGAGGTAAAATCATTAGCTTTACCCCCCAAGTGGAAGTAAAACCAGCAAGAGCGGCGTTTGGTTCCTTTAGAGTATCCCTTAAAGCTGTTGTTCTCTCCCCTAGTTCCCCGTAGGAATGCACCGTTACGTTGACCCTCAAGATTCCGCATGACAAAAACAGCGTTTTGTTGGTCATCAGCGTAAACTAGCCCCTGGTTTTTCAGCATTTGAATACAGTCAGAGCGGATGCCCCGAAATTGATTGAGGTAATGTTCAACGGCAGACCAGTTAGCTTTATCTTCAACGGGTGGGGTGAATTGGGGACGTGGTTCAGTCTGGATAATGTCAGCCGCCCTGTTCTTAACGTGAGCTAGAGCTGCACGTTCTACTCCAGCTGACCCGAATCGCTCATGTAACCAGACAACCGCCTGCCGAAAATTGCAATTGTTAACGTGCATCACCAAGTCAATCGCACCACCGCCACCCTTTTGTTGATCGGGGGCAAAGTCGTAGAATTTGGGCCCATCTATATTAATGATGTGTCCGTGACCCTTCCATCGCTCATAATCGTAATTTAGCCCCAACTCCCAGGCGACATCCTCTAAGGCCAAGTCCCGCAGTTGTTGGGTTTTCAATTCCAGCGATCGCACAATTTCTTCTAGCCGTTGTCGCTCCTTCTCGCTATAGAAAGCCCGTTGCTCTGCACTTCTCAATCGCTCAAGCATGAAAGCGCGGTCAGCCAGTTGGTGGTTAATCGCTTGAAAGTGTTCATCAGACTGAATCCTGGCAACGTAATTCCTGGCTGATTCAAATGGTGTCGGTGCTAATTGGTTATTTGTAATGACTGCGGTGAGTGGTTCACTGTTAACCGCTTGGTAATATTCTTTGACTTTGGTGTGGGTTGCCTTACTGCCCTTTACCCCTCGTTCAATGCCCAAAGGAGCAAGTGCAGCAGCATAGCTATCTTGCAACTTGGATAACTTAATTCTTCCCTGTCCACCTCTACCGCCGAACATCGCGTCATGACTGACTCTCCCAGTTTTCTCGTTCAATGGCACGATGTAGGCGTGAATGTGTGGGGTACTTTCATCTAGGTGGAGTTCTGCCCTGACGCACTTTGACCCATAGTTTTGAGATAGCCAGTCACGGGATGCTAAAGCCCATTGCTGCATTCTTTCATCAGACCACTGCCCAGAAACAGATGGATTTAAGGGGCGGAAATATTCAGGTGATGCCGAGAGAAACATCTCGGTGCATAACACCGCATCATGCCGAGGGCGATGCAGTAGCGTAGAGATTTTTTCCTTAACTATCTCCTCTAAAGAGCGTGAGTCTTCTGTCCCAATCAACCGTCTATTATCTTTAGTTGGATCTGCGTTGGGTGTTTCTCTATTCCTGGTAACATGGTCATCACTTCCGGCAACGTTGCCGAATGTTTTTAGTTTCTCAATTCTGAGAATTGTTAGTGGCGACATAAAAGTTTTATGCTACAAGTGCAGTACTTTGTAGTACCAAAAAACCCCTCCGGGCGAACGACGGTTTCATGTCACGAGCGCAGCGAGAGATGGCGCAGCCACCCGTAGGGCATGAAACCATAGTGAGTATGGTTATAACTATAACTCACCCCGAAATCCACTTTTGGGGGAGTTTAGCCCAACAAGTAGGTCGCCAAAACACCACTTTTTGACGCATTTTGGGGTCAAATGACAGTCGTTTGACTGTCGCTGCTTTTAGAAGGTTTGACTGTCGTTTGACTGTCATTTGGTACATTAAAGGGGTGTTTTGGGGTCAAAAGGGGCTGTTTTGGCATTAAAAGATTTTTTGTATTAATAAACACAATCTCTTACTGTGAAACTACACTAATTCGATAGGGTTATAGTTTATGAGTGAACAGCATCTGGAAGTGCTTTCGATTAAGCGCAGTCATGACAGTAGCGATGGCTCCTTACTGCAATTTTTACGAGAGCATGAGAAGAAAATATCTGGCAGAGGTCTGACTAAAATTGTTTTGAACACTTTAAGAACGTACTGGTGGCCAAATGTCCTCAAGCGCCAGGGTGCTGACAAGAATACTTTAGAAATTGCTGTGATGTACTCTGTCTCACATTTAGAAATACAGATTTCCTTGCTTAAGCACTTACTTAAGTAGACACTTGCTTTGATGGTGAGAGCTAAAAGCTTGCCGAAAGCTCAAGCTGGGTTGGCAGGTTGAAACTAGTCAGAGTCATTTTTGAAGTACGTTTGCAACATTACAGGATTACGCATTCTCAATAATCCCCCAGCTTATTGACAATAAAAATGCCTCAAAAAAGTGGCTGTAATTGAGACTAGATAGGGGTTACAGAAGATTTTTTTCCAAAACTGTGTCCGGCCAAAGTGTTCAAAAAGGGTCATTTTGTAACTTTTGTCCGGCCAAAAACAGCTAGGGATTTTGCCACAGAGTATGGAGTTTGATGAAAATTGCGTTGATTGTCCGGCCAAACAGCTAAAAAACCACTGTTTTTGATGTTTTAGACTGCCGGAGATAATAGTATCGGATTAGACAAAAACGGCACGGGTAAACAACACTAAATCTACAGAGTTACAGGTTTTTAGTATGGCTTTTGTGTATGACAGACAAGTTTCTATTTCAGTTAATGCCAGATTCACAGAATGACTGCTGAACTCACAGTTGGAATTACAGATTTACTTACGTTTACAATCATTCATAGCGTTCAAAAAGTTACAGGTTTTAAGATTATCCGCATGAGCATTACTAACGATACACAGGAGTTATTAGTTAATAGTCAACAGATAAGGCCGACAGAGCCACTAGAATATCGCGCAATCGGTCGGCTCTGGGGAAGATATATTCCTAGTAGTGATCTTATTTATCAAGGGCAACTAATAACTGCTGACGGTGTAATGCTTGAGACAAACCTTGCTAAGAGAGCATCAATACTAGTTCAACAATCTCAACTTGACTTATCACTTGAATACCTGTGGACTGTTTACCCCAGAACACCATTCAAAGATTCTCCGACCCTACTTCGGGTGACTTTGACAAATCTTCGCACCCCCAAAGAGTATACCGACTCAGTAAAAACAGAATTGCAGTTACTAGCTGATAACTTTTCTGTACAAGGATTAGTTGTATATCAAGACTTAGAACAAGGGATAGTCGAAGTCAAAATTCACCGAAAACCTCGAAGAGAATCTGAGCCAGCGAAAGATTTTCAACTAAGACTACTCGGATTTTTACCATCAAATTCGATTAAGAAATTCTGGAATTTTTCTGTGCGGCGTGTTGGGACTAGCTTAGTAATTCAATCAGGGGAGTGCATTAAATTAGAGCCTCGTGAGCAATCATCAACATCAGATACATCAACCAACACAACTGAAGATACTACGCTCGCTTACTGAAAGTTAATTCAACAGAAAAAGTATAGTTACTCTTTGTTCATTGCTGATTTAATCAACGTTCTAGAGTGCATTGCTGCCAAGAATTTATTATGCCTAAACGTAAATCCCAGAAAGCCAATAGTTCACCCTCTCAAGAAGAAGCCGCGCAGCTCCCGCCAGCTATTTTGCGTGTCGTCAAGCAAAAATCTACTGCTACAGACGATAATAATTCTGCACAATCCCAATCAGCATCAACTGCCGTACCAAGGGGAAATAAGCCAGTTGAGCCGGAGTTAGAAGTAAATAATAACCAGAGCCAAAGCATTGAAGTTTCAGAATCAAATAGTAGCCCTGTCCTGACTGATGACGCTGTGCCTCAAATAAGAGAAGCAGAGAATGAACAGTTGGATTTACCTCAAACTCTAGAGACAGCACCAGTTAATTTATCAGAATCAACCGCTTTTGTTGAAAGTGAATCGGATGAATCTGGGCAATCACAGAGAGATTTGGAGCAATCGCAATTAGCTAATAAACCAGCCTCGAAAAAATTAGAGACAGCAACTAATAGTTCAGGACAGACCTTTACTGTCAAAGAAAAGATTGAGGTAAGTACCTGCAACTTTGGTATACAAAAAGTTTTGATTATATCTTTGTATTCAGCACCAGATGGAAGTATTTGGGCTTATTACCATCCTGTAGATAATACTCAAAGACGGCAATGGTTGCGGGGTTGCTGTCGGATTGAGGATTTGAAAAAGCTTGGCTCAAACTCTTCTATTGCTTAGTTGCTGTACCTCACAGATCACTGCGGCGGGGTTTTATAAAATGTGTGAGTGAAACATAATAGGATAAATTGATACTTAAAACGCTTTAATATTTCGGGTTGAGGGTATCTAAGTTAGTCAGCCTCCAGTGGCATTTGTACGTTTGATTTCGCAATACACGTCAACGAGTAGAACTTCCAATAACCCAAAGTAATGGAATCGGATCGCTTTCTAAACAGGATATCCCAGAGTATTCATAAGGATATTTGCTACTCATTTCAGATAAAGCAACTTTAGTGAGCGTTCGCAGCTTAATACCAGCAAGCTCTTTAGAATCTGTACTTGACTTGAATTCTTTATAGTTATTACTTGGTGTGATATGGAGAATAACTCCATTACAAGCAACTTGCCAATGATTATTGTACGAACGATTTTGGCGAGCATTAACTTTTTGTTCTCTACTCCCTGGGCGAAAAATTATGCCACGCATTCTTCCATATTTATGCCATTTAAATTTTAGACTTGTATTTTTATCTTTGTTTTCTCGAATAAAACTTTTTATCCTTGCTGCTGTCCCTTTTGGTGAACAATCTGTCCAATCATACTTTAAATAAACGTTGGTTAATTCAGTATTGTTTTTATATTTAATCCCAATGATAATTAAACGTCTAGAGAAAACTTTCAAAAAATCTCTCAGGATAACTTCTGATGGAATAACGGCAGGTAATTCAACTTTTCTCCCATTTAATAATGGTTGAAAGTTGTTGATTAAGTATTTTTCTGCTTCCCCTAAGTCGGACTCATTCCATGCTTGCCAAGCTATTCTCACTGGATAATTTTTATCAATTTCTTCTAACTGATATTGACGATGATGATTTTTCCATCGAGATGCTAAATTAGTTGCTTGTCCTACATAGAGGATTCTATTTTGTGAATCTATTGCAAAATAAATGGCTGTACAATTAGGAAGGTTTTTGGTTTCTGATAAATAAACTGATGGTAAATTGAAAGGATTAATCAATGTCATCTGAATATTTTCAGTAAAAATTATTTCTGATTTTTTTATTCATGCTGCTACCATAATTAAATATATCATGATTCACAAATGTTATTAGAAGACATTAAACTGTCTGAACTGCCATCAGTTGATTTATTAGAAATACCTCAACTACCTAATTGTGCGGCTATTTACTTTGTATGTGATAGCAAAAATCGGGTTATTTATATTGGGAGAACAGTAAACTTAGTTGAGCGTTGGAGAAATCATCATAGATTTAAGCAATTAAAAAGGTTGAATCTAAAAGACCGTCTTAGTATTAGCTGGATAGTTTGCACTCAGGATGTAAAAGCTCTCTCAAACCTGGAGAATAAGTTAATAAACTTATATAATCCGCCTTTGAATTGGACGAAAGTAGTATCGCCAATTAGTAAAATAACTCCATCTGAGATCGCACTACAACAAAGCCTGCAACAGCTAGCAAAGTTAAATACTATGATATTGGGCTTTGATCCAATCGCTAACGAAGAAACCCCGACAATATACTTGGTGTACCCCGTCTATGGCACACGCGGTCTATCAGGCAGCATACGAAGTTTATTAAAAAATATTAACAAGAAAGCTAGCTATTTGAAGTGGAAAGAGTACCATACAGACCCTAAATCTTTAGGGAAATTTGGTTATTGGTCAACGATTTACAACGGGATAAGAATAGACCTAACTCCATTTCAAGGTCTAGTCCACTTTATGAATACTACATATAAAACTGTAGCGGGCGTAGAGTTGATGGCTTTTAGTCATGAGCAGCTAGAAGTATTTCTAGAAACTGCATCATCAGAGCTTAAGGAAGTCGTTTCATGTTTAGATGCCCTAGAAGATGACCCTATTCCTATAAAGCTTGTTGATAAATGTCAGCCGAAAAAGGGGAAACATAAAAATGTTGTTGAAATAGAACCTTGGGAAGAATTAGAGCCAATGCCTGAAGGTGAAGCTAGAGAAATGAGCCGCCAGTTCTTATATGTGGACGGTGTAGAAATAGAGGTATGTATTAATGCGAATGAGAAGTATTTTGTCAGGCACAATGTTTACTGGTGGATGATTTATGGACAAAAAGATCCCGTTCCTCAGCGTAATTGTGTAATAGAGAACTTGCAGAGAGCGGTAGATAGATTACCTACTATCAGATGGTCTGGCTATAGATTTAGATTTGAAACTATTCTATTTACTGAAGACGATGTTGAAGTTCAAAGCATACTGTTTCCATTAGTTATGTTTGAAGATTTGGTCAGGTGGTTAAAGTTAAATTATAGTGGCAAAGTTCGTGAAGAACTTGAAAAAGGTGAATATAAACCTAAGCCAGATGACCTTGCAAGTTTAAAACTATGTGCATGGTTACAAAGCAATTCATTAAGCTCGTTATTAAAAACCTGATTTCAGTAATAGATTAGAGATGTAAACTGCTCAGTCGTATTGTAGCATTAATGTATTTAAAACTATTGTTTAAAGATTCTGTTTCTTAAAATGACTTATGGCTTAAAAAAAATGTTGGTAATCTAACTCAACTTTAAAATCAAAAGCTTTACTTTATACAAATTTTAAGAAGAGTAAGGAAGTTTTCATTGATTCCTACGAAGTAGAAAAAATTTACTTAGTTTAAGCTGAGACGGTGCAGACTACTTTCCAAATGCACAACCAGTGGAAGGAAATACAGTGCTATGGGACAACTGTTTAGTCGAATTAAGCGACTCGTCAAGGCAGAACTTAACTATTCTAAGGGCGAAATCAGCACAGATAACTATGAAGACGCTGTAGCATTAGCGGTACTAGGAGGCGTAGCAGGTGCATCCCTTGGCAAAATAGGGATACTTGCAAAAGGTACTGGCTTGAGCGTTGGTGCTGTTCCTTTGACTGCTACAGGTGCTTTAACTGGTCTTGCCTTGTATGAAGCTATAAGACTAATCACACTTGGGGATACTTCATCTGTTGGTGCAGCAGCAATTGGAGCGTCTGTTGGGGGTGGTATTTCTGCTGCCATTGGTGGTGTGGGAGTTGCCACGGGGGGAACTGCCTTTGCTGTTGGTATGGCTCCTATGGTCGCTGCTGGCTCTGTAGTTGGGCTTGGGATAGCTGGCTTAAATCGGCTACTTCAACGAGGAGTTGACCCAGAAAAACTACTAGACCTGGCTATTGAGGATATGCAGCAAGAGTTGTTAAAGTTACGTCGAGCTGTAATCTCAATTATGGTTACTCAAAAACAAACGCTGCAACAGTATGAACAAGCTCAATCAGAAGTGAGTAAGTGGCAAAGACGTACACAACTGGCTTTGCAAAATGGTCATGATGATCTGGCGCGAGAAGCACTCAAGCAAAAAAAGATTTTTACCGAAAAAGCTAATACTCTTAAAGCCAATCTAGATGAACAAACTGCCTTAGTAGATGTTCTCAAAAGTAAACTAGCAGCCTTTGAAAGCAAAGTTTCTGAAGCTAGAGCGTTTAAAGTTCAGATTAAATCCCAAATTATAGCTGCTAAAACTCAGGAGCGACTTCAAAACGTGGGTTGTAGCATGAACACCAGTAGTGCAATGGCAGCATTTGAAAGGATGGAAGCAAAAGTTTTCATGCAAGAATCCCAGAGTCAATCGTTGGTAGAGTTAGCAGGTGCAGACCTAGAAAGCCAATTTGCAGCAATAGAATCTAGTAGTGAAGTAGATGAGGAATTGGCTGCTTTAAAAGCACAGATAAATTTAAAATCTCCTGTCATACCATCTAACTACACAGCTAACCAAGTAGTTGATGAAGACTTAGAAGCACTACGAAAAAAACTAGATGAATTATAGATTTAAAAAAAACAATGCTATTAAGATAAACGTTTATGCCCTACCTAAAAGCCAAAAATTTAACAGTATCCTCTAAACGGCTTAATGATGAATTAGAAAAAGTTAATCCTCATTTAATATATGTAGGGAGTAAAATCAACTTTCAGTCAGAATTGCATTTAGAAGATTATCTTGAAGATAATTTCCAAAAAATCTTTCCTGACTTAGCTTTAGTCAAGCGTCAGCATAACATTAAAATGCAGCGATGTGATTTGTTATGTTTTAACAAATCAGACAAACAGCCAGTAATAATTGAGTTAAAGAATGAAGAAGATAGAGGGTTAGTCTCTCAGTTAACTCGTTATAGAAAAGCGATTTTGCAAGAGCAACCATTTTCAGATATTATAGATTACTCTTTACCAGTAAAGTTAATAGCGGTAGCACCTGCTTTTCATGAAGATAACTATACAGATAAAGAAGCCTCAAAATTTGAAGATGATCTTAGCTTTTATGAGTTCACTATCAAAATACATGAGAACTCAGCCCAATTTCAAATATGTAGTAAAACTTATGACATTCCTTACCCTATCTTAGGTTTACCTGAGAGCCAAACAAGTTCTGATTTATCCCAAAGAAATTTATCAATTTTTATTATCAATTTCACAAGTAACTTACCTCTAGAGTATCGCCAGGATTTTCTAGCTTTGCGCTCGACTTTAATGGCTCAACCAAAAGTGAAAGAGATGGTTAGCTCAACCTATAGAAAGGTATTATATGCAACTGGTGAGGGAGAGAATCATAAAAAACTAGCAGAAATAACTAATACTAGCAAAGGCGTTATATTGTTTTTGTGGTTGCCTACTCATGTTAAAACAAATATAAAAATACCTGTAGCACGATTTGGTTTTATCTTAGCTAAAGATAACAATCCTTTCTCAGAAAAATCCATTGTTGAATGGTTAGTATGTACTAAAACTACTATTGAACTAAAAAATCACCCTAATAATAATATCGGACTCTCATTTAATAGGCATGGTATGACATTATGGACTAAAGCTAACCAATACCTATTTCAAGCTTCTTTAGGATCACAAAATACGTTTCAGTTGTTGATATATCTTTTGAAAGGTATTAAACCACCAATTGATGAGGAAACTTTTACATGGTGGAATTCATATAAAAGTAAAACTCCAGAGAATTTAGGTTGGTATATTGATTTAGCTATAAAAACGTGGAACTACAGGTTTAAATAGTTTTTCAAGGGTGACAAAGCGGAGATCGCATCAGTTGTCTACTCATCCATCTGGGTACCCAGATTTTTGATTTGTTCTAGTGCTTCTACTACACCAACTTCATCAGCTAGTCGGATAAAAGCATTGGCTAATTCCTCTAGTAAGTCACTGCGATCTACTTCTACCCCCTCATCAGCTAAATCCATCAACACACGGTTAATCTGCCTACTCAGCTTTTTAGGAATGCGAAAGGTAGTTTGTGTGTAGTCGGGATTCTCACGCTTGGCTAATTTATCTTTATCCTTTAACTTACTAGCTGTCTGGGTAGTTGATTTTTCGGGTTGCTGAATGTCTGGGTATCCAGGTGGCTGAGTATCTGGTTTTATGGATGGCTGGGTTTTTGACTGTTTAGATTTCTGGGTTTTAGTAGAAGCGGATTTTTGGGATGATAAATCTTTAGATGGTTGAGTATCTGTGTGTTCGGGTTGTTGAATGTCTGGGTATCCAGGTGGCTGAATATCTGGTTTTTCGGATGGCTGGGTTTTTGACTGTTTAGATTTTTGGGTTTTAGTAGAAGTGGATTGTTGACTTGATGAATCATCAACTGGTTGAGTATCTGGGTTTTCGGGTTGTTGAATGTCTGGGTATCCAGGTGGCTGAATATCTGGTTTTTCGGATGGCTGGGTTTTTGACTGTTTAGATTTTTGGGTTTTAGTAGAAGTGGATTGTTGACTTGATGAATCATCAACTGGTTGAGTATCTGGGTTTTCGGGTTGTTGAATGTCTGGGTATCCAGGTGGCTGAGTATCTGGCTCTGGGGATGGCTGGGTTTTTAGCTGTTCAGATTCCTGGGTATTTATCGATGCGGATTGTTGGCTTGATGAATCATCAACTGGTTGAGTATCTGGCTCTGGGGATGGCTGAATTTCCGGGTATCCAAATGTTTGGGTACTTTCTTGTGCTGCACCTAAAACTTCGCTAAATCGGCTTACCCTTTTACTGCCTGAATTACTTCGTTTTTTATTGCTGTCCAATCCCGCCATGCTAACTTTCCCCCACGAACTTTATAAATAGGAACTCCACTAGCCACCGCATCCTTATAAGCTTTGTAAAACCGAATTCCGCGACTAAAAACTGGATAATTCTGTAGTTTTAATGCGGACATCGCCTCTTGTCCATCCTTTTGCGGCGGTGGAGGAACCATTGTCAGCAGAACTTTCCAGTTTGTACCTTGTGGCAAGGATTTTGCCATTAGTGCCATTGCATCCATACTCAATATGTCAGGTGGAGTTGGGACAATGAGCAAATCACAACCCCTTGCTAAATCTTCCACTTCCGCATCATTAGGACGGGCTGGCGTGTCAAAAATGATGTACTCGAATGGATGAGAACGCATCAGCTTGGCCGCTTCCTTTTCTCCACAAACCTGAAACGGTAGTCCTCCTGGTCTTGCCCAAGTGGTTGCTGAACGGTTCAGATCGGCATCAATAACTAAGGTTGCCCCATCATCACAAAACAGTGAGGCAAGGCAGATAGCTGAAGTTGTTTTTGACACTCCGCCCTTAAATGAGCTAAGAGAGATGATCGGCATAATCTCCCCTTGTAAAAGATGGAAAAATCATATCGCTAAGAGGGTATACATTAAATGCGGATGTATGAATGTTTGGGTATCCAGATATTCAAGTATCCTACAACAAGAATTTACTTCTCAAGTTCAGTGTTCATACACTGTCAAGCTTATGTTTCGTAGATACTTCCTTACTTGTGGAGCCTACCCTTAAGAAGACGTTTCCTCATCAACAACGACCAAATCCACCCCACACCTTGTAGCCGCTTCCGCTAACCTAGTATCAATCGTTGCTAAGGGCAATCCCAGCCGCAATGCCAATTCTAAGTAAGCTGCGTCATAAGCTGCTAAACCTTCCTGTCGCCCTAGCACCAGTGTTGCACCCAATGCGTTTGCATCTGTAGCCGTATCAACCTGGATTAATAGTGACTTTAACAAAACAATAGCTTCCTCGGATTGTTCAGTAGTCATGCGGTTACGCCGAAGAGCTACCAGTAGGACATTAGCAATTTCTAGTGACCAAATTCCTGGTACAAATGCTTCTGCATCCGGCATCATTGCCAGTATGCCATTAGCGTAATCGTTATTTTCATCCACCAAGCACCAGCTAATTGCTACAGAACAATCCAAAACAAATTGCATTAAAATCTTCGCCCCTCTTCAATCATGGAACGGATCGAAGTTTTATCTAACGCTACTTGTCGCCGCAGTTCTTGCATTCTGACAATTGCATCATTTATAGATTTTTTTGTTGTAGGCTTTCCCCAAGCGTTATATTGTGGTTCCGGTTCGGATGATTTTGCAACTTCTGCGTTAGGTAACGGCTGTATAACCACTACTACCTCAACATTCGTATCTTTTAAATGAGTGGGTGTCTGGATTTGCAAGATACCATCTGCCCCAATATGAGATCGCAACTTCATCGTTTCCATATTTACATCCAGTAACTCAAACTCAACATTTTTCAGAAATACCTTAATTATGCTGTTTCTTCCGTCACTAAAATCAAAGCATATTATCGCAAAGGAGGTACACGGCTAATTGGATGTACAAATATCTGGGTACCCACGTATTTAAATACCTGAATATTCAGGTATTTAAATCAGGTGTATACTAACCATGATTCTAACCAATGTATTCATTGCTAATAGAATGCTTTATGCACTTTGTTCATGTTTTATAAACTGAACGAGGAAAGCACCAAAAGCATTGAAATAGAACAGCATGAATAGAACTGTGGTTTGGCGTGCGCCGCCATAGAAAATATTAATCGTCAGAATTCTGAACAAATTGAACTTGGTTAGAAGCTGATTCAGAAAATCTCCAAGTAGTACCTTCACCCGAAGCTTCAGGCGGAGTTTGATTAACAGGCAAAACATTCATACTAACCACTTCAGGAAGGGGTGGAGGAGTTGAAGAAGCAGATGCTTCAACTGGTTGATTTTGAGACGCGGATTCATGCCTTCTTTGAGACATATATGGATATAAAAAACAACGAAACCAATTCTAACGCAAACCTAAATTTAGCTTACGAATACACAAAAATTGTATTAGAAGCAAAAGTAAAAATTCTAGACACTCTAGATTCCCGAATGGGAATGTTTCTAGGGTTTGGAGGTGTATTATTAAAATTTGGATTAGATGCGCCAAGTGAACTTCCGAGCGAACAGACATTAAAAACTACTTTTATAGCTCTAACTGTATTATCAGTTTGCACAAACGCCAGTGGTTTACTAGCAAAAGGTACTGGTAATGCTGTCAAACCTAAAAAGCTAATGACAGACAAATATTACAATGAAGAAAACCCAAGAGTAAAAGCATTTTTGATAAATACATGGGCAGAATTAGTAGAGGAGTTAGAGGAAATGGGAAAAACAAAAAGCATATATCTAAACTCTGCTATTACTTTATTAGCCCTTGCTGTAATAATGCTAGGAACTATTAGCATAATTGAAATTTATTTTTAAGTAATTTAATTAAAAATTTGTTATTTTAAACAATTGCGCTAAGGTATTGTTCAAAAATCCAAAGCAGAGATAGCGTTCTGCTTTTTGATGACACCTAAATAACGCTCCCTAGCTGCCAAAGTTCGATGTTACGATATCTCCTGGATATGATGCAACGGTATCCCTGCATCGCTCATCCTGGTTAAAACCGTCCTCCTGAAACTGTGGGTACTAACACCCTCAATACCCAGCCACGCACAGGTATTTCTGAGGATTTTATCAGTAATTACCTTAATGATGGTTATAAAAAATTTATGGACTATATTTTTATATAATTTAAGTGCTAAGTCAGTTGTTTTGCTTCTACGGATAACAGGTTATTAATATTTGTTTGGGACATCTGCTCCAAATCAATTAAGAAGCATGATAACAGGTTTGGTGTTTTAATAAATTTGATAGAAATGGTGAATAAAACTCCGACCGAGCGATTATAAATTATGTAATGCCTTTATGGATATCAAATATCAGTACGCTATTAACTCAAAAGGTAGAACAGTAAATGCTGTGGAATTGATAGCAAATATTGAAGTGCGAAGCGAAACATACAAGTGTTTATCATGTGGCAATATCCTCATTCCTGTCTTGGGAGAGAAGAGAAAAAAGCACTTTCGCCACAAAGCTGATATTGAAATTCAATGTTCCCAAGAGACTTATTTACACAAGCTAGGTAAAATTAGATTTTACGAGATTTATAGTAGTTGTCTCTCTGAAATTTTACCTTTTTGGATAGAAATAGCAGTTAAGAAAAAATGCCAATATCAAAAACAATTTCAAAGTATTTGCCCTGTCATGAACAGCAAAGAAACGTTTGATTTAACACAATATTTTAAAAATATTAAATTAGAAAAAAAAGATAACTATTTCATCCCAGACTTACTACTAACAAGTGACAAGGGCGATAAAGTTTACATTGAGATAGCAGTATCTCATAAATCTACACAAAGAAAAATTCATTCAGGAAACAGGATTATTGAATTAGCTATAAGTCAAGAAAGCGATTTGAATATTCTTGATAGAAGAATATTATCAGAAAGTAACAGAGTAATTTTTTTCAACTTTAAAAGAGACCAGATAAAAAACTTTTGCAACGGGCAGTGCATTCAAATAAACAATTTGAAACCCAAGATTGAAGAAATAAAACCTAAAAAAAATATGAATAAAAGAGAAGAGGTGAAAAAAAGTAGCGACAGTAGAAATAAGAGAAATGATGCTCTACTCAGACACTTAGCAAAGTTGCAGCTCAAAGAAAACTGTTTCTTCTGCCATCATTATGCAATTAACGCTAAGGATACCATAGACACTCCAATATATTGCAAAGTCCGTAAAAAGACGTGTAACCCACACGTAGCTAGGAACTGCAAGCACTATCAACCAGATATAAAGCTTATTTCCGATGTTACCGACTCGCAAATGCCAAACTAACAGCACGAGTAAAAACCAGTACTACAACGAACAGAACATATAGACACGGTAATTTTATAAATCCCCCCAATCAAAATTCAAGATAAGCATTGGACACTTCAATATTTGTACCAAGATTTCGTTGTGATAACCAAACTTGTATACCAACTATAATTGGTGTAGTTAGGCATTATTCCGAATAATAGATTTGAGTTCATCAATAGTATAAGCTGGTCTTTTTCTGTGAAGCATTGCGTGACAATTGGCACATACTGGACGTAAATCTTTTATTGGATCAAGCTCATACTCTTTACCAATTTCTGATAATGGCTTTAAATGATGAACGTGGATATAATCTTCACCAATGACTCCGTATACCCTCTCGAAACTAAATTCACAAACATGACATATTACACCATAGTGTTTTATACATTTTTGTCGGGCATCGGGATTACGTTCATAAACGTTGACTGTAATCTGCTTAGTTGAGCCTTCAATATATGTCTGTGTTTCTGTTACTTCCTCTGGAAACCTAATTGGATTAACTTCATCTTCATCAATAAACTTCCAGATAATTTTAAAGGGTGAAGTTTCTTCAAAAGATTTCGCTTGTCCTAAACCTACATATGTGAAAGGTTCAGTATTACTTGACCTTATAAATATATATTTTTTGACTTTTGGGTTAATTAAATTTTGAATTTCAGGCTGGTATATTTTAGTATCACTTTTAGCAAACCAGATTAAATTATCTCCTATAAAGTGATTATTATAGTCATGGCCTGTTCTACCAGGAATACCTATATTACAAAAAATAAAATAATCTCTTTCATGTCGTGTATAGCCTGTGTACCAATTACCACCTTTTGGTTCTTCTAGAAGCCCAATAATACGAAATATATCTTTTCTTGTATAGCTTTTACCACAGACAAATTTATAGCTCATATTTTACTACTGGAAGTAGAGAAATTACTTTAAAATGCTTTACTTAGTCTTCCCTACTAGCTATTTGCTTTAACTTTAAAAATTGCTTTTCTGGATGCAGTCAAACTTCACCCTATTTCCTAAACCAATTCTGATATCGAGTCACTCATCTGCTTTTGCAAACGCTGGCGGTTATCATCATATTTCAACACCGTCTGCACCTGGGCGTGTCTGCTGAATCGCTGAGTAGCACGGTAGTTGCCATTATTCAGATCCAATACTGTAGTAATCGCACTGTGGCGGACACGATGGGGTGACATCTTCTTAGTAATTCCCGCTTGCTTACATAGCCCATCCACCAGTCGCCTGATTGCTTCCCCAGTTAATCTTGCTCCATTCTTGTGGTAAGCCAACACCGTAAACAGCGGGTCATTACCTCGTTTTTTCTTAGAAGCTTTAATCCAATCGGCGATCGCAGATGCAGTTTTGTCTGATAGGTCAAGAACTTCCTTCTGGCTACCCTTACCTTTACCCAGGATAGAGAGCGTTTTTTCTTTGGCGTTAAAGTCACGCACATTTAAATTAACAATCTCATTGCGACGCAAGCCATTATCCCAAAGTAACCG
>NZ_JCACKA010000104.1:0-36500 GCF_059505145.1 Mojavia sp.
CGTATTCATCCCGTTTCTACAGGCGTTGAACCCTCGTAAATTGGCAATGGTATTGATATTGGAGAAGCAATTTTCAAGCGTACTGCTGAAGTCCAGTTAAACTAGCAACTGCCCAAATCAACTCATCTAAGTCAATTGGCTTACATAAGTACTTCTGAAAACCAGCTATATAGGCATATATCTCATCTGCTTCTCTAATAAATGCCGTCAGTGCGATCGCTGGAGTTCTTTTACCTCGTGCTGAGTCAAGTTTTTTAACTTTCCGCATCAGTGAGTAACCATCTTCATCCGGTAAGCAAATGTCGCTGATCAGGACGTCTGGTTTAAAGGATGGCAATATTTCTAAAGCTTCGCTCACTGAGGTGGCTGTCATTACATCTGCCTCCTCCAATGTAAACAAAATACTAAGCAACTTTCTTGTATCTGGGTCGTCATCAACTATAAGCAACCGTAGTCCTTGTAAAGATAGGGGTTTGTTATCCATCATTTCGACCATAGTGAAGTTTTAATATCTGGAGTAGCAATTGTATGAATATGCACTCTCATATATAAGATTAAATGTACTCAAGCGATGAGGTCTGTCCGATTTCGCACATACAGACGTAAAAATTTTTAACCGCGATCGCGCTTAGGCTGATCGTCTAGTAACCGAGCAAATTCGGTTTTTATAACACTATAACACTCGCAGCAATTTGCTTCTAATGCTTCTCGATTTAAAATCTTAATGCGACCACGACTGTAACTAATTATTCCTGCTTGGCTGAACGTACCAGCAGCGACACTAACACCAGAACGGCGTACACCTAGCATCTGGGCAATAAATTCTTGAGTAAGTGCAAATTCGCTCGATTGCAAACGGTCGGAAACTTTCAGCAACCAACGAGCAAACCGCGCCTCCAAGTTATGGAGACGGTTGCAGGCAGACCCTTGTGCCATTTCGGCAATTAAAGCTTGTAAGTAGCGCAGCAACAGGCTTTGCAGTTTTCCACCCTTTTTGAACTCACTTATCAACACATCCACATCCATCCGCATACCATCACCTGGTACTTGCACAATTGCTGTTGTGGTTGTTGTATTGTCTCCCAAAATCGTTGTGATACCCGCCATACCTTCATTGCTCGCCAAAGCAAATTCAACTGACGAACCTTCTTGCATTGTTGCGATTAGCGAAATCACTGCTTTATGGGGAAAATAGACGTGTGTGATCGGTTCTGCTGGTGTATAAATAAGTTGCCCAGATAAGAGAGGAACAAACTTCAAGTGGGGAATAAGACGCTCATATTCATCTGTAGGTAAAGCAGCGAGTAGCTTATTTTCTGGCTGCTTCAGAGGATTATTATTTACTGACATCAGGAATCTCTTTAATATAATTACCGTTAGAAAAGCAAACTCAAGCCAGAAGGAGAAAAATCAGAAAATCGTCCTAATGTCAAAAATTTTTATTGAGGTTGGTCTGTTTAACTATTTATTTTTATGCTGGAAACTTCGATAGTATTAGCATTACTATATATATGAGGTTCGACGGAAACGATCGCATCAAAAAATTCCTGATTATGCAAATCTTTAAAGCCCTGAGTTTCTCTCATAGCAACAAGTTGTTCTACACTTTCCCAATTAGCGATCGCAGTAACTCTAGTGCCATCATCACTCTTGAGTAATTTAGCAGAAACGAATCCAGAGTGATACCTGGCAACCTCCACATAAACTTGCTGGATTTTTCGCAATGCATCTTCTTGCTTTTCGGGGAGGACTGTAAAAACATTGACAAAAGTAATCATAATTTTACTTTGATCTATAGCTAGTTAAAAATAGTTGTAGAGACGCAAAGTTTTGCATCTCTAGAAATTAATTGTAATGAGCTAAGAAGCTCCTTAGCTATCTTAGGGGGATTTCAGTCAATCTGAATTACAACTTTGCCAAAGTGACCCGCACTTTTGAGGTAACGGTAAGCTTCTGGCGCTTCGGTGAAGGGGAATATTTTATCAATAATAGGCTGTAATTGATACTGAGCGATCGCCTGATTCATTGCCTCAAACATTTTGCGACTGCCCACATAAATACCTTGAAATGTTAAGCTTTTAAACAGTATTGGCATGGGGTCAATTTGACTTCCCCTGCCTGACAGCACACCAATCAAGCTCACACGTCCCCCAATACGAACTGCTTGTAGTGATTGTGGGAGAGTACCTACACCGCCTACCTCTACCACATGATCCACACCTGTGCGATTAGTTAGTTCGTAGACTTTCTTTTCCCAATCTGGCGTTGTCTTGTAGTTGATTGTCTCATCTGCACCCAATTCTCTAGCTCGTGCTAACTTGTCATCATTGCTGGAAGTAAGTATGACTCTAGCACCGTGTAACTTGGCAAATTGCAGAGCGAAAATGGAAACGCCTCCTGTACCGAGTAATAATATAGTGTTACCTTCAATAAGATTGCCCTTGCTCACCAGAGCGTGCCAAGCTGTCACTGCTGCACAGGGTAAAGTTGCACCTTCAACATAGGATAGATGATCGGGTAATATCACTAATCCGTCTTGGTGTAATACAACATACTCAGCGAGCATCCCATCAATACCACCTCCTAAATCCGATTTCATTTTCTCTCTGGTTAAAGCGCCAGAAATCCAATCTTGGAAGAAAATACCAGCTACGCGATCGCCTACATTCACCCTTGTCACACCTTCGCCCACCGCCACCACCTCCCCCGCGCCATCAGACAGGGGAATTAGGGGATATTTCACTCCAGAACCGTAGGCTCCCTCAATAACAAGCAAGTCACGGTAATTGAGCGATGTTGCTTTGACTCTGATCAAAACTTGTCCCAAACCCAGTTTCGGTTCAGGGCGATTAACTAATTTCAGTCCATCAATCCCTGCATCGCTTTGAACTTCGTAAGCTTTCATAAAATTGCTTTAAGTTGAAAAGAACAAAATAAATCAAAATTTGGGCATTGGGGATTGGGGAAGTTTTTCTCCCCTGCTCCCTGCTCCCCTGCTTTATCCCACTCCCCAGTCCCTAATCCCCAGCCCCTAATCCCCAGTCCCTAATCCCCTTTTGTCAGCAAAGATTTGGGCGATCGCCTTTAATAATTCCTGTGATTCAATAGGTTTAGGTAAGTGCATCTGAAACCCGGCGGCGAGTGCTTGTTTCTGGTTAAATTCTCCTGCATAAGCAGTCAAGGCGATCGCGGGAATTTGTCCTCCTTGTTCTGGTGTCATAGCTCGAATTAAACGTATTAGCGTGTAGCCGTCTATTCCTGGCATACCAATATCACTCAACAGTAAATCTGGTGGGGATTTTGCTATTACTTCTAAGGCTTGGCCTGCTGATGCTACTGCAATCACTGATGCTCCAAACTGTTCGAGCATGATAGTAAGAAATTCACCTGTATCTGTATCATCATCTACAGCTAGAATCGACAGCCCTGCCAAACTCAAGGAATTATTCGGTGTCACGCTGTCTTTCTTGATTTGTGGCGGATCGCGCATTAGGGGTAACTTGACTGTGAATGTTGCTCCCATTCCTTCGCCTGGACTTTCTGCATGGACAGATCCACCATGCAATTCTGCAAGATGACGCACAATAGCTAGCCCTAATCCCAGCCCACCAAATTGTCGAGTGGTTTTACCATCAGCTTGGCGGAAATACTCAAATACATGGGGTAAAAATTCTGAGGAAATACCTTTACCAGTATCTTTAATTTGAATTAAAGCAAAGGTGTCTATTCGCTTTAGCTGTATTTCTATTTGTCCTCCTGAGGGAGTAAATTTAACTGCATTAGCTAATAGGTTCCAAACAATTTGCTGTAGGCGAGCTACATCGCCTGAAACCATTCCAATATTCTTCTCCAATAAGGATTTAATTTGAATATTTTTTGCTTGTACTGCTAAATGCACAGTCTCTAGTGCTGCTTCAATGGTGTTAACTAAATTGACAGGCTGGATGTTTAAAACCATTTTTCCTTGCTGAATGCGAGATACATCCAACAAATCGTCAATTAACTGAATTTGCAATTTAGCATTTCGCTCGATAGTTTCTAGTCCACGAATCAGCCTGTCTCCCTGAAATTTTTGGTTTTGCAATAAACTTGCCCAACCTAAAATGGGATTGAGCGGAGTACGCAATTCATGAGAGAGGACTGCTAGAAATTCATCTTTAAGTTGGTTTGCTGCTTCCGCTTCACTGCGTGCAGCCTGTTCTCGCGCTAGTATCTGTCCTCGCTCTGCTTCTGCCTGTTTGCGCTCAGTAATATTTCTAAAAAAGATACCAAGACCATCTTCAGCAGGGTAGGCGTGGACTTCAAACCACATATTATCAGGTTCGTATAATGTCTCAAAGTGGACAGATACTTCCTCATTTAATGCTCGCCGATATTCCCACTCAAACTGCGTGCCTTTGGTGGCTGGCCACTGCTCCCAATAATTTTTACCTAATAGCTCTTCTGGCTCTACTGCATTAATTATTGCTGCTTGTCGATTTACATATGTAATTTGCCAATCTCGATTAACAGCAATAAAGGCATCAGTCATACTTTCAAGAATATTACCAAGACGACGACGCAGGGCTTGCTCGCGTTTGAGAAATTCATCTTTGTCACGATTGGATTCTTCTAGACGAGCATTGGTTTCTAGGAGTGAATTATTAAGTTGAATGAGCTTTTCCGATAGTTCTGCACGGGCTTGATACTCCCCTAGTTTGACTCTTTCTACGGCTAATGCTACTTGAGTCTTTGCCCTTTCTGTAATTGCAGTTCCCACGAGCAAAGCAACAGCACACTGCACGAGTAGACTAAGTTTGTGAACATGCAACACTTCTGGTTGCACAGGAAAGTTGGGCAACAAAATAGCGTTAGGGTAGGCAACCAAGTAAGAGAACAGCGTTACTAATACGCAAAAGCTAGAGATGACCATCCCACTAGTCACACCAAAGCGAGTTGCTGCCCACAGCACTGGAATAAAGCCCAAAAATGAGAATTGTTGAAACTTAAAGCCTGTATGGTTAGTTTCCGAAACGGTGAGGATTGCTGTGGTTAAACAAAAGAATATGATCGCACTGAACTCAAAGAATAAACAACGGGAGAACTGAAAATTTACAGGTTTAGATAAAGAGTTTAATGCTTCTGAATGGCGTAACCAGCCCCAAGATTGCAGATATGGAGTTAGCACTAAAAGAAGTGTAGGGGTAATTGCCATCACTCCCATAGCATTGCCCAACCACCAGTGTGGAATATTTTCAGCCAAGCTAGAAGCTGACATTTTGCCTACCGCTACCCAAGATAAACTACCAACCACAGTTAAAGTAGCGCAAGCTGCTATAGGCACGCTTAAGATAAAAGTTGTAACATCTCTGAGAGTCTTCAATCTTAGCGAACCCTGCCAAAAACGACGATAGAGTAACCAAGCAATTAAAGGTTCTATACCATCGAGTAAACCCAGTAATTGCTCCCAATCGGTCAATCCCCAAAACGGTGACATCAAGAACGAGGCAATCTCTGTTAGAAAAATACCATAGAGGCCAAACCAGAATGTGAGAGCGATCGCAACTCCTGATGGCGGAAACCATAAAGAAATTCCAGGTTGAAATCGGTAGATGAGGGCTATTTTATGAGCCAAAATTAAGGCTATTAACCCTACTAACGAAACAACAAGCCATCGACGCATGGATGCAATGATATGAGGGTATGTCATGCGTTGCATAATTGCAAAGTGATTAAGTCTGGTAGAAAACTTTATTCTTTAAGTAATGCAGCCGCAACCTTACATGGATATTTTCAGCACCTCCTTTCTTGGAAAGATAAAGCATTGGATGATCGAAAGCTGGCAAAATAATATAATGTTTTTCACTAGAAATTTTTCTCTATACGAATTATGATGCAGTTTTTTAAATTTATCCGATTTTAATTAGTAATTATAATTCTGCTTAATTTCAAATGGCAGTAGTTATAAATTTTTAATCGTAATAACGAACGCCACTAAAAGTCAGTAGTTTTTAATTAAAGATGTTGAATAATCACTTGATATAATTTTTGTCCTTTACACGCTCCAGTTTAATTAAATAAAGAGGATGACAAAGATAGCAATTATTTTTATTGTTGACTTGCAAGGTAATTTTGTGATTTAAAACATTACACAAAGCGAAACTTTTCGCAACTTGATATTGATTTAACTATTGACTAATTTTTGAAAAAAACATTTATTTTTATTAACCATAACTAGGCATTCAACCCAGTTGCAATGTATTTATGATGTGGATTAATCACCATATTTCATTTTTTATACGAAAATGAATTAATTCTGGCATAGAAATATTTTAATGCTTTTACCTACAATCGTGGATATTCCTTATATAACAAAACCAGAAATTATCTTCGCACACTGATTGCAATGTATTACCTATTTGGCTATTTGTAAATCTACCTTCATCTGTTGCAATAATCTTTGACTGAATATATAGGACTCATATTTGATTTTTGAACAAAATTCAGTACACCTTTATTCCTTCTTCCCAGTCCCCAGTCCCCAATCCCCAGTCCCTTACCTCTACGAGTGATTCAGAAATCAAATCGGATTGCTATATAGATAAACGTCTTAATGTGCAGTTCAACTCAACCGCCGCCGCAACCATAAAGCCAGTAGGGGCAATGCCAAGCTATAACCCTGCTCTGCACCGTAAATTAAACCTTTGTGTTGTAACCCAGTCAAAGCACCTTGAAGGCTACCACCTCTAGAAAGCCCATGTTTTTGAATATATTCCTTACTTTGTGGCTTTACCGTAGGATCTAGGGCCAAACATTCCAAAATATGTACTTGATTTGCTGGCAGTAACATCAGTAAGGACTCAAAAGTGATGGATAAATCCTGAAGCAGCCCTGTAATTGCTTGCTCTACCTCTTGCTCGGTAATTAAACTATCGGGATGGCACAAGGTTTTGAGGCGGCGAATTAGTGTCATCGCATCGCCAATATGTCCTTGGACGGCATCTAAGAATAGTTGCAGTGCTAGGGAGCGGGAATCAAATTTTAATCCCTCTGTATGCAACATCTCCCTTGCCCACACTGCTAAAATCTCTTTAGCTAAGGGTGGTAACTGTACAGTTTCTAAAGGGTAGTTAGTCTCATCTTCATCTGCATGATTGTTTGTCTCAGCAATAGTTGCTATCAAGACATAACTGACGTGAGTTTGTGTCTTGATTTCTCGCCTGAATGTTGCTTCCCACAAACCATTGCGATCCCAAGAGCGAATGTGGGGGAAACTCTGCAAAATCAGCACTACTCGCTTATGTAAATCAACTGCCATCATTTGTGGCAACTCAAGCAATATTTCAAAAGCTTGCCATATTTGTTTTTGGTTAAGGGAACGTAGTAGTTTTAGTTTTCCACCGTTTTCTTCCATCAAGTAAATAAAAAACTCACTAGCAGTGTTAGCAACCCACTCTTGAATTTTTTCTGGTTGCCAATTTTGATTAACAGCCTCTGCTAGCAATTGTAAAAATCGCTCTCCCTCTGTGGCTCGGATGCAGTCGATTTCTAGCACGATCGCGCCTACTTCCTGCGCTGCGCCTTTTACTAGGGTACGCCGTCCACTACCAGGGACTCCAGTAATTAGCAAGTCACCATCCTGGGCCAGTAATTCCACAATGTACTGAAATTCTGCTGAACGCCCAATTAATTCCAAAGGAGTAGACAAATCCAAAATTTACCCGCCTTTTACCCATCCAAGCTGTAACGCCAAGCATACTAACTTCCATGATTACCGAGCAAGCATTGAAGCTAACTATGATCGTTATCAAATATAATTAGTGTCAAATAAAAATTGACACCAAAAAAGCGTGTTATACAAGAAATAACACTTTAAAAAAGGTAATAAATAGTTATGGCTCCAGCTGTATCTACCATCGCACCAGAAGATAAGCAGCTGACTGTTTGGCATGGCTTGAATATTTCGGATGCGATCGCCCGTTTGCAGAGTGATGCTGAGTATGGGTTGAGTAACGCTACAGCAAAACATTTGTTGACTCAATTGGGTGCAAACGAACTGACAGCCAAGAAAAGCAAACCTTGGTGGTGGAAATTTCTGCTGCAATTTAACCAACCGCTACTGATTATTTTGTTGTGTGCGGGTTTGGTGAAGGCAGTAACTGGTAGCTTTGTCAACGCTGGAGTGATTTGGGGTGTCACCACTACCAACGCCATCATTGGATTTATCCAAGAGTCAAAAGCCGAGAGTGCGATCGCAGCCCTAGCCAAAGCCATTACCACAGAAGCCACTGTCATCCGAAATGGTCAAAAAATACGCGTTCCTTCCCGTGAGTTAGTGCCTGGGGATATTGTATTGCTGACTTCCGGCGATAAAGTCCCAGCAGATTTACGGTTAATACAAGTACGAAATTTACAAATAGATGAATCAGCCTTAACTGGGGAATCGGTAGCGGTAGAAAAAAATACCGCAATTTTAAAGCCAGATACTGCCCTAGCAGAACGGAAAAACATGGCTTATGCAGGTGGCTTTGTTACCTTTGGGCAAGGAACTGGGATTGTAGTTGCTACAGGGAACGCCACGGAAACAGGGCGTATTTCCCAACTAATGGAGCAACACACTAATATTTCCACGCCTTTAACGCGAAAATTCGACAAATTCAGTCAGAGTTGGTTGTATATGGTACTAGGGTTAGCAACCCTCTGCTTTGTAGTTGGATTAAGCTTTCGCGGTTTTCAAGAAGCTTTAGAAGCGGCGGTGGCGTTAACAGTCAGCGCTATACCAGAAGGCTTGCCAGCAGTAGTTACAGTTACACTCGCCATTGGTGTTTCGCGCATGGCGCGGCGCAATGCGATTATCCGCAAATTGCCCGCCGTGGAAACCTTGGGTAGTGCAACTGTCATCTGTTCCGATAAAACCGGGACTTTAACAGAAAACCAAATGACAGTACAAGCAATCTATGCTGGAGGACATCAATATACTGTCACTGGTTTAGGTTATACACCGGATGGGGAAATATTGATAGATGACAGACCAGTTGACTTAAACAGCGACAAGGGTTTGCAAGAATGCTTAATTGCCGGATTATTGTGCAATGATTCCCACTTAGAACAGAAAAATAGGAAGTGGGTAGTGATGGGAGATCCTACCGAAGGAGCATTAATTGTAGCTGCTAACAAAGTTGGTTTTAGCCAGTCTACCTTAACTAAGCAAATGCCCAAGTTGGATGGGATACCCTTTGAATCAGACTTTCAATACATGGCGACTTTGCACGCCACACCCAAGGGTAAAACTATATATGTCAAGGGTTCAGTCGAGGCTATTCTCCAGCGATGCACCTTGATGTTGAATACTAATGGACAACCCCGCCCGCTCGATTGTGTAGAAACATTACGGCAAACTTCCATCGAGCGAGAAGTAAATATCATGGCACGGCAAGGCCTGCGGGTGTTAGCTTTAGCGAAAAAGCCCATCGGCGATGAGCAAAATACGGTAGATCATCCAGATATTGACAGTGGGTTAATCTTCTTAGGCTTACAGGGAATGATTGATCCGCCGCGTGAAAGTGCAATTAAAGCGGTGCAAGCCTGTCAATCAGCAGGAATTCAGGTGAAGATGATTACCGGAGATCATGCTATCACAGCCCAGGCGATCGCCCGCCGCATGGGAATCAACAAAAATGGTTCAGTTCTGGCTTTCACAGGTGCAGAACTCGCACAGATGGAACCAGCAGAACTCGCCCAAGTTGCCCAAGAAGGTGTAGTATTTGCCCGTGTCGCCCCAGAACAAAAGCTGCGTTTAGTCGAAGCGTTGCAATCAAAAGGCGAAGTCGTCGCCATGACAGGAGATGGTGTCAACGATGCACCCGCCTTAAAACAAGCAGATATTGGTATTGCGATGGGTGGTGCGGGTACAGAAGTTGCCAAAGAAGCCGCAGATATGTTGCTTACCGACGATAACTTTGCTTCCATTGAAGCGGCTGTAGAAGAAGGAAGGGCGGTTTATAAAAACCTCATCAAGGCGATTTGCTTTATTTTGCCTGTGAACGGTGGGGAATCAATGACGATTTTAATTAGTACATTATTAGCGAGAGACTTACCGATTTTATCCTTACAAGTTCTCTGGCTAAATATGCTCAATTCTATCACCATGACAGTGCCCTTAGCATTTGAACCAAAGGCGCAAAATGTCATGCAACAAGCACCGCGCCATCCCAACGAACCGCTATTATCGGGAAGTCGGTTAAAGCGAATCTTGGCAATTTCTTTATTTAATTGGATTGTAATCTTTGGAGTGTTTGAATATATCCGGCAAACAACAGGTGATTTAAATTTGGCGCGAACTATGGCGATTAACTCTTTAATCGCTGGACGGATATTTTACTTATTGAGCATTAGTCAATTAATCCCCAATTTGATTGCCAAAATGGATGGCACAATTCAAGATAATGTTGATATTCCTGCTATTGGCTTCGGGATTTTGGGAGCAATTATTTTGCAAATTATCTTCGCCCATGTACCGTTCATTAACTACGTATTTGAAACAGCGCCCTTGAGTTGGCAGCAGTGGTTATTCTGTCTTGGTGTAGGTTCACCGATGATTCTTTGGGCAGCGGTTGTGAATCGTTTTGATCCGCCTAATTAATAGTAGGGTGGGCAATGCCCACCTGATTTTTTATTTACTTTGGAACTGTTTAAAAAGTATTATTTAGTAAAACAAAATATTTTTATTAAATCAGCATCTTGGTAAAAAACGTTTTAGTCTGTGTGGAATTTCCCCAAGATTACGATAACCGAAACCTATTACCTTGATTGTATATGGAAGATGCCCTTCTGGAGCATCAAGGCTAAAAATCGCCTCTTCATATCTACGCCATTGACTGTTTACAAGCCAGCCAACGCGATCGCCAAAGCATTTATAATCTTCTCTAGAATCTTGCCATATTTGCTTTTGAACAGTAAAACCAAATTTGCCATCACTGTATTTCATCCAAAGGTTGTTAATAATTCGCAAGTCATGGCGTGGGAAACGTTTAATATCTCCATCGTCTAACCAGTTTTCTTCTTCTCTGTCAGATATTTTGACTATATAAATACAAGTTTCCTTATCTGCTTCCTGCCATTTATTTTCTGCTAACAAATCTCGCAATTTAGTGTAGTTTATACCTGAAGTTGGAGATACAAGAGTTAATTCGGCTTCTAGTTGAGATAATTGCGATCGCAAACTTGATATAGATTCTAAAATTGGCTTCTGGAAATCTTTTTCATCAGACTTTATCTTTTGGGAATTTTGTACTAATTGAGATAATTGCTCTTTAAGTTGTGCTAATTCTTCAATAATCTGCAAGTTTATAGGTGATTCAGTCATATGATTTTTAACATTTTCAATTTCAATCTGAGCATTATTAGCAACTTTTTTGGCTTCTATTGCTGTCATTTCAGCAGACAAAAGCTTTTCTTTAGTAAGTTGAAGCCCTGATTTTAATGAATGTATTTCTGTTTGAAAAGTCCTAATGCTTGATTCTAAAGTTTGTGTATTACTAGCTTTTATTGCCATTTAGTTGAAGTTGTCCATAAATATTTATTACTTCATCAATCGAAGTATTTTCATTCAACTTACTTAGTTCATAGCACTCGCTTAATTGATAAAGCTCAACGTCAGATAGCATAGCACCAGGCTTCAACCCTATCTTTAACCTCTGTTTACATTTATCAAAAGGGTTCGGTAAAGCATGAGCCAAATGCTTTTTCAATTCATTCCGAATTAATTCTAGCTTTTCATCAATATCTTCGTTGATTTTATCTACTATATAATTTATATCTTGAAACAAATTTTCTTCTAAAATATTAATTCCGTCAAAAATATTTTTAGTTAGATATTCAGTTTGACTCAATGCTCTCATTACCGCCAAAGAAATCTGATTAATTCTATTTTCTAAATAAACATCAACTTCACCAACAGTTTCTCTTACATCTCTAAGAGCCGATTCACGTATTTCATCAATTTCTTGAAAATTCTTCTTAAGTTTCTGATCAGCATTATTTAGCAAAGACTCAATATCAGCTTTAACCTGAGTTTTTAATTGCTCAGTTTGTTTTATCCGTTGTTCAGCTATATAGTCTAGCTTTTCAGCTAAGGGGTTAACTTTTTTATCAAACAAATCGTTTATTTCTTTACTGCTGGATTCCACAAAATCTCGTGAAACCTTTTTTGCTGAACGCTCTAATTTTTTAACAAAACCACTAAAAAGCCATCCCACCATTTTGCACGATTCCTTCAGTGCTTAATCAAGGGTCTACAGTCTCAAAAATAACACTAGTAAAAAAATGTGTCGAGCCATCAGAATTTTTTAAATACTTAAGTATAATTTCGGTTGCTATTAACAGTCAAGATTATTAAAAGTCATCTGCTGATATGGCGCGTTCGTCGAAGACGTTGCCGAAGGCATCGCCTGCATTTGATATGATGGGTCATCTGCTTACTTATGCGTCTATCAGCATCAATTTATATGCGTCGATTTTTAAAGTTAATTATAAATATATTAATCTTGAGCGCACTGTTATTTATTACCCAAAAAGTTTGGGCACAAGATTGGGTTCCAGTTCGAGGTGGTATCCCTTTTGGTATCAGCGGTATGGCTTTGATTAATCAACAAAGTAATTCCCTAAATTTTTTAATTGTCCATGACAACAAAAAGCAAAATCAAGGTCGTTTAGCAATCATTAGTATCAAACGCAAAAAGCCACCTGAATATTTACCCTTAAATTGGCCAAATAACACAGAATTACCAAATGACTTAGAAGCGTTAACATCTATTCCAGGAACAAAAAATACTTCTTTTATAGCTTTAAGCAGTTCTGGAAAAGCTTATTACATCAAGTTTGAACCTACCAACAATCCTATCTCGCTGCTCAAAGAATTTAAATTACCAACAATTTCTCAAGGAAGTAATTTTGAAGCATTTTCTTTACAAGATATAGATGGTAAATTAATTGCTGTTTGGGCGCATCGCGGTGAAGCAGAACAGTCAGCAACTATTTATTGGGGATTGCTTGACTTGGTGCAATATAAAATTGTGCTTACAGGTTCTAGTAATTTAAAAGTACCATTTCCCCAGGGCAATGTTCGTCATATTTCAGATTTAAAAATAGACCCGGCTGGAGTTGTATACATCACTTCAGCAAGTGATCCTGGAGATGATGGCCCATTTCAATCAGCTGTATACATTGCTGGCTCCATAGGTTTTCGTGGTAACAAATTAGTATTGCAGCAAAATCCTCAATTTGTACCGCTTTACCGTTCTGATTACCACAAAATAGAAGGGATGGAACTTGTCCCAGGTGCAGAAGGTGGTTTGATTGTTGGTACAGATGATGAAAATTTTGGTTCTTCTGTGTACATTGTGGGTGGAGAATAGGGACTTCCAACTAAAAAAATATCCCATCGCATTAAGTGCAGGGGAGCCTACGGTGTACACACATCTGTGTACTAAACCGAAATCATTGTAGATCCGTCATTATCCTCCGATAAATTGGAGGACTTTGAGGGATTTTAGCCCCCCTTAAAAAGGGGGGTTGGGGGGATCAAAAGCCTGTGGGACAACTCTCAAAAACTTTTGTGTACACGGTAGAGGAAGCAGGGAGAAGGAACAGTCGCGTTGAACCAGAAATTGGAATAATTTAGGACTTACGCACTGAAGTCTGAAACCCTGATCCCCCCTAACCCCCCTTAAAAAAGGGGGAACGTCTAAAGCCACGCCACTGAGGGAGCCGGGGAACCCGCAAGGGCGCAGGGCTGCTTCTTTTGAAGGGGGTTGGGGGATCTGAGTGCGTAAGTACACGGGTAGGGGCACGGCACTGCCGTGCCCCTACGATCGGCGATAATCTGTACCTCACCAAGTGCAATCTGCTGTATTTAAACCAGTTTCTTAATTACGAATTACGAATTACGAATTAGTAATTATTTCTCCCTACACATTAAATCGGAATAACATCACATCGCCTTCTTTGACAATATATTCTTTGCCTTCACTTCTGACTAAACCTTTTTCCTTGGCCGCATTCATCGAACCAGTTGCTACTAAATCATCATAAGCAACAGTTTCAGCGCGAATAAATCCCCGTTCAAAATCCGAGTGAATCACACCTGCTGCTTGGGGCGCAGACATACCTGCATGAATTGTCCAAGCACGGGTTTCTTTAGGGCCACTAGTGAAATATGTCCGCAAGCCTAATAAGGCGTAAGTAGCACGAATTAAAGATTTTAAACCGCCTTCTTCTACACCCAAAGATGCGAGAAAATCAGCTTTATCTTCTTCTGGTAATTCTACAAGTTCGGCTTCTACTTGGGCAGAAACTATGACAACTTGAGCATTTTCACCAGATGCTATTTGCCGCACTTTTTCTACAAAATCATTACCCGTTGCTAAATCATCCTCAGAAACATTGGCGGCGTAAATAATTGGTTTATTGGTGAGCAGCCCTAGTCCTTTAATAATCTCTGCTTCTTCTTCTGTTAAACTAACTTGTCTAACTGATTTACCTTCATTTAAAGCAGCAGCTAACTTTTCTAAAACTGTGACTTCAAACTGTGCATCTTTGCTAGTGCGTGCTTGTTTGCGGGTGCGGTCGATTCTGCGTTCAATTTGTGCTAAATCTGATAAACCAAGCTCCAAATTAATAATTTCAATATCTCGTGCTGGGTCAACAGAGCCAGCAACGTGGATAATATCGTCGTTTTCAAAACAACGCACCACATGAACAATTGCATCGACTTCCCGGATGTGGGACAGAAATTGATTACCTAGTCCCTCACCCTGGCTTGCACCTTTAACCAAACCGGCAATATCCACAAACTCAACACGCGCCGGGATAATTTGTGCTGAACCGGCAATGTTCGAGAGAACATTTAAGCGCTCATCCGGTACTGCGACAACGCCGACATTCGGTTCAATGGTGCAAAACGGGAAGTTAGCAGCTTCTGCTTTGGCATTAGCAACTACAGCATTAAATAAAGTAGATTTTCCGACGTTGGGAAGTCCGACAATTCCGGCTCGTAGCATTTTAGATTTTAGATTTTGGCTTACACTACCAAGATAATTTAAACAGGTTCAGGAATTGTTTGGGGTATTGTTCCTGGAACTGTTTGAGGAATTGGCCCTGGTACAGGCTGGGGAATTGGTGCAGGTACAGGTTCTGGTACAGGCCCCGGTACAGGCTGGGGAATGGTTGGCCCTGGTGTAGGTTCAGGACTGGGTAAGGGATTTGGTACAGGATTGGGAATTCCAGGTTCGGGTATAGAAATAGCAGTGGGTTGAATCATAGAAAGTCTGAATTAAATTATTCGACTTTCCCAACCTAGATGACAACTTAAGTTGCTGACATCTTCCTAAATGATCATTTATCAATAATCAATGGTCATTGGTAAGAGGATGTCTAAAAACTTTTTGATGTTGTATTTGAGACTTATAGATCCCCCCAACCCCCCTTAAAAAGGGGGACTTTGATATATTTCCCTCCTTGGAAAGGGGGGCTAGGGGGATCAAACGAAATATTTAATACTTCTGAGACATCCTCTAAGCACAATTTTAATATTTTAGCCAGTGCGATCGCATTGCCCAGTACTAAGCTGTTACACATCTCATTTGCACATTGAGACAGCAGAGGAGCAGAGGGGCTTCAGGTGCAGGGGAGAAGAATTGATATGATGTCTGGCAAAATATCTCATTGCAAGTGGAACGAAATGAAACGACGCAATCGCAAAGTTTTTGGGATTGCTACCCTTCGGTCGCAATGACGCTTTTTCTCCAAAATTAAAATATGCAAGTTAAATGTGCATTAGCTTATCAACTTTTTTATTCCTGTGACTCGAAGATTTTTGATGTTTCCTACGATGTTTTCTCAAACTGGAGTTTGCTTTCTCAAACTGGAGTTTGCTTTCTCAAAATGCAAATTTGCTTACTGTTTTCGGTATATTTAGCAAGCAAAAGCAGATATTGCTTTCTCAAACTGCGGTTTGCTTACTGTTTTCGGTATATTTAGCAAGCAAAAGCAGATATTGCTTTCTCAAACTGCGGTTTGCTTACTGTTTTGCGTAATTACATCAATAATTACTGCTAACCCTGTGTAGCAAAACTCATCAGAAGTTTGCAGGAATTTTCTCAGGCTGATTGATACAGAAGCTTTTAACGTAAAGAAGATTACATCAGTTAACAGTGAAGTTGATAACTGATAACCAGATTATGAGGTGCATTTCATGGCTCGAAGAAAAAGAACCTCCCAAGTGTTAGAAAAAGCAGCGCGTCGTGCAGCTGGTATGAATTCAATTGATCCAAAGTTAGATGTAGGTAATGGACTTACCCTACCTGCTTACTCAAGACTAATTGAGTCACTGCGAAATCAAGAAAATATCTACAACAGTGCCCTGACCAACCTGGATAAGTTATACCGTACCATGTTGGAAACAGAGCGACAGTTGGCAGACATGACAGAACACATACTCATGGGAGTTGGGGCTAAATATGGCAAAAGCAGTATAGAGTATGGTATGGCGGGAGGAGTTCCTAAAAACCAACGCCGCAAGGGACTGCGAGGTGAATCGCCAACTCCTACTAATGAGCAACCGCCAACGTAAAAGTCAAAAGTTAAAAGTCAAGAAGATTTGTAGGGTGCGTTAGTCTACGGCATAACACACCCTACGAGATTTATGCCCGTTGTGCGCCTGGTTGACCGTTTTGAACTACAAACGAAGCTAGGGTACTAATAGAGGCATTAGGGCTAATGATAGTTGATACAGCGCGGTAATCGCTCTGCCAGCGTTCTGGGGTGAGGTTGCAGCGGACATAACCCCGAAAAGCACCGTCAAAAAACTTAGTGTGGGGATTGTCTCGCAAGGCGGCTTGAACTGGCGCGATAAATTGAGCTGGAAAATCAGAGGAAATCGAAGTTCCGACAAATTCTGTACCAACTGTGGCTGAGGCTGGGTTGTTGAAGTCAACTTTCAAGTCGTGTACCCAACTAGAATGGATGTCTCCAGTAATTACCACTGGGTTGGAAGGTTGGCGCTGTTGCAAAAAGTTCAGGAGCCGATTCCGCGCCGCCACGTAGCCATCCCACTGATCCATGTTGAATACTTTTATGTCTGGGCGACCATTAAAATCATATTCAGCTAGCATCGTTTGTTGAGCAATCACGTTCCAGCGCGATCGCGATTTGTCTAATCCTTGGAATAGCCATTGCTCTTGCTCTTTCCCTGTCATGGTAGCATTGGCATCAAAAGCTTGGACACAACGAGGCTTAAGTCCGTCATTACAAGGTTGATCAGTGCGATACTGGCGGGTATCCAACACGTTGAACTCAGCTAAATCACCGAAAGCGAACCGCCGGTAAAGCTGCATATTTGACCTGTTGGGCAGCGAAGATTCACGCAGTGGCATATGTTCGTAGTATGCTTGGTAAGCATTGGCTCGCCGAACTAAAAATGCCTCTTGACTTTGGTTATCTTCAGGTATCAGGTTAGCGTAGTCGTTATCGACTTCATGATCGTCCCAAGTCACTATCCAAGGGAAAGCAGCATGAGCAGCTTGCAGATTGGGGTCGGTCTTGTACAAAGCGTGACGGTTGCGATAGTCGGCAAGGGTGACGATTTCTGGACTGTTATGCTGGCGTGGCCCACCAGATTCCGGCCCGTATTCGTAAATGTAGTCACCCAGATGAACAACAAGGTCGAGATCCTCGTCAGCCAGATGTCGATAGGCTGTATAGTAGCCGTTTTGCCAGTCTTGACAGGAAACAAAGGCGAAGTTAAGTTCTTTGATAGAGCGATGGAATCCGCCAGCTGTGCGAGTCCGCCCAATCGGACTAACTTCATTGCCTACTCTAAATTGATACCAATACCAGCGTTCAGGCTCTAACCCACGCACATCAACGTGTACTGAGTGTGCTAACTCTGGAGTTGCTAAAACTTTGCCTTGTTGCACAACTTTTTTCATATTTTCGTCAAGAGCAACTTCCCACCGCACTACAACATTGCTTAGTGGCATTCCACCGCCATTGAGTGGGCTGGGAGCCAGTCGCGTCCATAACACAACACCATCTGGTAAAGGATCGCCAGAGGCGACACCAAGGCTAAAGGGATAGCCAGAAAACCTCGATTTCGCTATTGCTGGATTCCATTGACTAGTCATTGCTAACCCTGTTAAGAATCCTGCACCTAACAAAAAGCTCCGCCGTCTGCAACGACTTGATAACAGGCGATACGTTGTCTGCGAGACGCTACGCGAGCGGTCAGCTTCGCTAAGGCAATGCATGAATTTCATATTCACCCCTACTGAGATGTTGATATAGTTGGCAAACTTCAAGAGAGTTAGCCGCTTGAAATAACTAGTCTCCAGCTTGCTCAAGCAACAAAAGGAAGTTACTAACTTAGAATCAAGTGGAGATTAAGATGTTGTTAAGTTTGACGGTGGTGTTAGAAAAACTTCATGAGAGATATCAAATGCCTTTGCAACTCTTTTCACTTTTTTAGGACTTACGCACTGAAGTCTCAAATCCTGATCCCCCTAACCCCCCTTAAAAAAGGGGGAACGTCTAAAGCCACGCCACTGAGGGAGTCGGAGAACCCGCAAGGGCGCAGGGTTGCCCCTTTTTAAGGGGGTTGGGGGATCTGAGTGCGTAAGTTCTGTTTTTATTACTCGTCAATTACAAGCTTTCATCAATTACAAGCTTTATATAGTGACTCAGTTTAATTAAGCTTTAATAAGCCTTACTTCATACATTGCTGAAATTTATATTGTATAGATTAAAACTGATTTATCTTGGTTTTCTTTCATAGTCAAGCAAGAACATTGATATTTCGCATTCTGCAAACTTAACAACTTGTTCTTGTTTGGGTGCGTATTTTGCCATGGCCTTTCTCTAGTCATATTAGGAGATGTCTATAATGTATGATTTGCAAAATTTTACTTTAAGAAATATGTCAGAATGCGGTTTAGCTTTGCGAAATTTAGGCAATCAAGCTAATAGTATGGAAGAGGTTAGTAACCACATTATTAATTATCTTTATACACATTTAATTGATAAAAAAACTGGTGAAAAATCATGTGTTCTTGCCCGTTTTTTTAAAACTCATTCCTATGGAGGACTAACACCAGATTTGCAAGAGTATGCAGATAGTCTGTTAGGTAATTATGTACCTGAAGATACTCTTAAGTGCTTGACTTTATTGGCCAGCGCTGGGGAACTACCAGAATGGAATTCGCGGCACAAATCTTCAGGGCATAAAGCTATTCCTCTAGTAAATGAAGATGCGATCGCCAGCATCCCAATGATTTACAAACTTATACAACAATTAGGTTTGAATCTAAGTAATGTAGTTCAGCCAGACCCTAATTTATTAACTGATTTAGAACAGCGGATGTATAACGTATTTTACGTTCCTGATGCCTTGGGTAGCCCTTACATTCCTTCACAAACATCATTTGTTATCCCGTTTAATATTAAGTCTGTAGTTGGCTTTGGTGGATTATTACCTTCTGGCAATATGTTTGTGATTCTCATGTTCTTGAAAGTGGCAGTCCCTCGAATGAGTGTCGATTTATTGCGTCCGCTAGCATTAAACGTTAAAATGGCAATCTTACCTTTTGAGTCAGACAAAATTTTCAGCAGTCATAGACAACCTGTTGTGAATGAAAAAATTGCAACGGCAACTAATAAAGATGAAATTTTTCTGCGTCTCAACTCACAAATTGCAACATTAACTCAGTTATTGGATGTTTCTGAGCAATCTACTATCAGTCAATCCGATCGTCTTGAACAAACTAATGCTAACCTTCAGGAAACTTTAAACAAGCTTCAAAAAACTCAATATCAACTAATTAATTCTGAAAAGATGTCTAGTTTGGGACAACTTGTTGCTGGAATTGCTCATGAAATTAATAATCCTGTTAACTTTATTCATGGCAATCTCATTTATGCTAAAAAACATACTGATATCTTGTTAAATTTAATCCAACATTATCAAGAGAATTATCCAAATCCACCTCAAGAGATTCAAGAATTAATAGAAGAAAATGAACTAGATTTTTTAACTCAAGATTTAACTAAAGTTTTAAATTCAATGGCAATGGGAACGCAACGAATTACTGATATTGTTAAATCACTCAAAACCTTTTCTCATTTACAGAAAGCTGATATTAAACAGGTCGATATTCATGAAGGTATCGATAGTACTTTAATAATTATGGAATACTATTTACAAGCTAGACATGAACGTCCAGAAATCAAAGTTATTAAAGAATACGGTCAATTACCTTTAATAGAATGCTATCCCTCCCAACTCAATCAAGTTTTTATGAATATCCTTAACAATGCCATTGATGCTTTACAAGATAGTAATGCATCATGGGTAATAATTAATAAAGCAGAAAAATCCAATAACTTATTACCGACAATTCGCATTCGTACCGAAATACTAGATAGCGAATGGATAGCAATAAGCATTGCGGATAATGGTTCTGGCATTCATGAAAAAATGCATTCAAAGTTATTTGACCCCTTTTTTACTACCAAACCCGTGGGTAAAGGTACTGGAATGGGTTTATCAATCAGCTATCAGATCATAGTTGAAAAACATGGCGGACAAATTAGCTGTATCTCTGCTCCAGGGCAAGGGACAGAATTTGTAATTAAAATTCCTGTGAAGGCTAAAAATGAGTAAATGCTAATTTAACTCCTTTTGCAATCATAGGCAGATATAGCAATCCGATTTGATTTCTGAATCACTCGTAGAGGTAAGGGACTGGGGATTGGGGACTGGGGACTGGGAAGAAGGGATAAAGGTGTACTGAATTTTGTTCAAAAATCAAATATGAGTCCTATATGTAACACAAATATACGAAATGATTGGGCAAAAAAGTTAACAGTAACTCCGATATCTCTTTCATGCTTAATCAAAACCAAACGCCATTATTAAACGCCTTAAAAGCCTGTGTAGCACATCCTCATGCGTCCTTTTACACGCCAGGACATAAGCGGGGAGAGGGAATTTCTCAACCCTTGGCTGATTTGTTAGGTAAAGCTATGTTTCGCGCTGATTTAACAGAATTAGCAGATTTAGATAATCTGTTTGCACCCCAAGGTGTGATTCAGCAGGCGCAACAATTGGCGGCTGAAGCATTTGGCGCTGCTCAAACTTGGTTTTTGGTTAACGGTTCTACCTGTGGAGTTGAGGCAGCAATTCTCGCTACCTGTAGTACAGGCGATAAAATTATTCTGCCGCGAAATGTGCATTCATCTGCGATCGCCGGCTTAATTCTCTCCGGTGCTATACCAATTTTTCTCAATCCTGACTATGACTCAGTTTTAGATATTGCTCATTGCATTACACCTAGCGCTGTGCAATCTGCACTGCAACAGTATCCTGATGCGAAAGCAGTGATGATAGTTTACCCAACATATTACGGTGTCTGTGGAGATGTGGAAGCGATCGCTCACATTACCCATCAATACAATATCCCTTTACTCGTAGATGAGGCACACGGCCCACACTTCGCCTTTCATCCCGAATTACCCACCCCAGCCTTAGCCGCAGGTGCAGATTTAACTGTACAATCTATCCACAAAACTCTGGGTGCGATGACGCAAGCATCAATGCTGCACATCCAAGGTAACAGGATAAACGCTGATCGAGTGAGTAAAGCTTTGCAACTAGTCCAGTCTACCAGCCCCAGTTATTTACTTTTAGCTTCCCTCGATGCAGCGCGTCAGCAAATGGCAATTGATGGGGAACGCTTGATGACTCGGACTTTGCAACTTGCAAAAGCAGCTAGAACCAGAATTAGTCAAATTCCCGGATTATCGATTATTGATAACCCTGCTTCTCCTGGCTTTGTGGGTTTAGACAAAACACGATTAACCGTTACTGTTTCTGGCTTAGGCTTAACCGGATTTGAGGCTGAGGAAATTCTAGATGAAAAGCTAGGTGTAACGGCTGAATGTTCATCACTGCAACATCTTACTTTTATTATTAGTTTGGGTAACACCAAAGGAGATATTGAGGAATTAGCCCAAGGTTTTATTACCCTTGCCCAAGGATATCGCCGCACCAACTTGATTGCACAAAACCCAATTTGCCAAAATCCGCCCAGCGAATTCGAGTATTCTTTGAAAATTTCACCCCGCGAGGCTTTTTTTGCTGCTAGTGAAACATTACCTTTATTAGAGACGTGCGATCGCATCTGTGCAGAAATCGTCTGTCCCTATCCTCCTGGAATTCCGGTGTTAATGCCAGGAGAAGTAATTACAAAATCTGCCATTGAGTACTTGCAACAAATTCAAGCAATGGGAGGATTTATCACTGGTTGTACTGATACAAATTTACATACTCTCAAGGTGATACAAGAATAATTTAATGTATGGTAGATAACAGGGGACAGGGAACAGGAAAGAATGAGCTACTAATTTATAGTAGATAAAGTATATAGTTATAAACTTGACAGTAAAAATATTTAAGTAGATCATATAAATACTGCTTGATTTTTCAAGTATTCTAAGGATTTTGAATTAATAATTTTTCATAAATATTATGAAGACCAAACTTTTGATTTCAGCAGTTGTGATATCAGCAATAACTACTTTTCAGGGAGTAGCTTTTGCTCAGGCTACGAATAATAACAGAACTGCGCCAACAACTAATACTCAAGACCAAGAAAAAATCAATAACATTAGAAAGTTGTTAGATATAACAGGTGCAAGCAATCTTTCCCGACAAATCATTAGTCAAATGGTAAGTGCAATGAAAACTGAATATCCTCAAGTTCCAGCGAAATTTTGGGATACTTTTCAAGCAGAGTTAAAACCAGAAGAAATGGTTAATGAGTTTGTGCCTCTTTATAATAAATATTTCACTCATGATGAGATAAAACAAATTATTGCATTTTATCAAACACCATTAGGGCAAAAAACGCTTACGGTTCTTCCCCAACTTTCCAGAGAATCGGCAACAATTGGACTAAGATATGGAAAAGATGCTGCCGCCAGAGCTATCAAAAAATTAGAAGCGGAAGGATATATTCGCCGTCGGCAATAAGAGTTGGCAGAAGCAGTTCCGATAAAAAAGGAAGCAGGGACTGGGGGACAGAGGAACAAGGGGACAAGGGGATAACTCCGAACTCTTCCACTCAGAACTCAGAACTCAGCACTCTTTTAAGCTAGAGGTTGGTAATGGTTAACTAGATATAGATTTTATTTAATTAATCATTACCAATTATTAAAAGATGACTCTTACACCAAAGCAAAGCTAGATTCTGTTTCTACTTCCGGTTCGTAACCATTAGCTAATTGCTCAATTGCTCGATTAAGCAAATCCACGCCTTGCTGTACTGTTTCAACAACACTTAGCTGTCCGCGCAAATCGGCTGCACCAACAAAGCCTTTAGCATACCAAGTCATGTGCTTACGCGATTGACGAACACCGCGATCGCCTTTATATTCCCATAAAGCTTGTAAATGTTCTCTGGCACATTCCAACCGTTGAATTGGAGTTGGTGGCGGTAACATTTCCCCGGTTTTGAGGAAATAATCAATTTCTCCCACCAAAAACGGATAACCCAAAGTTCCGCGAGAACACATTACCCCATCAGCACCAGTTTGCTCTAAGCATTTCACCGCCGCTTCAACTGAGAAAATATCTCCATTCCCAATCACCGGGATAGAAAGAATTTCCTTTACACGAGCAATCCATTCCCAGCGTGCATTGCCATTGTACCCTTGGGCGCGGGTGCGTCCATGCACGGTAATCATTTTTGCCCCAGCATCTTCCATCCGCTTGGCAAAATCGAGAATGGTAATTTCCTTGTCATTCCAACCGATACGGGTTTTAACTGTTACTGGTACATCAACAGCTTTTACCACCTCCCGCACAATTGCCTCAGCTACTTCTGGTTGGCGTAAAAGTGAAGAACCGCCACCATTTTTAGTAATTTTATTTACTGGACAGCCCATATTAATATCAACAGTATCAGCGCCTTCTGCAACTGCTTTTACTGCTGCTTCTGCCAAAAAATCTGGGCGACAGTCAAATAACTGGATGCTAATTGGTCGTTCATTGGGGTCTACCTCCATGATTTTGGGCAACTCTTTGACATAGTGCAACCCCGTTGCATTCACCATTTCCGTGTACATCATCGAATCTGGCGCATAGCGACGCACCAGACGGCGAAACACCAAATCTGTCACCCCAGATAAAGGCGATTGAAGAACCCGGCTTTTTACCTCAAAAGAGCCGATTTTCAGGGGTTGAGAAAGTCTAGCTTGCAAACTGGCAGACAGAGTAACCATACGAACAATTCAAAATAAAAAATTAATGATATCTATTTAATCAAGACGCTTCTTTGTTGAATTTAGTAAGTGAAGCGATCGCCAAATATAATTTCCGTGCAATCAAACCAGGCCCTGGTAGCGAAACTATTCCTAATTGCTGCATCAAGCTTAGTAAGTCACTATATCCCCAGTGTTCTACGAGTTTATCATTTTCAATGCGATCTATGTGAAAGAAAGGAATAGTAATTAGCTTACCTGTGGGAGGAATGCCTTGTAATTCTCCACGATGATTACCACTAAAAGTCCCACGTGTTACAACTTTATCGCCTTCGACAATTACATCTTCAAACTTGTGCATTCCATCAGGGAAAGCAGAACGAAAAATCATCAGTACAGACTGCATGAATGCTTCCCGATTTAGCGCTTTGCTAGCACCAGGGATGTGAGCAACAAAATTTGGGGCAAGATACTCTTGTACTTGCTCTAAATTGCCTTGGTCGAAGGACTGGTACATTTGCAGCACAATAGACTTGTTTTGTTCGGCTGACATAGGGATAGAATGCTAATTCAAAATTACTTATACGAAACATATTCTCAATCTCCTTTCGATTTATCCTCTTGATTATTTGACTTTTGGGCGGCTTGCTGAACTTGTTCAATTTCCAAATCCAAAGCTTGTGAAATTTGTTCAATCGTTAAACCTAAAGTCAATAATCGAGTTACAGATTCTAATTTTGCTTCCAAGCGTCCTTCTTGTATACCTTCTTGCTTACCTTCTTGTATACCTTCTTCTATGCCTTCTTGTTTGGCTTCTTGGTAAACTCTCGTCTGCTTCAACTCACTTAAACCAAACATATTCTCAATCTCCTCTCGATTCATCCTCGGAAATTTGTAAATTAAGATTGTCTCTATTAATTCTAATAACTGTCTTCTGTCTGATTCTGTGTTGATTGCTTGTTGTGTTCTGTTTATTAACTCTCTGGCAGTCGAGATTGCTGTTTCCTCACTTTCTACTATTAATTTAATAGTAGCAATACCAACTGGCAGAGATACTGTTTCACCTAATTCATCAAGATAAATGCGAATTACACGCTGGCTATTGAGTAATTCGCTGTAATTATTGATATCTGAGGTATCAAGGCTGCGATTTGGATAGATAACTACTGCCCGCCATGAATTTTGAGGTTGATTTTGACGCAGGTATAAAAAGATTTCGGAAAACAGACGTGAATAAATTTCTGCATCGGTTTGAAACTGAACTTCGACAAAGTAAATTGGGTTTTGCTCTCCTTGAGTAGGTAGAAAAACGCCATCTATGCGGAATGCAGTTTGCTTAATTTCAATTGATGAGAATTGGTAAGCCTCTGCACTTTCGGGAGGATTGCCGATTAATTCAAAAAAGATACTGGGAAGTTCTTGAAAAAGACGATAAAAAATGCTGTCGGTTTTCACGCTAGCGGAATTGTTGAGATTGGCGCTTTTGTGATTTTACCAACAGAAAAACCCAACATGAATACTCAATCCCAAAGTTTACCCAATGCTGCTAGTTGGTCGCGGTATTCAATGCGAATTACCCAATCTTCAGGCCATGCAGCCATTCCCAAGTATGCCCCAGCGAAAGCACCAGTTAAACAAGCAATTGAGTCAGAATCACCTGCTGTGAGTGCAGCGCGACGCAGTGCTGCTAAAGGTTCTTCTGGAAAGAGCAAAAAGCATAATAAACCTGTTGCTAAGGCTTCTTCTGCTACCCAACCTTCACCTGTTGCCAAGCAAGGGTCAGTGTCTCGGTTTGGGTTTTTTAATGCAGCATCAAGACGGTCAAGCACGGCTAGGCATTCATCCCACCCACGGCTAATGAATTCCTCTGGTGTATTAATGTGGGGGCTTTGCCAGAGGGAACCTAACCAATTCGAGTGGTAGACTAAGCGTTGACTTAGAGCATAGTTACGCAGTCGATTAGGCAAACCTTGCGGATCGCCTCCCCTAGCAAGGTCAGCGATCGCAGCTGCGGTTAAATCTGAGGCCGCAAGGGCTGTAGGATGACCGTGAGTAACTGCTGCTTGAAATTGAGCGATCGCTGCACGGTTTGTTTCATCTAATGGCAATAATCCTACAGGTGCGACACGCATATTTGCACCACAACCCTTGGAGTTTGCCCTAGTTGCTTGCTGCCAAGGTATCCCAGCCTGCAAATTTTCACAAGAGCGCAAGCAAGTCAGACCAGGGGCACGGTTATTATCTGGACTGTTCAACCACTCGATAAAAGCACGTCTGAGCGCAGGTTCTAAACTAGTTACAGTCAAGTTTGACGCTGAAACTTCAACAATTGCCTGCCCTACTGCTAACGTCATTTGCGTGTCATCAGTTACCAATGCTGGATTGCCTGCTGGTGCTTGTGGGCCGTTTGGGGGAAAGCGACGGCAAATTTCCTCAACAGTCAAAAATTCGGTTACAGCACCCAAGGCATCGCCAAAGGCCAGCCCAAATAAACATCCAGAAGCACGACGCATAAACAATTTTTTCCTCAAGGTTGGGATTTGCCAACCACATTAATAGTAATATTCGCAAGTTAACTCAATTAATCAAGCAAACTTTGCGATCGCTCTTTTAATTGCGGATTTTTCCTCAGTAGTTCTACAGTTTAGGCTGCCTAAAGACGGCAAACACCACTTTGACGTTACGGTTCACCCTAATCGCTGAAAGTATTAATTCTCATACATTAGACAGAGTGAAAGCAAATTCATCCATGAGCCAGCTAAAAACTTATTCAAATTTAACCGTCCCAAACAAGGTACGGGAAACCCTCCTTCATGGACGGGCTACACAAGCTCAGTATATATATCAGCATATTCTGGAGTTTTAACCCCAGAAAAACCAAACCAAAGGTATTGATGCTGAACTCGCTGCTTTTTCAACCAGTTGGTTCAAAATTTAGCCCTTAAATACTCACATTCATTCATTTGTAGTTATACGGAGCCAGCACTTAAAATGGCAAAAGTAGTTGGAATTGACTTAGGCACAACGAACTCTTGCGTAGCAGTTATGGAAGGTGGTAAACCTACAGTTATTGCTAATGCGGAAGGATTTCGGACAACGCCATCGGTGGTTGCATTCGCTAAAAATGGCGATCGCTTAGTTGGTCAAATTGCCAAGCGCCAAGCGGTGATGAACCCCGAAAATACCTTTTACTCGGTGAAACGCTTCATCGGACGGCGCTACGACGAAGTTGGTAACGAAGCTACAGAAGTTTCTTACAAAGTCCTCAGCAGCAATGGCAACGTTAAGCTAGAATGCCCAGGTCTGAATAAGGCATTTGCGCCTGAAGAAATTTCTGCTCAAGTTCTCCGCAAATTAGTTGAAGACGCCAGCAAATACCTTGGTGAAACCGTAACCCAAGCTGTAATCACCGTTCCAGCGTACTTTAACGACTCCCAACGGCAAGCAACAAAAGACGCTGGTAAAATCGCTGGTATCGAAGTTCTACGGATTATCAACGAACCTACTGCCGCTTCTCTGGCCTACGGATTTGACAAGAAGAGCAACGAAACCATCCTTGTATTTGACCTTGGTGGTGGTACATTCGACGTATCCGTACTGGAAGTAGGCGATGGCGTGTTTGAAGTACTAGCCACATCTGGTGATACCCACCTTGGTGGTGATGACTTCGATAAGAAAATAGTTGATTTCTTAGCTGAACAGTTCAGAAAAGATGAAGGTATTGATCTCAGAAAAGACAGACAAGCCTTACAGCGTTTGACTGAAGCCGCAGAAAAAGCCAAAATTGAGCTTTCTAGCGTTACCCAAGCGGAAATTAACTTACCATTTATTACCGCTACCCAGGATGGCCCCAAGCACCTGGATATGACCTTAACTCGCGCTAAGTTTGAAGAACTCTGCTCTGATTTAATCGACCGTTGCCGCATCCCAGTTGAGACAGCACTGCGAGATGCCAAGTTAAGCAAAGGCGATATTGATGAAGTTGTACTAGTTGGTGGTTCTACCCGGATTCCCGCTGTACAACAACTGGTGAAGAATGCCTTAGGTAAAGAACCTAACCAAACTGTTAACCCTGATGAAGTAGTAGCGGTTGGTGCAGCTATTCAAGCAGGTGTACTTGCTGGTGATGTTACTGGTATCTTGCTGTTAGACGTATCACCATTGTCCTTGGGTGTAGAAACTTTAGGCGGTGTGATGACCAAAATTATCCCCCGCAACACTACAATTCCTACCAAGAAATCAGAAGTGTTCTCCACCGCTGTGGATGGTCAAACCAACGTAGAAATCCACGTCCTCCAAGGTGAGCGGGAATTTGCCAACGATAACAAGAGCTTGGGAACCTTCCGCCTCGATGGTATTCCTCCAGCACCACGTGGCGTTCCCCAAATTGAAGTTACCTTTGACATCGACGCCAACGGTATCCTCAATGTCACCGCCAAGGACAAAGGCACTGGTAAAGAACAGTCCATCAGCATTACTGGCGCTTCCACCTTGGATAAATCTGATGTTGAGCGCATGGTCAGAGAAGCTGAACAAAATGCCAACACAGACAAAGAACGTCGTGAAAAAATTGAACGCAAAAACCAAGCCGACTCCTTGGCATACCAAGCCGAGAAGCAGCTGCAAGAATTAGGCGACAAAGTTCCCGAAGCTGACAAAACCAAAGTTGAAGGTTTGGTAAAAGAACTGCGCGAAGCAGTTGCTAAAGAAGATGATGAGCAAATCAAGAAGCTCACACCAGAATTGCAACAAGCTCTATTCGCTGTTGGTAGCAACATCTATCAACAAGCTGGCGGTGCTGCTCCTGGCGCTGGCGGCCCTGGCCCTCAGGATGGTAGTTCGGCTTCCTCTTCTAGCAGCAGCGGTGACGATGTAATTGACGCTGATTTTACTGAAAGCAAATAATTCTCATGGTGGTTTGGGGTGTAGGATGCTAGCGCATCCTTAGCTCCTAATTACCCATCCAAGCATTAGCCTGGGTGGGGATTTTTTTTATCTACTAATTTGTTAAGTAGTAATAAATATTAAAGTTTGAATTTTGAATTGTATATATGCCATATCCACAAGCACCTTGGACACTGCAAGGCTACGCTATCCAAACTCTCCATTTGGTAAATATTGACCAAGTGCGTTCCTTGGTTCCTTCAGAGTTAGACATTATCTCTGTATGGCCTGGTAAAACTGTAGCTAGTGTGTACTTATCCTATTACGGCTCAGGCTCAATGCTGGAGTACAGCGAGTTAATTGTTGCCCCTGCCATCGTGGGCTATCGAGGAAAAATCGGTGGTTGGGTTTCCCATATTTACGTAGATGATGTTAATTCGGTGGCTGGTGGTCGAGAAATTTGGGGACTACCAAAAGAACTAGCTGATTTTAACTGGGAAAAGGGAGAGCGTGTTACTGTTAGCCAGGGAAACCGGAAGTTGTGTACTCTCAATTACAACCAACAAACTTTAGCGTGGCGACAATGGTTAGGCGCATCTAGTTTCAGTGCAATGGGTGCTGATTTACTGATATTTCCGGCACAATTTGAATCTCGCTTAGGTTTAATTGGTTCACAGTTAGAAGTCCCCGCCGAAAGTCCGTTTTTTGGGATGGGTTTAGGTCAGCCATTTTTAACTGCGCGCTATGAGCAGATGAGTGTAGAAATTGGTGCGCCAGAAGTCGTGGGACAAAGGAAAGTAGAAGTTAGTTATGGTTAAAATTTTACCTGGCTTACCTTGCGATCGCCTCTGGCGCTGCGCTTCGCGCAATCGCGTAGTTCCATCTAGCAAAGCTAGTTGCGAGAGATTAAGCCAATGCTACCTAAAAACCTTGCCTGCCATTGGTTAATTGAGAAAATGAGATATACTTCGCTGAGACAAAAAAATCACTAAAACAGTAATTTGCCAAGATAAAGATGGTTGCAATCTGCCCGCGAAAATTGCCAAAAAACTCCTTAAAAGCGGAAGTGACACAATCTGGAAAGGATTCCAATCAGCAGATCTCCATAGTTTCAGCTTTGTAACAGGCCCATGACCAATCGAGAGGAACCAATGAAGAACGAGTCAACGTCAGTAAGCAACGCCGACGTAAGCTTTCTTCTGGGTGGGGGCGAAATGGGTGCGCGGATGCACGAGCTGGATTGGTCAACAACGTCGCTTGGCCCAACACAGCTGTGGCCGCAGAGCTTGAAAACTGCTGTGCGGATTATGCTGACCTCCCGTCAACCGATGTTTGTTTGGTGGGGTGAGGAACTTATTAACCTCTACAATGACGCTTATCAAGCAATTATTGGCGGCAAACATCCACAAGCACTTGGGCAGCCAGCTTCCTACGTGTGGCGGGAGATATGGGATCAGGTTGGGCCGCGGGCAGAATCAGCGATGCTGAAGAATGAGGGCACTTACGACGAAGCGCTGCTGCTGATCATGGAGCGCAACGACTATCCGGAGGAAACCTATTACACATTTTCCTATAGCCCGGTTCCTAATGACCAGGGTGATACAGGTGGCATCATCTGTGCTAATACAGACGACACCCAGCGCATCATCGGCGAACGCCAATTGGCACTGTTGCGGGAACTGGCGGCCAGGACGGCAGACGCACGCACATTTAATGAAGCCTGTACGCTGAGTGTGCGTTGTTTGGAAACCAACCCTTACGACCTACCCTTTGCGATGATTTATCTGGTCGATCCAGATCAGCAGCAGGTTTTTCTGGCAGGAACATGCGGTATCGATCGCAACCACGTAGCAGTCCCGGAAACAGTCGCTCTTGATTCTGATGCAATTTGGCCCTTTGCGGAAGTCATCAAAACGCATCAAGTAACCGTGTTTTCCGATTTGGAAACGTCCTTTAGCGGACTGCCGACGGGTGCTTGGCAGCGATCGCCCCATCAAGCAGTTGCTGTGCCGATCGCACCATCCGGGCAGACAGGAAAAGCTGGTATACTAATTGCTGGTTTAAACCCGTTTAGGCTCTTCGACGATAATTATAAGGGATTCATCGATTTGGTTGCGGCTCAAATCGCAGCCAGCATCGCCAATGCTCAGGCTTATGAAGAAGAACGCAAACGCGCCGAAGCTTTGGCAGAACTTGATCGCGCTAAAACTGTTTTTTTCAGCAACGTCAGCCACGAGTTTCGTACCCCACTCACCCTGATGTTGGGGCCTCTAGAGGAAACCTTAACCAATTGTGCCATCCTGCTTCCACCCAACGAACGAGAGCAGTTAGAAATGGTACAACGCAACGGACTGCGGCTGCTGAAATTAGTCAACACCCTGCTAGATTTCTCGCGTATAGAAGCCGGGAGGGTTCAAGCCTCATACGAACCCACTGACCTTGCTAGTTTTACCGCCGAACTAGCCAGTGTATTTCGTTCAGCCGTGGAGCAGGCAGGAATGCAGTTATCAGTCAATTGTCCTCCCCTGCCAGCACCAGTGTATGTGGATCGGGAGATGTGGGAAAAGATTGTCCTGAATCTGCTTTCTAATGCATTCAAGTTCACATTTGCCGGAAAAATCGCCGTCAGCTTGCAGTGGTCAAATGATCGTGTTGAGTTCGCAGTAGAAGATACAGGAATCGGTATCCCATCTACAGAAATCCCCTACCTGTTTGAACGATTCCACCGCGTCAAAGGAGCGCAAGGGCGCAGTTTTGAAGGGTCAGGAATTGGCTTGTCACTAGTGCAAGAATTGGTGCGAATGCATGGCGGAACAGTGGAAGTGACAAGTGTTTTAGGAGAGGGTAGTTGCTTTACCGTGTCAATTCCGACCGGATCTGCTCATTTGCCTCAAGAGCGGATCACTGCTAGTCGGACTTTAGCTTCAACCGCATTAGGCGCGTCTCCCTATTTAGAAGAAGCTCTGCGTTGGCTACCGGAGGAAGGGACTGGGGACTGGGGACAAGGGACTGGGAAAAAGCAGGGGAGCAGGGAGCAGGAAGCAGGGGAGAAAAACTTCCCTAATCTCCAATACCCAATCCCCAATACCCAATCCCCAATCCCCAATATCCTCTTGGCTGATGACAATGCTGATATGCGCGATTATGTCAAGCGGTTGTTAAGTCAGCAGTATGAGGTGGAAGCAGTACCGGACGGTTTAGCTGCTTTGTCTTCTGCACGTGGGCGTATTCCAGATTTGGTACTGACAGATGTGATGATGCCTGGATTAGATGGCTTTGGACTGCTGCAAGAACTACGGGCTGATCCGCAGACGAGAAAAGTTCCCATTATTCTGCTGTCGGCACGCGCCGGGGAAGAAGCACGGGTGGAAGCGTTAGAAGCAGGCGCTGATGATTACCTAATTAAACCGTTCTCTGCCCGTGAATTGTTGGCGCGGGTAGAGGCAGCCTTAAAAATGGCTCGTCTGCGCCAAGAGGCAATGCAACGAGAGCAAGGGCTACGGATTGAGGCTGAGGTCGCAAAAGCACACCTAGAGACAGTCCTAGCTGGTATTCAAGACCAGTTCTTTGTGTTGGATCAAGAGTGTAGTTACATCTTTGTTAATGACCGGGTAGCAGAAGTTGTTGGCAAATCAAAAGAAGAGTTACTAGGTAAAAACATTTGGGAAATGTTTCCAGATGTGGTCGGCAGCGAGTTTTATACACAGGTTCATCGTGCGATGGCACAACAAACCGTCGTTCGGTTTGAATACTTTTATCCCCCTTGGCAGCGCTGGTTTGAAAATCGTGTCTATCCCTTTGCTGAAGGTGTAAGTGTTTTTGTTACAGACATTAACGATCGCAAAATAGCAGAAGAAGCTCTACGAGAAGCCCATGTGCAATTAAAGTCAGCTTTAGCAGCTGGAGCAGTTTACACTTGGAGGTGGAAAATTTCTGAAGATTGCCTCATTACAGATGCTGCCTTGTCCCGCCTGTTCGCAGTTGACCCAGTGGATGCAGCAAAAGGATTGCCCCTCCAGATGTTTGTCAATGCCATCCACAAAGAAGACCAGTCACAAGTTTTAGCAGCAATTAACCGGGCGATCGAAACAGGCGAAGAGTATATTGCTGAGTACCGTATTCATACTGCCACTGGTGAGGAGCGCTGGGTCGCCGCACGGGGTATTGTTGAGTATGACAGCGCTGGCAAACCTGTTGCTTTTCCTGGAGCACTTGCAGACATCACCGAACATAAACAGACACAGACCGCCCTACGTGAAGCTGAGGAGCGCTTGCGATTAGCACTAGAATCCGCAGAACTAGGAACGTGGGATTTTAACCCAATCACTGGCGAACTCAGATGGGACGAATGCTGTAAAGCGATGTTCGGTATACCAACCGATGCAGTAGTGACTTACGATATTTTTCTTGCTGGCTTGCACCCAGACGATCGCGATCGCACCGATCAAGTCGTGCAATCTGCCCTCAATCCTGCTAGTGGTGGGGAGTATAACATTGAGTACCGCACAGTCGGAATCACGGATGGAGTTGAGCGCTGGATTGCTGCCCAAGGAAAAGCATTTTTCAACGCCGCCGGAGCAGCAGTTCGCTTTATTGGCACTGTGCTGAATATCACTGCTCGCAAACAAGCCGAAACCGAGCGAGAACAGCTTTTGAAACGAGAACAAGCTGCACGGGAAGCAGCCGAGGCAGCCAACCGCATCAAAGACGAATTTTTGGCGGTGCTGTCCCATGAGTTGCGATCGCCTCTCAATCCGATTATCGGTTGGACGAAACTCTTGCAGACCCGTGAGTTCGACTCAGCCGGACTTAAGAAAGCTATTACTACGATTGAGCGTAATGCTAAATTACAAGCTCAACTCATTGAAGATTTGCTGGATGTCTCTCGGATTTTACAAGGCAAACTCAACCTCAACATGGCTCCTGTCAACTTAGCACCCGTGATTGAGGCGGCATTGGAGACAGTGCGTTTAGCAGCAGAAGCTAAAGATATTCAAATTCAAACGATACTGGACAATTCTCTAGGCAGAGTTTTGGGTGATTCCGGTCGTTTACAACAAGTAATCTGGAATTTATTATCGAATGCCGTTAAATTCACTCCTGAAGGTGGAAAAATTGAAATTCAACTGGAGCGTATTGACACTCAAGCTCAGATTACCGTCAGCGACACAGGCAAGGGAATTAACCCAGACTTCCTTCCTTATGTGTTTGAATATTTTCGTCAGGCTGATAGCACAACAACTCGAAAGTTTGGCGGCTTGGGGTTAGGGTTAGCAATTGTCCGCCATCTCATAGAATTACATGGCGGAACGGCTGGGGCAGAAAGTTTAGGTGAAGGGCAAGGAGCTATTTTTACAGTCAGGCTACCGTTAATTAAGAAAGACTTAACGCCAACAAAACAGGTAAACATTACTGCCGTAAATACTTCTCCTATGGCTTCAATCCTTACAGGCATCCAAATTTTAGTTGTGGACGATGACGCAGATACCCGTGACTTACACACATTCCTCCTAGAGGAAGCTGGCGCAAGCGTGACTGCTGTAGCATCAGCAACGCAAGCATTGCAAGTATTGGCAGAGTCAAAACCAGATGTTTTACTCAGTGATATTGGGATGCCACAGACAGATGGCTATATGCTGATGCAACAGGTGAAAGCATTGCTTAAAATGCAAAACAAACAGATTCCGGCGATCGCCTTAACTGCCTATGCAGGAGAAAGCAACCAGCAGCAAGCCCTTGAATCAGGGTTTCAAAAGCATCTTTCCAAACCCATCGAACCAGAGGAATTAGTTATGGCAATTGCAACCCTGGTTGGAAGGAGTGACAACAGAGTAGTCTAAATAGAGCCTTTCACATCTTCGGGTGGAGTAGATAGTTCGTCTGATTTGCTATGTTGAATTACAACCTTAGCTGTGTCAGATACGTCTCTAGTGCCAGTTTCGTCAATCTTGTGTTGAGCGGATTCTGAGACACCTTTGACATTAGCCTCTTCGACTTTGCCCTTTACAGACTCAGAAATTCCTCTGATATTAGCTTCCTCGACTTTGCCCTTTACAGACTCAGAAATTCCTCTGACATTAGCTTCCTCGACTTTGCCCTTTACAGACTCAGAAATTCCTCTGACATTAGCCTCTTCGACTTTGCCCTTTACAGACTCAGAAATTCCTCTGACATTAGCTTCCTCGACTTTACCCTTTACAGACTCAGAGATTCCTCTGATATTAGCTTCCTCGACTTTGCCCTTTACAGACTCAGAAATTCCTTTGACATTAGCCTCATCAATCTTATGTTGGATAGACTGAGAGATGCCTTGGGTGTCAGTTTCATCAATCTTATGCTGAACGGATTGAGACAGACCACTGACATCGGCCTCGTCAATTTTACTCTTGACAGACTCAGAGATGCCTTGAATGTTAGCTTCGTCAACTTTGTCTTTCACAGACTCTACGGTAGCTTTGACAGAAGGCTTGATATCTTCAACAGCGTCCTTGAGGGAATGTGCAACACCTTCGGCTGCGTCCTTAACGTTATGTGCTACCTCTTCTACAGTCTCATTAATATTCTCAGCTATATCTCGACCAACAGCGGCACCAGCGACTGCACCGCCTACAGCCCCTAGTGCTGCACCTAGTCGTCCACCTACTAATCGACCAATAGCTGCACCAGTGACTGCACCCCCAGCAGCACCAATCGCTGTGCCAATGGGATGTCCACCAGATTGCTGCTCTGTATTTTCATCATGTTGCTCAGACGTGATTGCATGATCACTAGACTGAGCCTGAACTACAGGGGTAATAGATTTGTCTTGCTTATCATCAAATGTCTGACTACTATCAACCATGATATTTATCTCCGTAAACAAAACTAAAGGATCATCAATCCTTTTTATTAGTTACTAATATAACAATTCTCTTCAGAAGCTATACATAACTAAAGGCGGAAATCACTATGCTCTTGTTTCAACTAATAGTTAGAAATTTTAGAACTGCCTCAATTTCTTGCTTATTTTTTGACTGTTGAAGTTTTTTATTTCCGCTACCAGTGAGCATTTTACAGGACTATTGAAATGTTATTAATTGAAGTGATTATATCTACCATAGGACAGATGTAATTATTAACAGCGATCGCCGTTTATTGTTCGGATGCGGGATAAAACTTTATTATTATAAGTGTCAAAACTATTAAGTGCGATCGCAGTTAGAGTTATTTTAAGATAGTGGATTTGCTGTATAAATAATTTTTTCTCACGCAAAGAAGAACGCAAAAGTGGGGGGAGCATCCAGTTTTGGAAGATTTACCATTTCTGAGAAAATGTAGAAGGAAAT